>CANFIH010000171.1 GCA_947446855.1 Burkholderiales bacterium
AGGCGCTGCTGCAGTGCCAGGCTGTTGACCTTGTAGACCACACCGTCGATATCAAAAGGCAGCTGGTCACGCGTCAGGGCGATGTTCTGGTGGAAGGCCACCAGTTCGTCGGCACCGCGCACCACGCGGATCTCGTCGGCCACCGGAAAGCCCCAACCCTTGAGCGTCTGCAGCAGTTCCATATGCGTGGCAAACAAGCTGCCCACGGCAAGCGGCGCCACCTCGCCCACGCCATAGGCAAAAAAACTCAAGGGGCGTTGTGCGGCAATCGCAGGGTCCAACTGGCGCACGGCACCGGCGGCGGCGTTGCGCGGGTTGACAAAGGTTTTCTCGCCTTTTTCACCGGCGGCGATGCGGGCACGTTGGCGTTCATTCAAGGCCTCGAAATCATCGCGCCGCATATAGACCTCGCCACGCACTTCCAGCACGGCGGGCACGTTAACTGGCGATGGCCCTGTTTCGCCGTCGGGCCGCTCCAAGGCTAAACCCGCGCCCTCGGGGGGCAGCGCGGCACGCGGGGCTGCAAGCGTGGGGGCTTCAATGCGCAAAGGGATCTGGCCCACGGTCCGGATGTTCTGCGTCACGTCCTCACCGTTCTCGCCGTCACCGCGCGTGGCGGCCTGCACCAGCACACCGTTCTCGTAGCGCAGGTTGATGGCCAGGCCGTCGAATTTGAGCTCGGCCACGTATTCCACCGCCGCATCGGTCTCGGTCAACTCCAGTTCCTTGCGCACACGGGTGTCAAAAGCCTGGGCACCGCTGGATTCCGTATCGGTCTCGGTGCGGATGCTGAGCATGGGCACGGCGTGGCGCACCGTGGTGAACTGGTCGAGTGGTTTGCCACCCACGCGTTGCGTTGGAGAGTCGGGCGTGAGCCAGTCCGGGTGCGCGGCTTCGAGCGCTTGCAGTTCGCGGAACAGGCGGTCGTACTCGGCGTCCGGGACCGTGGGGGTGTCCAGCACGTAGTACTGGTGGGCGTGGCGGTGTAGCGTGGTGCGCAGGGCCTGCAGGCGTTGGTGATCTTGGTCACACGCTTCGGGTTCGGCAAATAAATCAAGGTTTTGCATTGGTCATCACTTTTTCACTACCGCACCTATAACTCCCGATGGATCAGAAAAAAGCAGGTGAACAAAAGAGGAAACTCAAGAGAACAAACGCCGCGCCACCGCAGAACCGGCAGCCAGATCGCGCTGCTCGAGCGTGTTGTACAGCGTCTGCAACTCCGTGCCGATCACGTCCATGGTCTCAGCCGCCAGGGGCTGGCCGTTGTCATCGGTCACCACGCCATCCATGCCCTGCGCCAAAGCAAAGGCGGCATCGCGCATGCGCTCAAAAGGTTGCTCGCCGCGGTCTACCTGGGCTACGTCCAGATGCAGGCTGACGTCGCGGATAGCGGATTGGTCCGGGTCTTCGGCCAAAGCAGCCTGGGAATCGAAAGCCAGCACCAGCACCGGGGGCAGTCCTTCCTGGCTGGCCGGCAGCACCAAGCGGCCGGGGATGGTGCCTGCCACAAAGCCCAGTCGCGCGGCATTTTGCTGCACGTAGCCCGGGCTCCAGGAGGCATTGCGGGCGCGAATGGTAAAGCCCAGCTGCGCATCATGGGCACTTGAAAACTGGTCCAGCTCCCGTGCGCGCGCCACTTCGTCGCGCATTTCGGGGAAGTCCGGTGTGGCAGCAATGGCGTCGGCAAAGGCCTGGGTCTTGACCACAAACTCGGAGTACTCAATCTCGTTCAAGGCACCCGTGCGGTTGGCCAATTGCACACCAGCCTGGAAGCTGTTGTAACGCTGGCCGGCCTGGGGAGCTTCCCATTGCTGGGTCACGGTGTTGAAGCCTTCCACCGCAAAAGGTTTTGTGCCGGCGCGGCGCGTGGCAGGCAGGGCTGCAATAGCGGCATCGCCGGATACCACGGATGCATGAGGGTCCAGGCCCAGGTTGGCGATGACGTCAATCAGCGCATCCAAAGAGGGCTTTCTGGCAGGCGTGGGCAGGGCCATATCGTGCGCTTGCGGGTCGGTCTCGGCAAAACCAGGCTCGATCGGATCCAGGCCGCCTGGCTCCACGGGTTCATCCGGTGCGGCTTGGCGCGGTGCATTCTTGCGCGAGGTCCAGGTGTTGTAACCGACCACCGCCGCCAGCACCAGGCCGCCTGCGGCTGCTAATCCAATCTGTAAATTGCTCATGGTTGTGTAAATCCCTAGGCCAGTTCGGCAAATGAAGCGGCGGATTCCATATCGACGGCCACGATGCGCGAGACGCCCTGCTCCTGCATGGTGACGCCGATCAGCTGCTCCGCCATTTCCATGGCGATCTTGTTGTGGCTGATGAAGAGAAACTGGGTGTGCCGGCTCATGCTGGAGACCAGCTTGGCATAGCGCTCGGTGTTGGCGTCGTCCAAGGGCGCGTCCACCTCGTCCAGCAGACAAAAGGGTGCCGGGTTCAGCTGGAAGATGGCAAACACCAGCGCAATGGCGGTGAGCGCTTTCTCACCACCGGAGAGCAGGTGAATGGTCTGGTTCTTTTTACCCGGTGGTTGGGCAATCACCTGCACGCCCGAGTCCAGAATCTCGTCGCCCGTGATCACCAGGCGCGCGTTGCCGCCACCGAAGAGCTCAGGGAACATGCGCCCGAAATGCTCGTTGACCTGGTTGAAGGTGCCCGACAGCAGCTCGCGCGTTTCGGCGTCGATTTTGCGGATCGCGTCTTCCAAGGTGTTCATGGCCTCGGTCAGGTCGGCATTCTGCGAGTCCAGAAAGGTCTTGCGCTCGCGGGCTGCGGTCAGCTCGTCCAGCGCCGCCAGATTGACCGCGCCCAGGGCGGTGATTTCACGCTGGATGCGGTCGATGTCGGTTTGCATGCCAAACAGACGCACATTGCCGTCGCGGATGGATTGTTCCAGCGCCACCAGGTCGGCACCTGCGGCTGCCAGCTGGGTTTCGTATTGTTCAAAGCCTAAACGCGCTGCCTGCTCCTTGAGCTGGAATTCGGTGATGCGGGCGCGCAAGGGATCGAGTTCGCGTTCGAGCTGCATGCGGCGCTCGTCGCTGGCGCGCAGTTTGGCCGTCAGGTCGTCGTATTCGCTGCGCTTGGCACCCAAGGCCTGCTCGCGCTCGAGCTTCAGGGCCAGGGCGTTTTGCAGCCCGGCTTGTGCTGCGGCATCGGTCAGGCGCGTCATTTCGTCGTGGGCGCGCTGTTGCTCGGCCAGGATGGAGGTGGTCTGCTGGTCGGCCGTTTCCATGGCGCGTGACAACTCGGCGTTGCGCGCCTGCAGGCTGCGCTGGGCAAAACCGGCTTCTTGCGCCTGGCGCTCCAGGCTACGCTGTTGCTCGCGGCTCTGGTTGAGTTTGCTTTGCCACTCGATCACGCGTTCATCCAGCTGGGCATGGCGCTCCTGGGCATCGGCCAACTGCATGTCCAGCGACTCGAAGCGGCATTCGGCTGTGGCGCGGCGCTCCTGCAAGTCTTCCAATTGGGCATCGACTTCAGCAATATCGCTGTCGATTTGGGCGCTGCGGGCGCGCGTCTGCTCGGCCAACTGCGTCAGGCGCAGGGCTTCGACCTGCAGCGCGTGGTTGCGAGTTTGGGCCTCGGCGGCTTCCCGGCGCACACTGACCAGGGCCTGGGCACTTTGTGCGTAGGCGCTCTCGGCGCGCGACAGGGCCAGTCGGGTTTCGTCGGCAATCAGCACCTGGGCACGCAGCTGTTTGTCCAGGTTTTCAATTTCCTGGGCACGCGCCAACAGGCCCGCCTGCTCAGAATCCTGGGCGTAAAAGCTCACGCTGTGGGCGCTGACCACATGGCCGGACTTCACATAAATGGCTTCGCCGCTTTTGAGCTGGCTGCGCTGCAGCAGCGCATCTTCAAAACTGCCGGCCGTGTAGCAGCCGTGCAGCCAGTCTGTCAGCACAGCACGCTGACCGGCATCGTTCACGCGCAACAGATCGGACAGACGCGGCAGATCTGCTGCGGCCTGCGGCACTGCCGCCAGCGGCGGGCTAAAGAAAGCGAGCTTGGCGGGTGGGGCATCGCTGGCAAAGGACTTGACCATGTCCAGGCGCGACACTTCCAGCGCCCCCAGGCGTTCGCGCAATGCGCCTTCCAGGGCGTTTTCCCAACCCTGCTCCATGTGGATGCGGCTCCACAGGCCCTGCAAGTGGTCCAGGCCGTGCTTGGTCAACCAGGGTTGCAGCTTGCCATCGGTCTTCACCTTTTCCTGCAAGGCCTTGAGGGCCTCCATGCGCGCCGACAGGTCGGCCTGGCGTGCTGATTCGCTGTTGACCGCCTGCTGCGCGTTACGCCTGGCTTCGTCCAGCGCGGGCACCGATTCCTGCAATTCGTGCAGTCGCTCCTGTGCGATGGCGTTGGCTTCCTGGGCTTCTTCAAATTGCTGCTGCACGTCTTGCAAACGGGCCTCATCGGGAGCGGACAGTGCGTTGCGGTCGGCGCTCAGGCGCTCGCGCCGGTTGCCCAAGCCCCGGCTTTGCTCTTCGATGCTGCGCTGCTCGGCGGCCAACACCTGGATTTGCTGCTGCACTTGACCCACGGCACCACGCTGTTCGTTGGCGGCGCTTTGCGCCTTGGACAGCGCGTCTTCCATCTCGGGCAGTTGCTGGGCCTGCTCCTCCACCTGGGCCGCCAGCAGTTCGGCCTGCTCTTCTCCGTGCAGGGCCAACTCGGCCAGACGTTCGATTTCTTCCTGCGCGTCTTCCTTGCGCGTGGCCCACTGGGCGATCTGTTCCTTGAGCGTTGCCAGGCGCTGCTCCACGCGTTGGCGCCCTTCCACCACAAAGCGGATTTCGGCCTCCAGACGCCCGACGTCGGTGCTGGCCTCGTACAAAAGTCCCTGGGCCTGGTTGACCTGGTCACCGGCGGCATAGTGCGCCTGGCGCACGGTTTCCAGTTCGGATTCAATATGGCGCAGATCGGCCATGCGCGCTTCCAGCGCATTGACAGCGGCCAGCCCGTCGGTCTGCACCTTGGTCTGGTCGGCCAATGCCTCGGCGCGCTTGAGAAACCATTGCTGGTGCTGCTTTTGCGTCACTTCCGCCTGCAGCGCGTTGTACTTTTTGGCCACTTCGGCCTGCTTTTCCAGCTTTTCGAGGTTGGCATTGAGCTCGCGCAAAATGTCTTCCACCCGGGTCAGGTTCTCGCGCGTGTCCGACAGGCGGTTCTCGGTCTCGCGGCGGCGTTCCTTGTATTTGGAGACGCCGGCGGCTTCTTCCAGAAACAGGCGCAACTCTTCAGGCTTGGATTCGATGATGCGGCTGATGGTGCCCTGGCCGATGATGGCGTAGGCGCGCGGGCCCAGGCCGGTGCCCAGAAACACGTCTTGCACATCGCGCCGGCGCACGGCCTGGTTGTTGATGAAATAGCTGGAGCCGCCGTCGCGCGTGAGCACGCGCTTGACCGCGATTTCACCAAACTGTCCCCATTGGCCGCCGGCACGGTGGTCTGCGTTGTCGAAGACCAACTCCACACTGGAGCGGCTGGCCGGCTTGCGCGTGTTGGTGCCGTTGAAGATGACGTCCTGCATGGACTCGCCGCGCAATTCACTGGCCTTGCTTTCGCCCAGCACCCAGCGCACGGCATCCATGATGTTGGACTTGCCGCAGCCGTTGGGCCCGACCACGCCCACCAGCTGACCGGGCAACAGGAAGTTGGTGGGTTCGGCAAACGACTTGAAGCCGGATAGCTTGATGGAATTAAGACGCACGGGACGGAATGAGCTTTGATTTCATTGGTTTTTTTCAAGCCACTCGGCGGTGGCTTCTGGCTTGATGATACCGTGCATGCCCAGTGGTCCAATCCAAGACACAGGCTGTTACAAGGCTATGCCCGGGCGCTTTCAGCTCGGCTTAGCCGCCAAGTGCCTGCAGGTAAACGCCTACCTCGGCCAGCAGTTGCTCCAACTGGGGCTTGAGCAAAAGGTAGGCCGGCGCCGCCGTGCTGCTTTGGCTGTCTTTGCTCAGGGCCTCCACGCGGACCACATGCTGCGCCAACGCCTGGCGGCAAAAAACCGGAATAAAACCTTTGAGCGCATGCAGCAAGCGGTTGGCATTGGCGATATCGCCACTGCGCATGTAGGAGTCGATCAGGGGCAGATCATGCGAAAGCGTGTCTTGCAGCATGACCAGCATGCCATTCATGGCTTCCAGATCGCCGATTTGTGACAGCGCCAACTGGATATCCAGATAGTCAGCGCCAGCGCTGGTGGAAGGTGACGGCATAAATCCTCTCATGGTGTGCGACAAAGCCCGGGCACCACAGGCTGTTGGGCCAGAGTTTAGCGAATGCTCGGAGATAATTCCGCCCCATGAACCCCAATTTATCGTGCCTGCAGGCCTACCCCTTTGAGCGCTTGCGCGAATTATTTGCGTCAGTCCAGCCCAACCCCGATTTTTCGCCCATCAGTCTGGGCATTGGCGAGCCCCGCCACGCGGCACCGGAACTGGTCAAGCAGGCCTACTGCAATGCCATCTTGAACAGCGGCGGCTTGTCGGTGTATCCGGCCACCGCCGGGGACCCGGCACTGCGCAGCGCCATGTCGCAGTGGCTGCAGCGCCGCTATGCGCTCAAGGTGGATAGCGCGACGCAAATATTGCCGATTAATGGTTCGCGGGAAGCCTTGTTTGCCTTTGCGCAGACTGTGATCAAGCCCACTGCGCCGGATCAGGCCCGCCCTCTGGTGGTCTGCCCCAACCCGTTCTACCAAATCTACGAAGGTGCAGCCTATCTGGCCGGTGCCGAACCCTTCTTTGTCAATTCGGATCCGGCCCGCAACTTCGCGCAAGACTGGGACAGCGTGCCCGAATCGGTCTGGGCCCGCACCCAGTTGCTGTTTGTCTGCACGCCCGGCAACCCGGCCGGTGCCGTCATGCCCTTGTCCGAATGGGCCAAGTTGTTTGACTTGAGCGAGCGCTTCGGCTTCGTGATTGCATCCGACGAGTGCTACAGCGAAATTTATTTCCGCGACGAAGCCCCCCTGGGGGGCCTGGAAGCGGCGGCCAAGTTGGGACGGCATGATTTCAAAAACCTGGTGTCTTTCACCAGCCTGTCCAAGCGCAGCAATGTGCCCGGCATGCGCAGCGGCTTTTGCGCGGGTGATGCGGCATTGATGAAGCAGTTCCTGCTATACCGCACTTACCACGGCAGCGCCATGAGCCCGGTGATTCAAGCCGCCAGCATTGCCGCCTGGAATGACGAGGTCCATGTGGTGGACAACCGTGCCAAATACCGCGCCAAGTTTGCGCAGGTGACTCCCATGTTGTCCTCCGTTCTGGATGTGGCGCTACCCGACGCGGGCTTTTATTTGTGGGCCAAGGTCAAAGGCAGCGACACCGAGTTCGCCCGCGACCTGCTCGCAAATTACAATGTGACGGTATTGCCGGGCAGCTTTCTGGCGCGTGAAGCCCAGGGAAGCAATCCGGGCGCTGGCCGCATCCGCATGGCTTTGGTCGCTGAGACCGATGAATGCGTGGAAGCCGCAGGCCGCATTGTCCAGTTCGTGCAATCCAGAGCCTGAAACCCTCACCTTAACTTTTTCCCCACATGACACAACAACTTCAATCCATCATCGACCAGGCCTGGGACAACCGCGCCAACCTGTCCATCGCGTCTGCGCCCAAGGAAGTGACCGAGGCCGTCGAGCATGTGATTGCCCAGCTTAACTCCGGCAAACTGCGCGTGGCTACCCGCGAATCGGTGGGCCAATGGACCACGCACCAGTGGATCAAGAAGGCCGTGCTGCTGAGCTTTCGCCTGAAAGACAACGAAGTCATCAAAGCCGGTGATCTGGGCTTTTACGACAAGGTACAAACCAAGTTTGCCCATATGGACGAAGAAAGTCTGAAGGCATCGGGCGTGCGCATCGTGCCGCCCGCCGTGGCCCGCCGTGGCAGCTTTCTGGGCAAGGGCGTGATCCTGATGCCGTCGTACGTGAACATCGGCGCTTATGTGGATGAAGGCACCATGGTTGACACCTGGGCCACCGTGGGTTCCTGCGCACAGATCGGCAAGAACGTGCACCTGTCCGGCGGCGTGGGCATTGGCGGCGTGCTCGAACCCATGCAGGCCGGCCCCACCATCATCGAAGACAACTGCTTTATCGGCGCACGCTCGGAAGTGGTCGAAGGCGTGATCGTGGAAGAAAACTCGGTGATCTCCATGGGTGTGTATATCGGCCAGAGCACCAAGATTTATGACCGCGCCACCGGCACCGTGACCTACGGCCGCATTCCTTCGGGCTCGGTGGTGGTGTCGGGCAACCTGCCCAGCGCCGACGGCAAATACAGCTTGTATTGCGCCGTGATCGTCAAGCGCGTGGATGCACAGACCCGGGCCAAGACATCGCTGAACGACTTGCTGCGCGACTAACAGCAGCCACTCAGGGAAGCACAGCGATGGCAACGACCAGTCCAGCGGGGACGATGGAGCGCATTCTTCGCCTGATGGGGGAGAAAAAGGCTTCGGACGTGTACCTGTCGGCCATGGCTCCGGCGCTGATCAAGATCAACGGGCAATGCGTGCCGATCAATGCCCAGTTGCTGCCTTCTGATGCGCCGCGTAACCTGTTGGCCGAGGTGTTGCCTGCCGAGCGCATGGCCGAACTGGAGGCCACAGGTGAGTTGAATATGGGCTTTCCGCTGGCTGGAGTTGGGCGTTTTCGCGTCAGCGCCATGCGCCAGCGCGGCACTATTGCGGCGGTGATCCGCTTCGTCGCGGTCGATGTGCCCACGCTC
>CANFIH010000172.1 GCA_947446855.1 Burkholderiales bacterium
GGCATCATCGGCGTGGACAGCGGCTGGGAGATGTACATCGCCGGCAACGGCGGCATCAAGACCGAGGTGGCGCATTTCTTCACCAAGGTAAAGACAGCCGCCGAGGTGCTGGAATACACCGGCGCTTTCTGCGAGTTGTACAGACAAGAAGGCTGGTACCTGGAGCGCACCGTGCATTACGTCAACCGCGTCGGCCTGGACTATGTAAAGAAGCGCATTTTGGAAGACCACGCTGGTCGCCAGGCCCTGTGGGAGCGCCTGCAGTTCGCCCTGGATGGCGAGCCCGATCCCTGGTTTGATTTCAAGGACGCGCAGGTGGATATGCGCCAGTTCGACGCCTTGACCGTGAAAGAAGGAGTGACAGCATGAGCAGCAATGAATGGACCTTGATCTGCCAACTCACCGACATTCCGGTGTTGGGCTCGCGCCGTGTCACCCGTGAATCCGGCATGGACGTAGCGGTGTTCCGCAACGGCCAGGACGAGGTGTTTGCGCTGCTGGACCGCTGCCCGCACAAGGGCGGCCCCTTGAGCCAGGGCATCGTGTTCGGCACGCACGTGGCCTGCCCGCTGCACAACTGGAACATCGGCCTGTGCGACGGCCAGGCCTCGCTACCGGATGAAGGCTGCACGCCGAAATTCAGCGTCAAGCTGGACGCGGGTGCGGTGTACTTGAAGGCTTCCGAGTTGCAGAGTCACGCCACCGATCTGGTGCGCCCGATTGCCGGGCCTGCACGCCGCACAGCCGCTGTTTAAGTCACTTCAGAGAACGCCGCCATGCAAGAAACCCGCTCAACGTGTCCCTACTGTGGGGTGGGCTGCGGCGTCATCATCGAGAGCGAGGGCGCGCAGATCACCGGCGTGCGCGGTGACCCGACACACCCGGCCAACTTCGGTCGCCTGTGCTCCAAGGGCAGCACGCTGCACCTGACGGCAACAAAGCCGGTGACACTGCAAACGCGACTGTTGCAACCAATGCAGCGCCTGACGCGCGGTGGCGCGCCGCAGGCCGCGAGCTGGGATGCGGCCCTGGGCCATGCCACCAACACATTCGCCCGCATCATCAAAGAGCATGGGCCCGATGCGGTCGGCTTTTATGTCTCCGGCCAGCTGCTCACCGAAGACTATTACGTCTTCAACAAACTGGCCAAGGGCCTGATAGGCACCAACAACATCGACACCAACTCGCGTCTGTGCATGAGCAGCGCGGTGGCCGGCTACAAAAAGACCCTGGGCGCCGATGCGCCCCCGGCCTGCTATGACGATGTGAACCATGCGAGCACGCTGTTCATCGTCGGCTCCAACACCGCCTACGCGCATCCGGTGCTGTTTCGCCGCATTGAGGATGCCAAGCGCGCCAACCCGGCGCTGAAGATCGTCGTGGTCGATCCCCGGCGCACCGACACCGCCGACATGGCGGATTTGCACCTGGCGATCCAGCCCGGCACCGATGTGATGCTGTTCAACGGCATGCTGCATTTGATGCTGTGGGAAGGCTGGACCGACGCCGCGTATCTGGCGGCGCACACCAGCGGCTTTGAGGAACTCAAGGCCACGGTGCGCGATTGCACGCCCGACGCGGTGGCGCAGATTTGCGGCATCAGCAAGGAGGTGCTCTTTCAGGCCACGCGCCTGTTTGCACAATCCACCCCCACGCTCAGTTTGTATTGCCAGGGCCTCAACCAATCCAGCAGCGGCACGGCCAAAAACGCGGCGCTGATCAATCTGCACCTGGCCACCGGCCAAATCGGACGGCCCGGCGCCGGCCCGTTTTCCCTCACCGGCCAGCCCAACGCGATGGGCGGGCGCGAAGTGGGTGGCCTGGCGAATCTGCTCAGCGCCCACCGCGACCTGGCCAACCCGGAACACCGCGCCGAAGTGGCCGCGCTCTGGGGTATCGACGACGTGCCCAGCAAGCCCGGCAAAACGGCGGTGGAAATGTTCCAGGCCGCCGCCGATGGCGAAATCAAGGCGCTGTGGATAGCCTGCACCAACCCCGCCCAAAGCATGCCCGACCAGGCCACGGTGCGCCGCGCGCTGGAGCGTGCCGAACTGGTCATCGTGCAGGAAGCCTTTGCGACGACAGCCACCTGCGCCTTCGCCGACCTGCTCCTGCCCGCCACCACCTGGGGCGAGAAGGACGGCACAGTCACCAACAGCGAACGCCGCATCAGCCGTGTGCGAGCGGCGGTGCCACCGCCTCAAGCAGCGGCAGAGAATGCCTTGGTTTCTGCAAACGCCGAGAGCGACACCACCACGGAGAGTCTGGGCGGCGGAGCGCTCTGCGTAGGTAAAGGAGGAGCCCGCGCAGCGGGCGGGGGACACGGAGCAGAGCGCTTCGCCGCCCGGACTCCCACCAACCAAGACAGCGCGCCACGCCACGACTGGCAGATTGCCGTGGACTTCGCACAGCGCCTGGAACATGCATTGGGGCGCACCAAAGCCACGCTGTTTCCGTACACCGACGCCGAGTCCATCTGGAACGAACACCGCGAATCCACCCGCGGCCGTGATCTGGATATCACCGGCCTGAGCTACGCCATTCTGGAAGCCGCGCCGCAGCAGTGGCCTTGTTCGGAAGCCATGGCTGCAAGCGCCATCGCTGCTGCTGAAGCGGCCGTAATCGCGGCACCCGCACTCGGCCAAGCCCGCCTCTACACCGACGGCATCTTCCCCACCGCCGACGGCCGTGCCCGCTTTGCCAACGTGCGCTACCAGCCGGTGGCCGAGCCGCGCGATGCGCGCTATCCCTTCTCGCTCAACACCGGCCGCCTGCGCGACCAGTGGCATGGCATGAGCCGCACCGGCACGCTGGGCCGCCTGTTCGGCCATGTGCGCGAGCCGGCGCTGCAAATGCACCCGCAGGACATGGCGCGGCGTCTGTTGGCCGAGGGCGATCTGGTCCACGTCACCAGCAAGCGCGGCTCCATCCTGGTGCCGGTGCAGGCCAGCGCGGAGCAGGGCATGAGCCAGGTGTTTTTGGCCATGCACTGGGGCGAAGAGTTTTTGAGCGGGCGCAGCAGCACCGGCAGCCGCCTGGCAGGCGTCAATGCGCTTACCACCTCGGCCTTTTGCCCGGACTCCAAACAGCCCGAGTTCAAACATGCGGCCGTCAAGGTGCTCAAGGCCGACCTGCCCTGGACGCTCCTGGCCATGGCCTGGTTGCCGGCAGACGCGGTGCTGGCGGCAAGCGTGCAATTGCAGGCCCTGATGGCCGAATTTCCCTTTGCCAGCTGCGTGCCCTTTGCCAACACGGCCGTGGCCGGTGGCGAGGAGCGCCAGGGCGTTTTGTTCCGCGCTGCCGCCCATGAGGCGGTGCCTACGGCCCTGCTGGAGCGCATCGAAGCCCTTCTGCAATTGCAGGGCAGCGAGGTCGTGCGCTATGCCGATGCCAAACGCGGCCAGCGCCGCGCCATGCGCCTGCGGCGCGTAGTCGCCGACACGCAGCTCGACGGCTTTTTGCTGGCTGGAGACACCAGCGCGCAGGCGTGGATCAGCGGCCTGCTGCAGGACGAACTGCCGGCCCAGGCCTATGGCCGCGCGCTCTTACTGCCGGTGAGCAAGCCGCCATTGCCCGTGGTGTCCCAAGGCAAAGTCGTGTGTACCTGCTTCCATGTCAGGGACATCGCAATCGAGGACAATTTACGCACCTGCAACGGAAGCGCGTCAGAGCGGCTGGCAAAATTGCAGGGCGCGTTGCAATGCGGCACCAATTGCGGCTCCTGCATACCCGAACTGCAGCGTATGGTGCGCAGCACCCCCATTCAACCCATTCCTTCCATCCTGTCACCCCAAGCGGCCTGAACACTGTGAACCACGATCTCTCTTCCCATCCCGCCCGCGGCCAGGTCACTTTGGTGGGCGCCGGCCCGGGCGACCCGGAACTGCTGACCCTCAAAGCCCTGAAGGCGATACAGGCCGCCACCGTGCTGATGGTGGATGACCTGGTGAGCGAGCCCATCGTCGCACTGGCCAATCCGGCAGCGCGTGTGGTCTGGGTGGGCAAGCGCGGCGGCTGCAAGTCCACGCCGCAGTCGTTCATTGAGAAGCTGATGATCACTGCCGCCCAGGAGGGCGAGTTGGTAGTGCGCCTCAAGGGTGGCGACCCCTTCCTGTTTGGCCGCGGTGGCGAAGAGGTCGAGCACCTGCAGGCCGCCGGTGTGCGCGTGAGCGTGCTCAACGGCATCACCGCAGGTCTGGCCGCAGTGACCTCGCTCAACACACCACTCACCCACCGCGACTATGCGCACGGCGTGGTGTTTGTCACCGGCCACGCCAAGCCCGGCGACACCGGCACCGATTGGCGCGCCCTGGCGAATACGGCCCGCCAGGCCAAGCTGACCCTGGTGATTTACATGGGTGTGACCGGTGCTGCCCACATTCAAAGCGAACTGCTGCATGGCCTGGGCGCCGACACGCCGGTAGCCATCATCCAGAACGCCAGCCTGCCGCAACAACGCCATGCCGCCTGCCTGCTGGCCGACCTGGCCGAGACCATCCAGCGCGAAGGCCTGGGCAGCCCCGCCGTGATCGTGGTGGGTGATGTGGTGCAAGGGTTGCTGGCGGTGGCTGAGCCGTTAATGGCTGGCGCGGGCAAGTTGGCATGAATCTGCACACCTGGTGGCTGTTTGTGGCCATGGCTTTTGTGGTGTCGGCCACACCCGGCCCCAACATGCTGCTGGTGATGAGCCACAGCGCGCGTTTTGGCTGGCGCGCAGCAATAGCCACCATGTGCGGCTGCATGACTGCGCTGCTGGCCATGATGTGCATCTCGGCTGCCGGCATGGGGGCCTTGCTGCATGCCTTTCCTGCGGTGTTTGATGCCATGCGCCTGGCGGGTGCGGCCTATTTGGCTTATCTGGGTGTGCAGGGCTGGCGCACCCGGGTGGCCGACACAGCGCAGGACGGCCCCGAGCCCGTACGCGAAACCGCAGCGCCCAGGCAGCTGTACCGCCAGGGCATGCTGGTAGCCGCCAGCAACCCGAAAGCCATCCTGTTTGCCGCCGCCTTCTTTCCCCAGTTTCTGGACCCCGCCGCACCCAAGCTGCCGCAGTTCTCCATCCTGCTGGCCACCTTTGCCGTGATCGAGGTGAGCTGGTACCTGGTCTATGCGATGGGTGGTCACAAGCTCTCGCATTACCTGCGCCAGGCCAGCGTGATGCGCGTGTTCAACCGCGTGACCGGCGGCGTGTTCATCGGCTTTGCAGCGATCATGGCGACGGTGCGGGAATAGGCCTTGCACCCCGGTACGGACGTATTCTTGTGCCTCTCCATCGCGATCGGAAAATCATGAACAGTGAACAGCAGAAAGAGTTTCTTCGTGCAACCGCCTGGCTGCGGCCCTGGACGCGGCGTGCTGCCGCTTTTTCCATGCAGGCCTCCGGGCTCTTGCCGCAAGTGATCAGAAATATCCCGTTGAGGCTGGTCAAGCGGATTCTGGCCGGTTATCAAAAGCGTCTGGGTTCGGGCTGCAAGACCTCCTGACCGCACGGCATTCTGATCCCCGCAGGATCTGACCGGACGGGGCATTTATTTGGATATGCACCATGCAAGCGCGCATGGCACCGAAAGCGGGCGGGCCACCGCACCGCTGTGCGGCGGGTATTCTGCGCAGGCGCGGGGTATGGGCCTTGGGGCTGCTAAAACTCGGCGTCCAGTTCGTCAATCTCGTCCGGTTCGGCCTTGGCAGCTGCCACCCATTCCTGCATGGCGGGCAACGCCATGATGGCCTTGGCGTAGGCGGCACAGGCCTTGTCCAAGGGCACGTCGTAGCTCAGAAAGCGCGTGACCACCGGGGCATACATGGCATCGGCCAGGGTGACATGCTTGCCAAACAGATACGGGCCCTTGTAGGTGCTCAGGCACGCGGTCCAGATTTCTTTCACCCGGTCCACATCGGCCTGCGCGCGTGACCACAGCTTGAAGCCGGGGAAGTGCGCCTTGATGTTCATGGGCAGCGAGCCGCGCATCGAGGCAAAGCCCGAGTGCATTTCGCCGCAGATGGCGCGGCAGTGCGCGCGTGCCTTGGCATCTGCGGGCAGCAAAGCGGCCTGGGGCTTGAGCTCATTGAGGTACTCGCCAATGGCCAGCGTGTCCCACACCTTGATGCCGTCGTGCAGCAGCGAAGGCACCAGCATGCTGGAAGACAGCAGCAACATTTCGGCCTTCATGGCCGGATCGTCCGCGGAGATCACATGCTCCGTGAACTCCAGCCCGGCAAAGCGGGCCATAAGCCAGCCCCGCAGGGCCCAGGCGCCGTAGTTCTTGCTGCTGATGGTTAACTCTGCTTTGCGCATGGATATTCCTCTTGCGGTGGGGGTCCGGCATGCGTTGCAAGGCTTATGCCAGCTTGAACGCATTTCTGGCCCGCAACTTGCCTGTTAAAGGCCACCAGCGCTGCAAGCGTGCCACCACACCAGGAGTTCCATGCTGTATCAGGCTTACCAGCTTCAATCCGACATCAGCGCGCCTTTGCGCCTGATGTCCCAAATCGGCAGCTCCGTCTTCGGCCTGGGCCATGCCGACGGCGGCGTGCTGCGCAAGGTGTCGGCCGCGCTGGATGTGTTTTCGCGCCTGCGCCTGACGCACAGTCGGCCTGACTATGGCATCCATGCGGTGACGGTGACGCAGGATGCGCAAACGGTGGCGGTGCAGGAAGAGGTGGTGCTGGACTTGCCGTTTGGCCGCTTGCTGCATTTTAAAAAGAGCCTGGGCGCGGTCCTGGAAAACCAACCCCAGGTGCTGCTGGTTGCGCCCTTGTCCGGCCACTTTGCCACCTTGCTGCGTGAGACGGTGCGCACCCTGCTGCAGGACCACGATGTGTTTATCACCGACTGGCACAACGCGCGCGATGTGCCGCTGTCCCAGGGCGGCTTCAGTCTGGACGATTACATCGACCACATGATCCGCTTCATGGAAACCATAGGCCCCGGTAGCCATGTGGTGGCCGTGTGCCAACCCTGCGTAGCTGCGCTTGCCGCCACTGCCATCATGGCCGAGGACGACAACCCCTGTCAGCCGCGCAGCCTGACCCTGATGGCCGGGCCGGTGGACTGCCGGGTCAACCCCACGGCAGTGAACGAACTGGCCAACAGCAAGCCGATTGCATGGTTTGAAAAAAACCTGATCAGCCATGTGCCCCTGCCGCACGCCGGCTTTATGCGCCGCGTCTATCCGGGCTTTGTGCAGCTCAGCGCCTTCCTGAGCATGAACCCGGCGCGCCACAAGCAGGCCTTCAAGGATCTGTACCAGCACCTGGCCGACGGCGAGCAGGACAAGGCCCAAGCCATCAAGACCTTCTATGACGAGTACCTGGCCGTGAATGACCTGCCCGCCGAGTTCTACCTGGAAACCATTCAAAAGGTGTTCCAGACCTATGACCTGGCCAAAGGCGAGCTGATGTACCGCGGCCGTCTGGTCGACACCCGGGCCATACGCCGCACCGCGTTGATGACGGTGGAAGGCGAGCGCGACGACATCTGCTCCGTGGGCCAGACCGTGGCGGCGCAAGACCTGTGCAGCAGCATCCGCCCCTACCTCAAGAACCATTACGTGCAAACCGGCGTGGGCCACTACGGTGTATTCAGCGGCAAGAAGTGGAACCAGCAGATTTACCCGCGCGTGCGGGACGCGATTCACGCCAGCAACGGTTAGCGCACAGACAGAAATTGGAGGAAATGATGAACTTGCAAGAAACCATATTCAGCATTTTTCCGGGCTGCGCACTGACCGGCGCTGTGGGGGATGATGGTATGTACGAAGTGGGCGGCATCACCGGAGCCATGGTTCCGCAAAACTGCGAGGTGCTGGCCAGCGGTGTGTTCCAGTACGCCACCGGCCAGCGCTCACGCCGGACCTATCTGGTGAAGGCCAACGAGCTGCTGCTGATGGTGCGGATTCTTCCGGATGATTCCAACCATTTGTGTGCGCAAATCATGGAGCGGGCAGCGCGTGAGGTGCCGGGGTTCAAGCGCTTGCACTGAGTGCGAATTTTTTTGTAGGCCACTGCTGCAGTGGCGTTGTATGCCTGCGGTTGGGCGGGGCGGGCAGACCGGGTATGCGTTCTCTGGCCCACGCTCGCCGGCATGCATTGCGGACCCGCTTGCATAGACTCATCAACGCGATGGCTGGCGTGCCCACTCTGTGGCAACGGCGAATGGGGCCGACGCTCGCACATCCGATCCGCCCACCCAAGTGGCGTTGTTGGCGTGGGGTCAGGCCCCCATTTGCGGTTGCCACAGAGCGCGCCTGCCAACCAAGTTCTTAACGAACTGGCGCAGGCGAACCAGAATCAGCTGCCCGCGAGCAGGGCCGCAGAGCGCAAGCTGCGCCGACCGACTCGCCCACCCTGCAGGCGAACCAAACAAAAAAACAAGCGCCAACAGAAACCAAACGCCCATAAAAAAACCGGACCCTGAGGCCCGGTTTTTTAGTTGAAAGCACAACCGGAGTTGTGCAGACAAACCTGCTTAGTGTCCGGAAGCTCCGGAAGCACCCAGGCCGGTTTCCGAGCGCACTTGCTGCGCAGGGAACGCAGCGCGTTCCTTGGCGGCGTTGGCGCTGCGGTCCATGATGGAGAACAGCCAGATACCAACAAAGCCGATGGTCATGGAGAACAGCGCAGGCGAGGTGTAGGGGAACCAGGCCGAGCCCTTGGGGTTGCCCAGAGTGGCTTCCCACA
>CANFIH010000173.1 GCA_947446855.1 Burkholderiales bacterium
CGATGAGGTAATAGGCCTCCTGCAGCGGAATCGAGAAATCAAAGGGGCGCACCAACTCACCTGTGGTCAGCAAATCATTGGCGATGGTGTCATGCGCCAGGGCCACGCCCAGACCGCGCTTGGCCCACTCCACACTCAGCGCCCAGGTGCTGACACGGTGCACGGTAGGCACTGCGATGGTGCCGCCTTCAGGGTGGGCCTGGAGCCAAGCGCCCCAACTCTGGGCGGTGCCGGGCAGATCGAACAACGGCTGCTTGAGCAGATCGTCCAGCGACGTGACCTGCTTGGCCACTTGGGGTGAGCAGACCGGGAAAATGCTGTCACGCGTCAGGCGTTTGCCGTTGATGCCCTCGCGCTTGCCCAAGCCAAACACGATCTGCATGGAAGCGGCATTGCTGGTGGAACGCTCCTCGTGCCACACCGAGGTGGCCAGATTGAGTTGCACACCGGGGTTCGCCTGCGTGAATTGCGCAAGGCGCGGGGTGAGCCAGAACAGGGCAAACGACAGGTTCACCTGCAGTTCCAGCACGTCCGGGTGGTTGCGGCTTTGTAAGACGGTGGTGCCCTCCTCCAGCATGGCAAACGCGGCCTGCACGGTGGGCAGGTAGCCACGCCCCTCGTCGGTGAGCTCCAGCCCGCGGGCGCGACGCAAAAACAGGGCGCGGCCCATGGCGCTTTCCAGGCTCTTGATCTGCTGGCTGACGGCGGACTGCGTCATGCTCAGTTCTTCGGCCGCCGCGGTAAAGCTCAAGGCCCGCGCCGACGCTTCGAAGGCGCGCAGCCAGTTCAGGGGTGGGAGACGTGCCATGCGGTATCCATAAGTGAGCCATTAGCGAAACTAATCTTATACCGGAAGTTTTTTCGTTTGAATCGTTGACCGACATCAAGCAGACTTCAGCCACCCGGTTCACGACAGATTGTTTGGACCGGCCCCTGCCACCGGAGCCCTCACGCCATGCCAGAAATTCTTGTTCACACCACAGCGGGTCAGGCCCGCGTTGTCATGCGTCGCGGCACGCAGGACACCGAGTTGCCGCCCTTGTGGTTGCGCGCCCGCAGCCCGGACCCGACGCAACGCGACACCGTCACCGGCCAGCGCCTGATGAACCCGCATCTGCTGCCCGATGACTTGTACCTGCTGGACGCGCGCTTCGAAAACGAGCTGGTGCACCTGTCCTTCAGCGACGGCTTTGCCGGCCACTTTGATCCGGCCGAACTGCTGCAAGGCACGGTGCTGACCACCGGCTGCCCCGCCGCACGGCCCTGGCGCGCCGACCTGCAACCCCTGCCGGTCTACCTGTGGGCAGATTTGCAAGATGAAGCGGTACTTTTTCGTGCCCTGCGGGACTTCATTGAACGCGGCTTTCTGCTGGTGAACGAGACGCCCACGCAGGCCGACTCGATCTTGCACATCGCCCAGCGCTTTGGCCATGTGCGCACCACCAATTTCGGCAGCTTCTTCGAGGTTTATTCGCGGCCTGACTCTACCGATCTGGCCTACCGCCCGGTCGCCCTGGGGCCGCATACCGACAACCCCTATCGCACGCCGGTACCCGGCATTCAAATCCTGCAATGCCTGCAAAACGAAACCTCGGGCGGCCTTTCCACCCTGGTCGACAGCCTGGCCGTGGCCGAACAGCTGCGCGCCGAAGACCCGGAGGGTTTTGCCCTGCTGAGCCGCATTCCGGTGCGCTTTGAGTACCGCGATGCCACCACCCACCTGGTGTCGGTCAAGCCCATGATTGAGCTGGATGGCGAAGGACAGATGACGGGTGTGCACTACAGCCCGCGCCTGGATGACATTCCGCTGATGTCCTTGGAGGACACACGCCGCTACCACGCCGCCCGCAAGCGCCTGGGCACCTTGTTTGAAGACCCGCAGTACGAGCTGCGCTTTCGCCTCAATTCCGGTGAGATGATGATGTTTGACAACAACCGCGTGCTGCACGGCCGCACCTCGTTTGACCCGTCCGAGGGCCACCGCCAGTTGCAGGGCTGCTATGTGGACCGTGACGGCCCCCGTAGCGAGTACTTGGTGCTACAACGAAAATTCGGCTGAGCACCACGCCAAAGCCACCCCACACCTACAGGACAAGCACATGGAATCCGTTTCCTTTACCCAGATGAAAGACGGCACGCAGGAGGAATACGTATTCCTGCAAAAGCTGGAGCACGATTACATCCGCGCCCTGCCGGACAGGCTGCTGCTCGCACTGGAGCGCCTGGGCGGCTCGCTGCAGGGCTACAAGCTTTCGCGCCTGGAGCATTCTCTGCAAAGCGCCTCGCGCGCCGAGGACGATGGCGCCGATATCGAAATGGTCGTGGCCGCACTGGTGCACGATCTGGGCGACGAGTTGGCACCGGACAACCACTCCCAGTTTGCCGCCAGCATTCTCAAGCCCTATGTGCGGCCCGAAGTGACCTGGGTGATTGAGATGCACGGCTTGTTCCAGATGCAGTACTACGCCCACCACTATGGCAAGGACGCGGCCGGCCATCTGGCCTACAAAGACCACCCCTGGTTTGCCTCCGCCCAGCGCTTTGTGGAGAAGTACGACCAGGCCGCGTTTGATCCCGCCTATCCCACCCGGCCCTTGCGCCACTTTGAACCGATGTTGCGCGAAGTGTTCAGCCGGAAACCCTTTGCGCAGGCCGCGCTTACTGCGGCGTAGCCTTTTCGACGGCGGACAGGCGCCATAGCGACGTGATCTCCGCGCTGCGTGCGGCGTGCAGCGCATCGGTAGCGTCCGCAGCCTTGGCGTGCACCGGCTTCACATCCATGTGCGCTTTGACGCGCAAGCCCGCAGACGCGATGGCCGCCAGCAGTTCGGCGCGGGTGCGCAGCCCCAGGTGTTCGGCCAGGTTGGACAGGATCAACCAACCCTCGCCCTTTGGCGTCAGATGCGCGACCAGGCCGTTGAGAAAACCCAGCAACATGGCACTGCCTTCGTCGTACACCGCATGCTCTATGGGTGAGCTGGCACGGGCTGGCAGCCAGGGCGGGTTGCAGACGATGATGTCGGCCAGGCCTTCGGGAAACAGATTGGCCTTTTGCAGCTCCACGCTGGCACTGACTTCCAGCCGGGCAAAATTGTCCGCCGCGCAGGCCAGCGCACGCTCATCCAGGTCGGTGGCCACCACATGGCCGATGCCACGGCGCACCAGCACGGCAGCCAGCACGCCGGTGCCGGTGCCGATGTCGAACGCCGTCAAGGCCGCCGGATTCTTGGCCAACGGTGCAGTCGCCACCAGATCAATGTATTCACCACGCAGGGGCGAGTACACGCCGTAATACGGGTGGATGCGGTTGTGGGGTGCCTCGCCCAGCGCGGCGACTTCAACGCCGTTCTTGCGCCATTCAAAGGCGCTGATCAAGCCCAGCAACTCGCGCATGGAGGCCACGCTGGCGCCCTCGCCCTGCGCGGCCACGCCCCAGGCCTGCGAGCAGGCCAGACGCGCATCCGGACTGCGGCGCAGGGTCAGGCCGTAATCTCCCTCAAACGACAACAGCACCATACCCAGCACACGGGCGCGCTGCGCCTGGGCCTGGCGATGCACATGGAAGCCCTTGGCGGCTGCGGCAGCCGCTTCTTCGGGGCTGTGGCGCACATCCTTGAAGCCGGTCTGGCGGGGCCGGCGGCCGCGTTTGTCGGTGCTGGCGCTCTGGTCGATGCGGCGGCCCAGGGCCTGCAGCATCTGGCGTGCGTTCTGGAAATCGCCGCGCCACAAGAGCGCTGTGCCCTCGCAGGCCAGCCGGTAGGCGGTGTCCGCGCTCATGGTGTCATCGGCCAGCACCACTTTTTTGGGTGCCGCCGCGCCCCGCTCGGAGCGCCAGCGGGCGCTGCACTCCAGGCCGCCCTCTTGCCAATGGATGGAGGGAAAAGTGGCGGTAGCGGCTTGGGTTTGTGCGGTCATGGGGGCGTCGGGTTACTGGCGTGCAGTGCGGGTGTTGGCAGGCAAAGCCTGCGGATGGCTGGTACGTAAAGGGTTGATATCCAGGCCGCCACGGCGCGTATAGCGCGCATAGACGGTGAGCCGGCTCGGTTTGCAGCGGGTCCAGATGTCCATGAAGATGCGCTCCACGCATTGCTCGTGGAACTCGTTGTGGTTTCTGAAACTGACGATGTATTGCAGCAGGCCTTCGTGCGCAATCTGAGGGCCGGTGTAGCTGATCTGTACCGTGCCCCAGTCGGGCTGGCCGGTGACCAGGCAATTGCTTTTGAGCAGGTTGCTGACCAGCACTTCGTGCACCGGCGATTCGTCTGCGGTGTTGGCCGTGAGCAGATCGGGCGCGGGCTGGTAGCGCGTGCAGTCAATGTCCAGGCGGTCCAGGCTCAGGCCGTCGAGTTCGTAAATGGGCTCGCGGTCAAACAGCTCGGGGGCGATCATGCGCACGCCCACGGACGACTGCACCACCGCACCGCGCCACACCGCTTCGTTGATGTCGGCACGCAGGCGGGCCAGCACCTCGGAGGCGTCAGCAAAACGGCTGTTGTTGAAGCTGTTGAGGTAGAGCTTGAAGGACTTGCTCTCGACGATGTTGACCGACTCGCAGGGGATGGTGAAGTGCACCAGGGCGAGCTGCGGCTTGCCGCGCAGGTTGAGCCAGCTCAGCTCGTAGGCGGTCCAGATATCGGCACCAAAAAACGGGCAGGCAGCGGTGATGCCGATCTCGGCGCGTTTGACGGCACGGGGAATGGGAAACAGCAGGGAGGCGTCGTACTGGTCCACGTAGGCGGAGGCCTTGCCGAGTTGCGATTGTTCAGGTGTATTCATGGGGAGTTCGGATGGATGAGCGCGTGGCAGATCATGCGCCTGTGGCGGTGCGCAATTGCGCTGCCTGCAAATGGGGAATCAGGGCTTGCAGCATGAGTTGCACGCCTTGGGGCGCCAGGTCGTGGCCCATGCCGTCTATGCCTTTGAGTGTGGCACCGGGGATGCGGCGGGCTGTGTCTTCGGCATTGGCAAAGGGCACCAGCGGGTCGGCACGGCCGTGCAGCACCAGCGTCGGGCAGGTGATGCGGGACAACAGTGCCGCGCGCTCACTATCCGTCATCACGGCCAGCATCTGGCGCTTGGTGCCAATGGGGCGGTAGCTGCGGCGGTAGGCTAGCCGCAGTTGCGCACGCATCACGTCGACAGGAATGGGAAATGCCGGGCCGGCAACGGTTTGCAAGAATTTCTGGAAGTGCGCCACCACTGACTCTTCGTCATGCCCGGCCGGGCGGGTCATCATCACCTTGAGCACATGGGGTAGCGGGCCGGGCAAGCCCTTGGCTCCGCTGCTGCTCATGATGCTGGTGAGGCTGAGCACACGCCCGGGCGCGGCAATGGCCACGCGCTGCGCGATCATGCCGCCCATGCTCAGGCCCACCACATGGGCGCGGGCTATGCCCAGCGCATCCAGCACGCCGATGGCGTCAGCCGCCATGTCGCGCAAGGGGTAAGGCGGCTGGGGGTGCATGCCCAGTTGCAGCCTGACCATGGTCCAGGTCACCTTCGGGTTGCCCAGGTGGTCCAGAGCGGCGCTCAGGCCAATGTCGCGGTTATCAAATCGCACCACGCGGTAACCCGTGGCCAGCAGTGCCTGCACAAAGGCGTCCGGCCAGTCCACCAACTGCCCGCCCAGCCCCATGATCAGCAGGACGACGGGACGCTGTTGGTGTGCCGGATCGGCGACGGTGCTGGCCGAGTCTTCGACTTCGATGTGAAGTCCGTTGGCTTGGACCTTCATGCGGCGCGCCTGAACACGAGCTTGAGCGGTGTCGAGGCCTTGACGTCAAAGGCGTAGCCCTCGCTGTCAAAGGCCTTGAGCTGGTCGATATGCGTGAGCTTGTTGACCGTGGCGTAGCGCGCCATCAGGCCGCGTGCGCGCTTGGCAAAAAAGCTGACGATCTTGTATTGCCCGGCCTTGTACTCCTGGAACACGCAGTCCACCACCTGCGCCTTCAGGGCCCTGGTGTCGACCGCCTTGAAGTATTCGTTGGAGGCCAGGTTGACCACCACCGGGCTGGCGTCTTTGCGCAATCGCGTATTCAGGTATTCAGAAATCCGGCTGCCCCAAAAGGCGTACAGGTTGTTGCCAACCGGGTTGGGCAGCTGTGTACCCATCTCCAGGCGATAGGGCTGCATCAAGTCCAGGGGGCGCAGCACGCCATACAAGCCGCTCAGAATGCACACATGGTCCTGCGCCCAGGCCAGGTCGTCGGCAGCCAGGCTGCGCGCGTCCAATCCGCCATAGACATCGCCATCAAAGGCGAGCGCGGCCTGGCGGGCATTCTTCTCAGAAGCGCGGCTGGACCAGGCCTGGTAGCGTGCCACATTGAGGGCGCTGAGCTTGTCGCTCAGGTCCATGAGTTCGGCAATCTGCTGGGGCGACTGGGTGCGCAGCACGTCGATCAGGGCTTTGGACTCCTTGACAAACAGCGGCGCACTGTGCGGCTGGCCTTGCAGAGGCGTCTCGTAATCCAGGGATTTGGCGGGGGAAAGGAGGAACAGCATGGGCCCATTATCCCGGTTGGGCCAGACCACTCAAACCCAGTGCCAGCGCGTGAGCTCCATACTGCCGTCGGGCTTGACCCAAATCACCGCAATTACCAGATGGTGCTTGCCCTCGCCCTGCACCATCAGGTTCATGCTGTAGTTGGTACCAGCCACCACTTGCTGACGCGCGTGTTTGATGGAGAGCAGCCTGAGTTCGCTGTGCATGCGCCTGGATTGCTCTGCGACCGCAAACCTTGCGGACTTGAGGACCATCTCTTCCTGCGAGGCTACGGAAATCCAGCCTCCGGCCACAGCCTGGGTTGGTAGATTGGCGGCATAGGCCGCACCGGTATTCAAAGCCACGGCCGAAGCCACAGCCAGCGCCACGAGGGCACGACAAGACACGTTGCGCAATTGGGTTACTCTTTGTTGCTTGATTTGTTGGTAACCAGGGAAATCGCGCGACTTCAATGGCCACTCATGCAACGAAGCGGGAACCCCATGCGTTGACAGTCGCGCGGGGCGCTGCCGGCAATTCCTTAGTCGGGCGAGGATTCGTGCGGCATTTGCACGAAGACAAAGGTCAGTTTGCGCACCAGGGGCAGCACCACCAGCAGGGTAGGAAAGGCAATCAACCAGGACAAAGCCCATGAGCCCAGCCACAACGGCAAAAAGCCCGGCACCAGGCCGGCACTGCGCAAGGTGCTGACCAATGACACAACACAGGTCATGAGAATGGACAGAAAGAATGGCATCACCACGGTGGAATAGCGCGCGTGGAGCAGCGCCATGCCAAGCGGACCGGTACGCGCACTGTGTTGCCTGGTTTCTGTTGGTGTCATCGAGCCGGATGGTAGCCCAGGCACAAAATTGCTGCTGTAGCGGGGCTAATGCGCAGCACGCGCGGTCGCCACAGGCGGGCCGGTAAAATCAGCGCTCGCTCTAAAAGAATGACCATGTCCGACCACGCCACCCCCAGCCCCACAACTCCCTCCCCCGCCACCAGCACGCCCGAGCAACCGGGCCTGCAATCTCTCTCCAAATCGTTTGAACCGGCAGCACTCGAGGCGCACTGGGGCCCCGAATGGGAAAAGCGCGGCTATGGCATTGCCGGCTACCGTGGCACGCAAAACCCCCTGGCCAGCGCCGCTTCGTTTGCCATCCAGCTGCCGCCACCGAATGTGACCGGCACGCTGCACATGGGCCATGCCTTCAACCAGACCATCATGGACAGCCTGACGCGTTACCACCGCATGTCCGGCTTCAACACCGCCTGGATTCCCGGCACGGACCACGCCGGCATTGCCACGCAAATCGTGGTGGAGCGCCAACTGGCCGACCAGAAGGTCAGCCGCCACGACCTGGGACGCACCGACTTTGTGAAAAAAGTCTGGGAGTGGAAGGAAAAGTCCGGCAACACCATCACGACCCAGATGCGCCGCATGGGCGACTCGGTGGACTGGAGCCGCGAGTACTTCACCATGGACCCCAAACTGTCCAAGACGGTGACCGAGACCTTTGTGCAGCTCTACGAACAGGGCCTGATCTACCGCGGCAAGCGCCTGGTCAACTGGGACCCGGTGCTGATGAGCGCCGTGAGCGATCTGGAAGTGGAGAGCGAGGAAGAAGAAGGCTCCATGTGGCACATCCGCTACCCGCTGGCCGATGGATCCGGTGACATCACCGTAGCCACCACGCGCCCCGAGACCATGCTGGGCGACGTGGCCGTGATGGTGCACCCGGAAGACGAGCGCTACACCGCGCTGATCGGCAAAATGGTCAAGCTGCCCCTGTGCGAGCGCGAGATCCCGGTGATTGCCGACGACTATGTGGACAAGGCCTTTGGCACCGGTGTGGTCAAGGTCACGCCCGCGCACGACCAGAACGACTACGCCGTCGGCCAGCGCCATAAGCTGCCCATGATTTGCGTGCTGACGCTGGACGCCAAGATCAACGAAAACGCCCCTGCCGCCTACCAGGGCCTGGACCGTTTTGTTGCCCGCAAGAAAGTGGTGGCCGATCTGGAAGCCGGCGGCTTCCTGGTCGAAGTGAAGAAGCACAAGCTGATGGTGCCGCGCTGCGCCCGCACCGGCCAGGTGATCGAGCCCATGCTGACCGACCAGTGGTTTGTCGCCATGAATAAGGTCGGCTTGGGCGATGC
>CANFIH010000174.1 GCA_947446855.1 Burkholderiales bacterium
GCACTGTCACGGCTTGTCTACAATCCCGCGCATACCTCCATTCTATGAAAACTGTTCACAAGTCCGTTCTTATCTGGTACAGCCCGCAGGAAATGTATGCGCTGGTCATCGACGTCTGCCAATATCCGCAGTTTTTACCCTGGTGCGACCGCGGTAGCGTGTTGGAACATTACGAGGGCGGCATGCTGGCCGAAATCGGCATCTCCTTCAGTGGCGTGAAGCAGTCGTTCCAGACGCGCAACGTCCATGTGGACGGCAGCCGCGTTGAGCTCAAACTGGAGAAGGGCCCTTTTTCCAACCTGGAAGGCGAATGGAACTTTGTTCCCATTGGCGACGGAACCCAGCGCGCCTGCCGCGTGGAGCTGACCCTGAACTATGGCTTTGACAGCGGCACCTTGAGCAAGTTGGTCGGTCCGGTATTTGACAAGATCGCCTCCAGCATGGTCGAGGCCTTTGTCAAACGCGCCCAGCAGGTTTACGGTGAGTGAACCCAGGCTGACCGTTACCGTATGCTTTAGCCGCACTGCAGGGGAATGCGCCGAGCAGGTGCTTCAGGTCCCGCAGGGTAGCCGGTTGGTCGACGCCTTGCGTGCATGCGCGTTGCTGGAGGGATTGACCGATGACGCGCTGGACGCTTTACAAACCGGCATCTGGGGCCGCAAGCAGGCACCAGATCACCCGCTGCAGGATGGCGACCGGGTGGAGTTGTACCGCCCTTTGAAAGTGGACCCCAAAGTGGCGCGCCGTGAACGTTTCAGCCGCCAGGGCGCCGGAACCACCGGTTTATTCGCCAAACGCAGAGCCGGCGCCAAATCCGGTTACTGAGCCACGCTTTTCGTGCGGGGCTGGGCTCACTTGCATTCGCTATCGATCACGTTCTGAATGTGCTTGAGTTCGGCCGCGCGGGCGCTGTCGTCCAGCACTTCACGCTGTCCTGCCGCATTGGTGCGCGACAGGCGAATACCTGATTCGAGCCCGCTCTTGGCCTGTTTTGCGCGGGCGCAATTTTCACCTTTGGACTTGCGCGTCTGCTCTTCCTCGGCACGTTGTTTGGCAGCTTCTGCATCCAAGGTCTGCTTCTTTTTGGCTTCGAGCTCTTTGTCAACTCCGCCAGGCAAGGGAACAGGGCGGGCCGTTGTTACAGCGCCTTCAGCCGCAGCGGCGGAATCACTGACCCCCTGTTCCTTGGCCGCTGCACTGGTGGGCCTTGGCGCCGTTCTGGGACGTTTGAGAATGTCCTTGTCCGGCACGTCCGGGGATGGTGCCCTGTCGCTGAACACCTTGCGTCCATCTCTGTCCAGCCACTGCCATTGCGCTATCGCTGCACCGCAGAGTGCGGACAATGCAAGACCCGTGGCGATGAAAAGTGGTTTCATGGGCGCAGTGTAGCTGTCGCCGCGCCAACCCGCTGATGCGCGCGGGTACAATTTGCCTTTTGGAGCTAAGACATGCGCCTTCTCGGAAAAGCGCTGACCTTCGACGATGTGTTGTTGGTTCCAGCGTTCTCCCAAGTCCTCCCCAAGGACACCTCTCTCGCCACCCGATTTTCCCGCAATATCGCCCTGAATCTGCCGCTGGTTTCCGCCGCGATGGATACCGTGACCGAGGCCAGACTGGCCATCGCGATCGCGCAGGAAGGCGGCATCGGCATCGTGCATAAAAACCTGACCATTGAAGAGCAAGCGGCTCAAGTGCTCAAGGTCAAGCGCTACGAGTCCGGCCTGCTGCGCGACCCGGTGGTGATCACCCCTGAGACCACGGTGCGCCAGGTGATGGTGCTATCGGACCAGCTCGGCGTGTCCGGCTTTCCGGTGTGCGAAGGTGGCAAGGTGGTCGGTATCGTGACCGGCCGCGATTTGCGTTTCGAGACCCGTTACGACCAGCCGGTGCGTGAAATCATGACGCCGCGCGAGCGTCTGATCACCGTGCCCGATGGCACCACACCGGAAGATGCCAAGGCCTTGCTCAACAAGTTCAAGCTGGAGCGCTTGCTGGTGGTCAATGAGGCCTTCGAGCTCAAGGGTCTGATTACCGTCAAAGACATTACCAAGCAGCTCAACTTTCCCAACGCGGCGCGAGACGCGACAGGACGCCTGCGCGTGGGCGCAGCGGTGGGGGTGGGCGAGGGTACAGAAGCCCGCGTTGAAGCCCTGGTGCGCGCCGGTGTGGACGCCATTGTGGTGGACACTGCACACGGCCACAGCAAGGGCGTGATCGAGCGCGTGCGCTGGGTCAAGCAAAACTACCCGCATGTGGATGTGGTGGGCGGCAATATCGCCACCGGCGCTGCAGCCCTGGCGCTGGTGGAAGCTGGCGCCGATGCGGTCAAGGTTGGCATTGGCCCCGGCTCCATCTGCACCACCCGCATCGTGGCCGGTGTGGGCGTGCCCCAGATTACCGCCATTGACAACGTAGCCACTGCCCTGCGCGGCACCGGTGTGCCATTGATTGCGGATGGCGGCGTGCGCTACAGCGGCGATATTTCCAAGGCCATTGCCGCTGGCGCCGGTACGGTGATGATGGGCGGCATGTTCGCCGGCACCGAAGAGGCCCCGGGCGAAGTGATTCTGTACCAGGGCCGCAGCTACAAGAGCTACCGTGGCATGGGCAGCATTGGCGCCATGCAGCAGGGCAGTGCGGACCGCTATTTCCAGGAATCCAGCACCGGCAATCCGAATGCTGACAAGTTGGTGCCCGAAGGCATTGAAGGCCGCGTGCCGTACAAGGGCTCCATGGTCGCCATCGTGTTCCAGATGGCCGGCGGCCTGCGTGCCAGCATGGGCTACTGCGGATGCGCCACCATTGCCGACATGCAGGACCAGGCGGAGTTTGTCGAGATCACCACCGCCGGCATTCGCGAAAGCCACGTGCACGACGTGCAGATCACCAAAGAAGCCCCCAACTACCGCGCCGACTGAACTTGCCCGCTATGCACCAGAAAATTCTCATTCTCGATTTCGGTTCGCAGGTTACGCAACTGATCGCCCGCCGCATCCGCGAGGCCCACGTGTTTTGCGAGGTCCATCCCTGTGATGTGTCGGACGAGTGGCTGCGTGCGTATGCGCGTGATGGTTCGCTCAAAGGCATTATTTTGTCCGGCAGCCATGCCAGCGTGTACGAAGAAACCACCGACAAAGCACCGAAAGCAGTGTTCGAGTTGGGCATTCCGGTGCTGGGTATTTGCTACGGCATGCAGGCCATGGCCCACCAGTTGGGCGGTTTGGTGCAAAGCGGGCACCAGCGCGAATTCGGCCACGCCGACGTGCAGGCCCACGGCCACACCAGGCTGCTCGAAGGCATTCAGGACTACGTGTCTGAAGGGCAGAGCATGTTGCAGGTGTGGATGAGCCACGGCGACAAGGTCACCGAGCTGCCGCATGGCTTTACCCTGATGGCCAGCACCGAAAGCTGCCCGATTGCCGGTATGGCCGACGAGACCCGCCACTTCTACGGCGTGCAGTTCCACCCGGAAGTGACGCACACCAAGCGCGGTGCGGCCATCCTGGAGCGCTTTGTGCTGGACATCTGCAGCACCCGCCCGGACTGGATCATGGGCGACTACATTGCTGAAGCAGTTGCGAAAATCCGCCAGCAGGTGGGCACGGACGAAGTCATTCTGGGCCTGTCCGGCGGTGTCGATTCCTCTGTGGCTGCGGCCCTGATCCACCGTGCCATCGGTGACCAGCTGACCTGCGTCTTCGTTGACCACGGTCTCTTGCGTCTGAATGAAGGCGACATGGTGATGGACATGTTCGTCGGCAAGCTGCACGCCAAGGTGATTCGCGTGGATGCCGAAGCGCAATTCCTGGGCCACCTGGCTGGCGTTTCCGAGCCTGAGGCCAAGCGCAAGATCATCGGGCGCGAGTTTGTTGAAGTGTTCAAGGCGGAAGCGGCCAAGTTACGCAGCGACCAGTCACGCCATGTGGAATGGTTGGCCCAAGGCACGATTTATCCGGACGTGATCGAGTCCGGCGGCGGCAAAGGCAAGAAGGCCGTCACCATCAAGAGCCACCATAACGTCGGCGGCCTGCCTGAGCAGCTGGGCCTGAAATTGTTGGAGCCATTGCGCGAATTGTTCAAGGACGAGGTGCGTGAGCTGGGCGTGGCGCTGGGTCTGCCGTTCCACATGGTCTATCGCCATCCGTTCCCCGGTCCTGGCCTGGGCGTGCGGATTCTGGGTGAAGTCAAAAAGGAGTACGCCGACCTGTTGCGTCGTGCCGACGCCATCTTCATCGAAGAGCTGCGCGACTTTATTGACGAGGAAACGGGAAAAAGCTGGTATGACCTCACCAGCCAGGCCTTTACGGTGTTCCTGCCGGTCAAGAGCGTGGGCGTGATGGGCGACGGCCGCACCTACGACTACGTGGTGGCGCTGCGCGCCGTGCAAACCAGCGACTTCATGACCGCCGATTGGGCTGAGCTGCCCTACGCGCTGCTGAAAAAGGTGTCCAGCCGCATCATCAATGAAGTGCGTGGCATTAACCGCGTCACCTATGACGTGAGCAGCAAACCGCCCGCCACCATTGAGTGGGAATAAGCCCCCCTGACGGAAATGCCACAGGCACCTGATCCTGCATCCTGTCCACAGGATCGGGGCTTTATGCAGATGGCGCTGCAGCAAGCGGAACAGGCGGCTGCGGCGGGCGAAGTCCCGGTGGGAGCGGTAGTGGTCAAGGATGGCGTTGTCATTGGCCAGGGCCGCAACAGCCCTATCGGATCAAACGATCCCAGCGCCCACGCCGAAATCGTAGCATTGCGCGCAGCGGCGGCTGCGTTGGGTAACTACCGGCTGGAAGGCTGCACCCTGTATGTGACGTTGGAGCCCTGCGCCATGTGTAGCGGTGCCATGCTGCATAGCAGAGTCAAGCGCGTCGTGTTCGGTGCCGCCGATCCAAAAACCGGTTGCGGTGGCTCGGTGCTGAATCTGTTTTCCCAGCGCCAACTTAACCACCAGACGCAACTGGAAGGGGGCGTGCTGGCTGCCGAAGCGGGACAACTGCTTGCCGATTTTTTTCAACAACGAAGAATGCAACAGCGTCAGTTGGCCGCTCCTTTGCGGGAAGACGCGCTGCGCACGGCCGAGCTGCATTTCGCCCAGCTGCCGCACTACCCGTGGACACCACACTACCTGAATGCGCTGCCCGGATTAAGCGGTTTGCGTCTTCACTACCTAGATGAGGGGCGGGCCGAGGCTTCCATGGTTTATCTGTGTTTGCATCCCGTTCCGGGCTGGAGCTACAGTCTGCGCCACTGCATACCGCAATGGGTGGAGCAGGGCGTTCGCGTGCTGGTTCCTGACCTGATCGGTTTTGGCAAAAGCGACAAGCCGAAACGGCAGGACGTCCACTCGCTGCATTTTCATGTGCAATACCTGCAGGAATGGCTGGCACATTTGAAGGTACCACCTGTAATGCTGTGGGTGCCTGTGCCGATGGAGCCTCTGGGGGCCATGCTGGCGGAGCAAGCGTCAGGGCTTGTGGCGCGGGTGGAAACTTTAGCCCTGGATCCGCCACCGGGGGACGAAACAAGTCGTGTTGCCCTGGATGCGCCGTATCCCGATGCCGGACATCGCTCGGCCGAGCGTGCATTCGCCGACCCGCGTTTTCACTAAACCATAATCACACCGTGCAAAAAAACATTTATATCTACTCCCCGTCCGGTGCCGTGCGTGACAAGGCGGCTTTTCGCCGGGGCATCAGTCGCCTCAAGGCACTGGGCCACGCAGTTGAAGTGGACCCCAACGCACTGTCCAGCCACATGCGCTTTGCAGGTGACGATGACACCCGCCTCGCTGCCATCCACCGTGCTGCAGCCAGTGGAGCGGATGTGGCGTTGATGACCCGCGGCGGCTATGGCTTGACCCGTATCCTGGATCGCATTGATTACAAGGCCGTTGCCAAAGGCATTGCCCGCGGCACCCAGTTTGTCGGAATCAGCGACTTCACTGCATTCCAGTTGGCGCTGTTTGCCAAAACCGGCGCTGTGTCCTGGGCCGGACCGGCTCTGTGCGAAGGTTTTGGTGCATTGCCGATGCCCGATGACATCATGGAAGACTGCTTCAACGATTTGCTCCTGGGGCAGGGCGAGGGGGCAGGGTGGCGCATGCCTGCCGTGCGGGGTGTGGTCGCTGAACCAGCCGAGTGGAAGGCCGGCAATGCCACCTTGTGGGGGGGCAATCTGGCGGTTTTGGTTTCCCTGATCGGCACGCCCTACTTCCCGGACGTCAAGGGCGGCGTCTTGTTTTTGGAAGATGTGTCTGAACCGCCCTACCGCGTGGAGCGCATGCTGACTCAGTTGCTGCATGCCGGCGTGCTGGCACGCCAAAAGGCGGTGCTGATGGGGCAATTCACCGAGTTCAAGCTCACGCCCCATGACAAAGGTTTCAAGCTCAAGACCGTTTTTGACTGGCTACAGAGTCGGGTGAAGACGCCGGTCATAAGTAATTTGCCATACGGTCACGTGCAAACCAAGGTGCTGCTACCGATGGGTGCCAAGGTCGATCTGGTGGTGCAGGGGCGCGATGCGCTGATGGCGTGGGGCCACCTGTAGGGGTGACGGTAGACTTTTTCTTTTCGCGCCCAAGAATGGCCGGGCCACACTTTGCGGCTTTCGCGGTAATGCACTTGTCAATGCTCTAAACTTCGCACTTCAATAAGATTCGGGATAATAAGGAATGGGTGTTCCAGCAACCGTCGTTTTTACAGATTTGCATGGCAGCACAGCAGTGTTTGAAGCCTTGGGCAATGTTCTGGCCACGGAGACCATCACCCGCATTACCGCCTGGATTGCCCAACAGTGCGAGGCAGCCAATGGCCGCGTCGTCAAGACTTTGGGGGATGGCGTGCTGGCCCTTTTTCCCGATGGTGAGAGCGCATTGAAGGCCGTTGTCGAACTCCAACGGGTGCATTTCAAACGCATGTTGCGTGCTCCGAACGACGTTGCCATGCCCATTCGCATTGGCTTGGCCAGTGGTGATGTGGAATTGGTTGCTGGCGATTGCTATGGTGACGCTGTGAACGTCGCAGCCCGCTTGTGTGACCTGTGTGGCCCCAACCAGATTTGGGCCGACGCCGCATCGCTGCACCATGTGTCTGAGGCCCAGGGCGTCACCTTTCGTATCCTGGGGCCTATCAATATCCGTGGCCGGGCAGAGCCTTGTACCGTGTACCAGATTGAGTGGCACGAAGTGGAGGCCTCCGACTTTTTGACCATGCAAGGCGAACTGGACCCTGAGCTAAACATCGGAGACTCAGACGTGTTGGGACGGGAGTTGCAGCTGACCTGGTTGGCGCAAACCAAGTCCTTCAGAGCCTTTGAATTGCCAGTGCATATCGGCCGCGTGCGCAGCGTCGAGTTCGTGGTGAATGATCCACGTGTATCGCGCACCCATGCACGTTTGGAGTGGCGCAACGGCAGCGTGATGCTGGTGGATGTCAGCAGCTACGGCAGCTGGGTTCGGTTTACCGGTGCAACCGGTGCTGACGTGCTGTTGCGGCGCGAAGAGTGTGTGTTGCACGGCGAGGGCGAGTTGGCACTGGGCGCCTCGTTTGCTGATAGCAGCGTCCCAACGGTGCATTTCAAAGTGACCTAAGGGCCTTTTTTACATTGCGTTGTTTGTTAACATAATATACAGAGTCGGGCAGCTTCGGCCGATAGGGCAGACCGCACAGCCGGGCTCTTTGCACGCTCGGCAGCCTGATCCAGCACAACACCGGCTGGATTAATTCCCAGCAGTTCGGCTACCTTAAAAGCGTTTTCTTCGCTCAAGGTTGATTTGCGCGTGCGCATGGTTATTACAGTGGGTTGTGACACTCCAAGCAACTTAGCTGCAGCGTAATCGCTGGGCAAATGCTTAGCGACCTTTAGACGGTCAATCCATTCATAGGCTTTCATAGGGTGGGCACTCCTTAATGACCATAACTGTAGGTCATGCATAAAGCCCGCGCAAGCATAAACCGCATAGATGCATTGCAGCGATTTATGTATACTGATCGGGTCCGCCCGATTTATTAACCGTGGCGGGTGGGCGCTTTCCCCAGTTAGTACGGGCGGACACCTTTAGCGCTTACCTGTCAGGAAAGCCGCCCAATGCCCACCACAACACCCGACCCCGTACCCCATCAAGAATTTGGCGAAGTTCTTAACTTCGTCGATCGTGATGGACTTGCGATAGCCGCATATGCCAGAGATTGTGCTGGCGACTTTATCCGCTTTGTTTGCATTGAACAGCACGCAGGATCGTTGCGCCTGCAGCACTCCATGCGCTCGGAACAAGCCCGGGAAATGGCTGCAATGTTGCTGTCTGCAGCCGACTACGTCGAGCAAGTCGGACGCTTCGCAGCTCCCATGAAGATGGCCGCGTGATGAGCGCCACAACGACCGTATTCCCTGGCGAGCAGATCGCCAAGCGTCTGAAATTCATCCTAAATCTGATGGATATTGCAGATAAGCACGCACACAGCGGACACCCCGACATGCACGAGTTCAACCGCATTGCCCGTGGCGAGCTGCAAACCGTGATTGCCGAGGTTTCAGAGTGAGCAAATTCAAGTCTGGAGACCTGGTTATCGTGGTCTGGTCAAACCGGTATCCATCGACCATTGGCCGCGTGCTGAC
>CANFIH010000175.1 GCA_947446855.1 Burkholderiales bacterium
CAAACAAACTAACTGCAAACGACGAACGTTTCGCACTCGCTGCTTAATTGCACGTGAGCCTCACAACAGCAAGCCGATAGGCTGGGCAAGGGCGGCGCAAGCTGTCCAGGCTGTGGGGTAATTTCATTCGGCTGGACCGGCCTTGGGTGACTTAGGGCAGGTCGAGAAAATAGGTTACTGGCGTTTTGCATAGCGTGCCACTGCGCGATGTAAGAGGCGAGACTCAAATCAGACGGCTACACATGTAGAACTGTTCGAAGAAGGTTTGCGGACGGGGGTTCAAATCCCCCCAGCTCCACCATACCCCCTGATAAAGGCCGCTAAGGATCACCACTTAGCGGCCTTTTTCTTTGCGCTGGCACATCCGATCCCGATCAACATGTGCCTTGGCGAACAATCCCCATTGTCATTTGCAACAAACCGGTGCAGACTTTGTCGTGAAGTGGTTTCCCACTTTGACCTGTCGGTCTGGCCTAAAACAGCAATAAAAAAGGAGCCAGGTGTCAGGCGGCGGCCGTCGATGGCTCGCCTGCTTGATGTGCTTGAAGTCATGTGTCTCATTTTTTCGAAGTCTTCATCGCGACGGCGTTCATGGCGTTGGAGTTCGCCCTTGGTGCCAACTCGCTCAACGATTCTGTTTTAAGCACGCGACGTCAATTAATTTCTCACTTGTATCAACTAAAACTAAAGGAGCCATCATGTTCAGTAGTCTGATGCCACAACGCAAGGAGTTCTTTGAACTGCTAGCGGCCCATTCCGACCGAGTGGTCGCGGGTGCGAATACCACTTTGCGCCTTGTTAATAGTCTAGGGTCCGGTACGGAAGATATTCCCGCGCTGATTGAGGAAGTGAATAGGAATGAAAAAAGCGCCGACAAAATAAAAGCTGAGCTCATTACTCTCTTGCACAAGTCGTTTACGACGCCGATCAACCGGGATCAAATTCACACATTGACAATTGAGCTGGACAATGTAGTTAACTCTTTGCAGGACGTTGCAAACGCGGTGCTCATGTACCACATCACATTGTCCACGGCTGAAGCCCGTGAACTGGCGGCTTTGGCGGCGGATGCCTGCACGCGTCTGAATCTCGCGGTTATGTCCTTGCCACACAAGAACCGCAACGAAGAGACGGTCAATTTGTGCAAGGAAATTGATGCTATCGAGTCGCGTGCGGATCTGATTCAGCGTAAAGCTATTGGTCAGTTGTTTGAAGAGGGCAGAAGCATCTGGGCAGCGATGAAGATGCGGGAGTTCTATTCACTGCAGGAGAACGTACTGGACCGATGCGAGGACGCGGCCAAGACGATTGAAGAAATTCTCATCGAAAACTCTTGATTGGGCATGTAATGGAACACGTAACCATTAGTCTTTTTTCGCTGGCGTTACTGATCGCAGTCGCACTTGCCTTTGATTTCATGAATGGCTTTCATGACGGGGCAAACTCCATATCTACTATCGTGGCTACTGGGGCACTTAGCCCCAAGCAAGCAGTGATTTTTGCCGCGTTTTTTAATTTCGCTGCATTGTGGATATTCAAACTCAGTGTGGCAGCCACCATTGGCAAAGGTACGGTGCTGCCGACTATGGTAGATCACTATGTCATTTTCGGTGCGCTGATGGGTGCCTTGGCCTGGAACATCATTACCTGGTACTACGGGATACCTTCCTCCTCATCCCACGCATTGATCGGTGGGCTAGTGGGCGCTACTGTTACCAAGGCCGGTGGAATGTCGCCTGTCATATGGGCGGGATTTGGCAAGACGCTGGCCTTCATCATCATTTCCCCGGTGATCGGATTTTTGATCGGCGGCCTGCTGATGGTTCTGGTGGCTTGGGTGTTTCGAAACCAGACGCCATATCAGGCTGGCAAGTGGTTTAAGAGCGGACAGTTGTTTGCTGCTGCTGCCTATAGCCTGGGCCATGGAGGAAATGATGCCCAAAAAACCATCGGCATCATTTGGTTATTGTTGATCACGGCAGGTGTGTCAACGACAGATGTCAATACCTTGCCGATGTGGGTTGTCTACTCTTGCTACACCGCTATTGCCTGGGGAACTTACATGGGCGGCTGGCGCATCGTGAAGACCATGGGCACCAAGATCACCAAACTGACTTCGGTGAGCGGCTCCTGTGCGTCGATGGGGGGGGCTATCAGTTTAGGTATGGCGACCCTTGGGGGTGTGCCCGTGTCCACGACTCACACCATCACCGGCGCGATTGTGGGAGTGGGCGCCGCGCAGGACGTCAAGGCGGTGCGCTGGGCTATTACCTTCAATCTGTTGGTTGCCTGGGTGCTGACTATTCCGGCGGCTGGTCTGATCTCGGCACTGTTCTGGTATGTGGGCCGCAGCTTCCTGTAGCCACAGGCCTCGTCGTATGAACAACTGTTTGCAGGAGTACTTTCCATGCTAAGTAACGTAACACCACAGCGCGGCGTCTTCTTTAATTTGTTGACTTCGCATACCGACCGTATGGTTGCAGCAGCCAATGCGACCTTGCGCCTGGTGACCGGTCTGGGCAATCCAAACGTGGATAGCGCAGCACTGATTGGCGAGGTCAATATGAACGAGACCAGTGCCGATGACATCAAAGCAGAACTGGTCAAACTGCTCTACGAGTCCTTCACCACGCCCATCAATCGTGACCAGATTCATACTCTCACGATGGATATGGACCGCGTGATTGATGCCCTTCAAAGTGTGGCTAACTCCATCGCCACGCACCACATCGCCAACTCCACGGACCGTGCACGGCAATTGGCTTCCTTGGGCGCTGATGCCTGTATCCGGCTGAACCGGGCCGTGGTCGCGCTGGCTAGCCGGGATCGGGTGAAAGAGGTTCAGCAGCAATGCCGCGATGTGGATGAAATTGATACACGGGCCGACTTGGTAATGCGCGAAGCCATCACCCAACTGTTTGCAGTAGAAGGGGACGAAGCAGCCGCTTGGCACGCCATGAAAATGCGCGGGTTTTATGCCCTGCAAGCTGATGTCCTCGATAGCTGCAAGCGCTCAGCCAAGACGCTGGAAGAGATTTTGATGGAGAACGTCTGAGTCCGGGCAGCCAGGCATCGCGCCAACGGTTGGCCCATGGCCAACCGTTGCTTGGGGTTACTTGTTGTTGTGGACTTTGTTCAATGGCATCTTGAGGGTGGGGCGTGCCACCAATTTTTCATCTAGTTCGCCCACGTTGCCGTCATTCCGTGTGTCATACGGCGTATTCATCAGCACATAGCGCATTGCGTTAAGGCGTGCACGTTTCTTGCAGTCGGAGTTGATCACCGTCCAGGGGGCTTCCGGCGTGTCGGTAGCCATAAACATGGCCTCTTTCGCCCGCGTGTAGTCCTCCCATTTGTCCAGAGATGCGATGTCCACAGGGCTGAGTTTCCATTGTTTGAGTGGGTCTGTTTCGCGTTGCTTGAAGCGCCGCGTTTGTTCCTGTTTACTCACTGAAAACCAGAACTTGATGATGCGTACACCACTTCGTACAAGCTGGCTTTCGAATTCTGGCGCCTGAAGCAGGAACTCTTCGTACTCGGCGTCGTTGCAGAACCCCATCACGCGTTCCACCCCTGCACGGTTGTACCAGGATCGGTCAAATAGCACGATCTCCCCGGCAGTTGGCAAATGTCGGATGTAGCGCTGGAAATACCATTGCCCCAGCTCGCTTTCACTCGGCCTTTCCAGCGCCACCACACGCGCTCCGCGTGGGTTCAGGTGCTCCATCATGCGTTTGATGGTGCCACCTTTGCCGGCCGCATCGCGACCCTCGAACAGGATGACCACCCGTTCTCCATTTTCCTTTACCCAGCGCCACATCTTGAGCAATTCGACCTGCAAACGGTACTTCTGCGCCTCATATGCCTTGCGCGACATCCGATGCTTATAGGGGTAGGCTCCGGGGTGCGTGTCATGGGACAACTCCAGGTCGGTGTTGCGCTGTGGCCGGTCGGAACCTGGTCTGTCTCCCAACTCAGCTTTAAGCGCTCGCAAAACAGCCTTTGCGTCATCCGGTGACAGGGAGTCCAAGGCGCCGTTTAGCAATTTGGTTATTTCGTTTTTGCTTGGCGCCGAGTGATTGATGACATAGCGCAGAGCTTCGGTTTTCTCTTCGGTGCGAGCCGCAACGATTTCGCGAATCGCCTGCTTAACCGGGTCCGGTCGGGTGGCCACCTTGCTTGATTTCTTTTCGCGCATGACTGCGCGCGGCAATTTACCTGGCGATGCAACTTTGGGTGACGTAGGTGTGACTGGCGTTGAAGCCGGTTGGTTTTGGCGCATTTTTTTCCTTTTTTTAGCCAAACTGTCGTAACACATGACAGGTGTGTGACAACCATAAGTCAGTCATTGCAGTTTGTCAAAGGGGTGGGCGGTGCGAGCGGAGAGCGGCCAGATGGCCGCAGAACGCGCTGCAAACTTGAACTTCGACACTCGAAATCCGCAATTTGTAAAAACCAGACTAATGTCGGTTGAAAATGGATTTAGTTGACTTCTATGTGGTAAAAGTGCGGTCTTAAATAAATTTTTATTCTGCGAAAGTCAAAAATTGCAAAATAAATTACCATGCCGGATCTGACCGATCACGAGTTGCGGCGGCAAGTACACCAGCACACGCCGCTTGTTGAAATGCTGGCCCGGAAGCTCGCCAGAAAGTTGCCTGCCAGCGTTGATTGCGCAGATTTGATTCAGGATGGTCAGGTTGCACTGATCAATGCGCTGCTTTCAAGTTCCAAAAAATACACTGCGGATCACCTCAAGAATTACTTGGCCCTGCGGGTTCAAGGCGCCATGTTGGACGGCCTTCGGGACCTGGACCACGGTTCGCGCCAATTACGCAAAGACATGCGTGCAGTGGAGCGTGCGGTGCAGAGTCTGGGGCATAAGCTTGGGCGCATGCCGCTGGAGAGCGAGTTGGCCACTGAGTTGGGCATGCCACTGCAAAGGTACCAGCGCATGTTGCAGGATGCGTCCGATTACAGACTGATTTGCCTGGAAGATATCGTTGAAGTGGATCAACACAGGAACACCCTTTTCGGCAGTAGCGATTCGGACCCGTTGGCTGTGTTGGAACGTGCTTCTCTCAAACAACTCCTAACCACAGCCATTCAAGGCTTGTCAAAGCAGAGCAGCACCGTGCTGCACCACTACTATGTGGAAGAACTGAAAATGCATCAAATTGGCAGTCTGATGCGGCTGACCGAGGCCCGTGTGAGTCAGATACACGCACAGGCCATCGTCGAATTGAGGGCTTTATTGGTAGATGAGTCCGGTGCCATTCCGGCGCTCAAGCCGAGGCGCACGGCGCGCACTGGCGGCATTTTGTAGGCCTGCGCCGGCGCAGACCGGCGGCACTGCGATACTACGGCCCATGCAATTGCAGGAAATACTTTATACCCAGGGCTTTGGTACACGACGGGTTTGCGCCGGTTTGATACAGCAGGGCCATGTGCAGGTTTTCGCCGGAGGTTCTGCGGGCGCGCCTTTGCCCTGTACCGATGCGGCGGCCGAATTCGACACCACGGATCTGCGCTTCAGGGTGCAGGGCGTTGATTGGCCGTATGCCGAGCGGGCCTATCTGGTGCTTCACAAACCGACTGCCACCGAATGCTCGCAAAAGCCATCGACCTATCCCAGCATCTACACCTTGTTGCCATCTCCCTTACGCACCCGGCCGCAAAAAGCGTCCGTGCAAGGCGTGCAGGCCGTTGGGCGCTTGGATCAGGACACCACCGGCATGCTGTTGCTGACCGATGATGGGAAATTCATACACCGCATGAGCTCTCCACGGCACCATGTGCCCAAGGTGTACGAGGTGCGGGTCAAGCATCCGCTGGACAGTCGCCAAGTACAAAAATTGCTGGACGGCGTGGTGCTGGACGATGACCCCAAACCGGTTCGTGCGGCTGCCTGCGAAGCGGTGGGCGAGTTTGATTTGCGCCTGACACTGACCGAAGGCAAGTATCACCAGGTCAAGCGCATGCTGGCGGCTGTCAGCAACCGGGTGGAGGGCCTGCACCGTTCGCAAATTGGCGGGCTCGTGTTGCCAGCGGATCTGGCTCCGGGGCAGTGGCGTTGGCTAAGTGCCCGGGACCTGGCCAGCATCGCGGGCACTTAGGCGCAAGGCTTGAACCCGCCGGTGAGGTCCGAGCGCCCTCACGGTATGCTTGGCGCATGCATCTGTTTTTGGACTCCTTTTGGCGCGCGGCCGCCTACTGCGCGCATCCCCGCGTGATCGTGCTGTCGCTCCTGCCGCTGCTTCTGATGGTTGGGCTGAGCCTTGGCGTGGGCTATTTTTACTGGGAATCGGCGCAGGACTTGGTGCGCAGCTGGATGGACGCTTTCCCGTATATCAATATGGTCTGGCAGTGGCTGGAGGGTGTGGGCGCCGGCCAACTCAAATCCGTGCTGGTGCCCCTGCTGGTGGTGATGGGCGTTACACCCCTGATTGTCGTTCTGTCCATGCTGACCGTAGCCTGGTTGATGACGCCTGCCCTGGTCGGTCTGGTCGCGCAGAAACGCTTTCATACCCTGGAAACCAAGCGGGGCGGCGGGTTTGCCGCCAGCCTGCTGTGGTCCCTGGTCTCCACGGTATTGGCCGCTGTGGCAATGCTGCTATCCGTACCCCTGTGGTTGGTGCCCCCGCTGATCTTGGTATTGCCGCCGCTTATCTGGGGCTGGTTAACGTATCGGGTCATGGCCTTCGATGCCCTGGCCCAACATGCCAGCCCGGCTGAACGCAAAGCCCTGTTCCAGCAGCATGGCAATTGGCTTTTGCTCATGGGCGTGGTGTGTGGTTACCTTGGCGCTGCACCCAACCTGGTCTGGGCCATGGGGGCCGGATTTGCCCCCGCCTTTGTACTGCTGGTGCCGGTGGCGATCTGGATTTACACCCTGGTATTTGCTTTTGCTTCGCTCTGGTTCGCTCATTATTGTCTTGCTGCACTGCAAGGTCTGCGTGCCGCAGACGCACGCACCACCACAACGAATGACACCACCGTGGTGACGGAATCCCCTGTGCCACTGAATATGACAACCGACCCGCAGGATGCACCTGCATTAGCCTGGAAAGACGGTCAATGAACTTTGGCATCATCATCATCGGTGACGAAATCCTGTCGGGACGACGCGAAGACAAACATCTGGCTAAGACGATTGCGTTGTTTGGCTCCCGCGGTCTGCAACTGGCCTATGCGGACTATGTCGGTGACTCGCCCGGACGCATCACCGACACACTGAAACGTGCCTTTGCCTCGGGTGATGTGGTGTTCTCCTTTGGCGGGATCGGCGCGACGCCGGATGACCACACCCGCCAATGTGCCGCCGCAGCGCTGCAGCGCCCCCTTGTATTGCATCCCCAGGCCAAGGCGCTGATCCGTGAGCGCATGCAGGACCTGGCCCGCGAGAAGGGTCTGCCCTACGAGCCCGAGCGCGATGACAATTTGCACCGCCTGAACATGGGCATGTTCCCGGAGGGCGCACGCATCATTCCCAACCCCTACAACAAGATTCCCGGCTTTAGCTGCGACGGACACGCGGGCGGGGCAGTGCATTTCGTACCCGGCTTTCCGGTCATGGCCTGGCCCATGGTGGAGTGGGTGCTCGACAGCTTTTACCAGGCGCATTTCCGTCAGGATGCCTGGCAGGAAAATTCCGTCATCGTGTTCGGTGCCATGGAGGCGTCTCTCACGCCATTGATGGAGCGCATCGAGGCAAGCCATGCCGTCAAGGTGTTCAGCCTGCCCAGCGTGGACCATGCTGAATATGGGCGCCATATCGACCTGGGGGTCAAAGGTGCCCCGGGCGAGGTGCAAGCCGCTTATGGCGAGCTGCTGGCCTCGCTCAAAGCCATGGGAATGCACCTGGGCCCTGAAATGGTGCGTAAATAGCACTGCACCAGATGGATGCAAGCGTGGTCTGCATTGCTTTGGTGCAAATCAATGCATCATGTTCGTAACTTGAAGCCGTGAGCGCCCGGAAAGCATGCAATCTCGAGGCAAAATGGAGCGCTTTCTCAATATGCTTTGCCGGATGGTTCTGGCACAAAAGCTGCATTGAGAAACCAGCAACCCTTTTTTAACAGTGCAACAGGAGTATTTGATGGCCAAGACCGTCGCAGACGTGATGAAGATGGTGAAAGAGAACGAAGTCAAGTTTGTTGACTTCCGCTTCACCGATACCCGTGGCAAGCAGCAGCACACGACCGTGCCTGTTTCGCATTTTGACGAAGACAAGTTCACCTCCGGTCACGCGTTTGACGGCTCCTCCATCGCTGGCTGGAAGGGCATTGAAGCCTCCGACATGCAGTTGATGCCCGATCCCGCCACGGCCAACATCGACCCCTTCTTTGAAGAAACCACCCTCATCATGACCTGTGATGTGGTGGAGCCTGCCGACGGCAAGGCCTATGACCGCGACCCCCGTTCCATCGCCAAGCGCGCCGAAGCCTACCTGAAGGCCTCCGGCAACGGCGACACGGCTTTCTTCGGCCCAGAACCCGAATTCTTCATTTTTGACGGCGTGCG
>CANFIH010000176.1 GCA_947446855.1 Burkholderiales bacterium
CAGGCCTTGCAGTGCGCCCCAGCGGCGCTCGGCCTCCAGCGCGCCCACGCCGTCGTTTTCCACCCGCACGTTGGGGAAGGCGGCGCGCAGCGGTGCCTCCAGCAAGGCGCTCATCCAGTCATTGGGCAGGCCGCGTGCTTTGCCAGCCAAGCCACCGCAGATATTCGGTGCGGCCAGTTGCACCAACCCTTCATTCAACACAAAGGGACCGCAGGATGACACACCGACCGATCCGACACGGGACACGTCAATGCCTGAGAGCGCGCAACTCTGGCCAATCAGCCGGATGATTTGCTGGGCCAGCGCATCGTTATCGCCTTCCTTGGCGGTGGGCTCTGACACCTTGCCGCTGATACCACGGTGGTCGGCCATGCTAATGGCCACCTTGGTGCCACCGATGTCGACACAGGCCAGGGCCGGGCTGCCGGCAGGGAGTTGGATCCATGCGTCCAGGGTTGTTGGGTTCATGGTGGTCTGGTGTTTTGCGGCGCCACAACTCTTTATCTGGGCAAGGCACGCACCACTTGCTCCAGAGTTAGGCGCGCATGCGTGCACTCAATGCAAACATCGGAGAACAGCCACGACGTATATCTTCGTCGTGGCTGCCTCTCAATTCTTCCAATAAATATTGTCGAGCCGAATTTCGGGCATACCGGTGCGGGCGGCATTACCCGTGGCAGTCCAGACATCCGAGATGGAAAAGCGGGTCAGTACCAGACGCAGATCCAGCGCGGGATTGGCAGCCTGGAATACGCTCAACGGAATCGCCACATCACACCAGACCCCGGTGTTGCAGTAGCCGTAGCTGCCATTGGAGACCAACACGAAGGCCTCGGCACCAGCACCCAGTGTGGTGTCGCTGGAGATTCCGATACGCAACGAACCGGCGTAATTGGTCTTCACACTGAAACGCACGGATCCGTTGGAAAAATTGGAAAGGTTGGCAGTGACTGCCGGACTGTCAGACGATTGCCACAGCAGTCCCCAGCCGTAACTGGCCGGCGTGAAGGTGTCCAGTTGCAGATAGTTGCTTGTTGCAAGCAAAGCCCCAATGTCACTAGGCGCTGAATCACCCAGTTTGGGATAGGCAAGGTTGAAGGTCCCCGCTTGGTAAGCGTCTGCTCGCATGCCAACCGGCCAACCGGTCACCGCTTCATTGAAGATCGGCAATGTCGGGGTCGACAACGCCGCGTTCACCACGGGTGGTGAAAAGAACAGTGCCGCGGCCTCGGCGCAGGAACCGGGTTCTTTGCTCCACGTGGCGATGGTGTTCAAGGCCTGCACACTGCAGCGCGCTTCCCGATTGACATTGAATAATCCCCATTTGTCATCACTCCCCTTCCAAGGCTCATCGAAGGCTTCGAAATAGACGATTCCCTTGGGGCCGTTATCAGTTTTGGAAGCCAGGGCCCAGTCCAGCAGACGACTCAAATACATCTTCTGGTTCACCGGATGGCCGAGGTAACGGTAGCGCCCGGTGCCACTCGGGTCAGCCGCCTTCCAACCCGTCTCACCAATCACCATGGGCAGATTTGCACGGCCATTTTTGTCCAGATAGTTTCTGGCCAAAGCGTAGTCCTTTTGCGTTTTTCCGATAGCTGCATCCATCATGGCATCGGCACGCTTGCTGGTATCGGTGATGGCCAATTGCTGCCAGTCCCAATCAGGCAGCGGATCACTGTCAGCAGTGTTGCTGAAAAACGCATCTTCAATTGAGTAAGTGTGGATGGATGCAAAGTCGATCTGACTGAACACCTCAGCTGCCTGATCCGCCGCGTTGCGGCCAAAGCCAGCGTAAAAGGCGTAGTTGTCATCCGTCGTGACCGGCTGGGTGATCTGGTCTCTCACTGCCTTGATATAGCCCGCCATGGTGACGGTCGATATGGGATTAAAGGACCAGGACACCATGGTTTCGTTACCCACACTGACGGCAACGACTTCACTGGCATAGGTCTTTGCCAGGTTCACACCGCGCGCCATTTCATCCTGATTTGCGGCCTGCGCACTGGCTCGCTTAACGGGGTCGCTTTGGTATTCAAAGGAGTTGACATACACACCCAGCATTACCTTGATGGGCATGGCGTTGTCATGGATCACCCGCAGCGTGCGTAACGCGACCTTGTCCGAGCTATCGAACAGGCGGATGAGCCCGATGCCGGCGGTGACCAGTAAGTCCAGATCCTGCTTCACCTGCGCATCGGTGATGACTTCAGCGGCCCGGGCTGGTTCAGTCGTGGCGGTCCGGAATGGCGAGTACGCCACGGCCTTGGTGGTGGTGAATGCATTCGGTAGCGGACGCAGGCCGGTTGTGGAAGCGGAAGTGGGCGTATTGCTCTGGTCCGAAGTGGTACCACCGCCGCCACAGGCGCTGAGGATGAGCGCCGCGCCCACACTGAGGCCCAAGCTCAGGCACAGGGGACGAACTGAGGATGCGAGAAGGGGATTGCGTGCCATTTTTGCTCCGATCGAAGGACCGCTGGTCTGGTTGTGTGTGTGTGGTTTCATTTTTTTAGAAGCTGTAGATCATTCCGACCGTCAGCCATTCGCCACTCTGTGAAAGGCGTGAATCCACATTGCTAAACGACGCATTCCCCGGCATGGACATGGGCGACAAACCCTTCTTGCTGTAATTCACCATGCCCGCCGTGGCCTCGAGTTGCAGTCCGGGGGCGTAGTCGTATTTCAGGCCCAGGGTGTTGAATAGCGCGGTGTTGGACTGGCCACGCTCCGTCGGATTGTGGGTATCTGCCATTCCCAGGTAGACCATGGCGGTAAAAAAGGTCCATGGTCCGGTGCGGTAACGCCCGCCCAGCAAAAGATCGACCGACGAAGCCGAATAACCCGGATTGCTGGCTGCAAACGGGTTGCTGTAGTCCACATTGAAGCCTGACGTCCACTGCGTGGCCGGGTTGTAGGCGATGTTCGCACCACTCCAGTTGTTTTGCCGTATGCCGCCGGAGACCTCGATCTGGGCGTTGACCTGGTAGCGCGCCATGACCATCGCGATGGTTTGGTGGGTGCCGGTGAAGCGGGTTCCATTGGTGGCGGTGTAGCTGTCATCCAGTGCGTAAGGGGTCACGCCCGTAAATGGCGCATGGCCCCAGGCGCCTGCGCCGCCGTTCACCGCATCCTGGTAGACGGCGTCCACCACCAGATCCCCTTTGTGAAACTGGGCATACAACTCGTAGAACTGCGGGCTCAGGCGCTTGAAGTTGGTGTTGCCCTGGTCATAGGTCAGCTCCAGAAACAGGTCACCCTCCGCCACGTCCAGCTGCCGGCTGCCCAAGCGGATGGCATTGGTCAACATGCCATAGCCCGCGCCACTGGAACCCCAGGAGTCAGACACGCCGAGGTTGCCGCCATAGGGATAGTCCGCCACGCTCCATCCGCGCGTGGTCATGGAGCCGATGCGCATACTGCCGTAGTCTTCATGGCGCAGGGCGATGTTCTTTTCATACCAGAAGTCGGGCACATCGACGGTGCCGCCATAGCGCGTTTCAACAGTGTCGCCATTGATCGTTCCCTGGCGCCAGCGTTGGCTTAACAGACCGGAAATTTCATAGCCGTTGCCCAGGTTGTACTTGGCGCCGAGGTAAGGCTGGATCTGCCAGTTGGTTGTCACAACCGTGTCGTACTTCTTGCCTGGAATGATGGCATCGGAGGCACGTATTTGTTTGGAGGCGTTGGTATCGGCCACCTGGCAGTTGAGACAGTAGTTGCCCTGCAGGCCTGCGGTTGCTTCCGCAAAACCCGTGAGGCTGAACATGCCTTCCGGACCGAAATCGACCGCGTGGCTCAACGGCGCCCCCAGCAGCATCACGCCCACGGCACCGGCTTTCAGGAGCCACCCTCCCGTAGCGCTGACGGCCCTTTTCGTATCGGTGTGACCTGAGACTGTTTGATTGATTCGATTTTTCATGGCAGTACGTATGAAGTTTGAAAGCGCTTTCAGTAGAATAGCCATGGATGATTGGTGCGTCAATGAAATCCGCCTCCGTGTTTTCCCTAGGCACTTGGAAAGCGTGTCTTTATTGCGCAAGACACGGGTTAACCCGCACCCGCAATGAAAGCGCTTTCATTATTATCGGCATTACCTTCGCATCAGAGACCCGGTCATGAACACGCCTTCACACATCTGCCTGCAAATCGCTCTGGTTACGCTTGCTTGCGCCAGCGCGCTTGCACAACCCGTGAAATTGGGCTCAGGCGCCTACTTTGCCGCGCCCAAAAGTGGGGACCGGGCCGTCCCTGCTGCAGGTTTTCGTACGGCAGCGCTGGCAGATACCCCTGCACAAACGTCCCAGTGGTTTTCCACCGTGGCATATAGCGCCAAGCCCGAAGCGGTCTTTGTGCAGCCCCTGACCGTCAAGCCCACCGCTGCCGGTCTGGAGCTCGCACTGCCCGTGAAAGAGGTACGTCCCACGGAGCGGCGGGATGTTGAAATCCGCTACCCCCACCGCGCACCCCTCCTGATTGCGCCCACTGCCTTCCAACCGGGGCAATCCAAGCTGGCAAAACGCGGCGACTGGTCGGTAGACATCTCCATGGCCAATGGTGCGGATGCCATGACCGTCAGCGTGGCCCACGGTGTGCCCTACGCCTTTATCCAGATCAGCCGTGGTGACGCCTTGACGCGCCTGCCTGCGGGTGCCACCGCCAACGTGAACCCGGCGGACAGCCGTGTGTTGCTGGTCAACGCAAGCGGCGTGCGCTACGCGGTGTTTGGCCCGACCGGTGGTGACTGGAAGGAATCCACTCCGGGCGACTGGGTAGTGCACCTGCCTGCAGGAAAAGGGTACCTGTCTGCTGCCGCGGTGCCGGACCCCAGCGCAGAGGCGCTGGCCATGCTCGCACGCCATGCGTACGCGTTCGTGGAAGACACCCGTGTGGACTGGACATATGACGCGGCCAGCAGCAAGGTGGAAACGACCTTTACCGCCACCACCAAGGCGATGGAAGGCAAGGCCACTGGCGCACTGCTGGGCCTGTATCCGCACCAGTGGTTTCACAACGCGTCGGTGGAAGCGCGTCTGGGCGCGGGATACGACACGGTGCGCGGAAAGATCCGGCTGCTGGAGTCCGATAGTTTCAAGACCACCGCAACCTACAGCGGCTTCGTTCCCTTCTGGCCCGGCGTCACAGACACCGCCCGCAAGGCCGAGTTGTCGGACCTGGCAAAGGTAGACCAGCGCAACGCGCGCCGCATGATGCTGGAAGAGGGCAAAGGCCCCTACTGGCAAGGTAAAGGCCTGCAACGCATCCTGAAGCTGATGGATGTGGTCGAACAGCAGGGCGACCTGGAGGGCCGCGACAAGTTGCTGGACCTCGTCAAAAAGCGCACCGAGTCGTGGTTGACCGGCGAGGGGGGCGGCTACTTTCACTACGACGCCAAACAGGGCACGGTGGCCAGTTACCCCGAGGAGTTCTTCACGGTCGAACAGCTCAACGACCACCACTTCACCTATGGCTACTGGATACGCGCTGCCGCCGACATTGCGCTGCGCGATCCACAATGGGCCCGCAGTGACCAGTGGGGCGGCATGGTGGACCTGCTGGTAGCCGACATTGCCACCACACAACGCGGGCAGGCCAAGTTCCCCTTCCTGCGGAATTTCGATCCCTACGAGGGGCACTCCTGGGCCTCTGGTATCGGCATGGGCGAGCTGGGCAACAACCAGGAATCCTCGTCCGAGGCCATCAACGCCTGGGCCGGCTTGATTCTGTGGGGCGAGATCAAGGGCGACAAGGCACTGCGCGACCTGGGCCTATACCTCTACACCACCGAAATTGAGGCCATCAACCACTATTGGTTTGACATCCACGGCCAGGTGCTGGCACCTGAATACAAGAACGTGGAAGTGAGCCAACTCTTTGGCGGCATGTATTCGCACAACACCTGGTGGATTGACGATCCGCGCCAGATCAAGGGCATCAACCTGCTGCCTCTCACCACGGCATCCACCTACCTGGGGCAAGACCCGTCCTTCGTCAAAAAGAGTGTGGCCACGCTAGCGCCCGAGACCGCGACCTACAACGCCCGCGGTTTTTACGCCAAGCCACCAGATATCTGGCAAGACATTTTTGCGCAGTACCTGGGCCTGGCCGACGCGAATGCAGGACTTGCAGCGTGGAACCGCTGGGGCTCGTTCGAGTTGGGCGACACACGCACCCACGCGCTGCACTGGCTGCAAAGCCTCAAAGAAATGGGCACACCGGACTTCACGGTGACGGCTGACACCACGCTGTACGCCGTATTCAAACGTGCGGACGGACAGCGCAGCTACCTGGCCTACAACGCAGGCAAGACCCCGATGACCGTCCTGTTCAGCGATGGCAAGACACTGGTGGTGGCACCCGGCACGCTCGCCCGCCTGTAAAGGCCTGCACGGGCGCTGCGGGCCAGAGCCTGACTTAGGGCATCTGGTACACCCGCACGTAATCCACTTCCAGTCCGGTGCCTGAGAGGGTGGCGTCATTCACGGTGCCGCCCAATATGCCGCCCACCGCCAGGTTGAGAATCAGGTACTGCGGCTTGTCAAAGGGCCAACCGGCTGCGCTCGCAGGCTTGAGGTAAGAAGGCCGGTACGACTTGCCATCCACATAGAAATCGATAGCGCCGGGCGTCCATTTGATTTGGTAGTTGTGAAAGGCAGTGCATGCGTCACTGACAGTGGTGGAACCCGTGCTACCGCCGCCCCCATAGCCAGCGAGGGTGTGTACTGTTCCCAACACGGTGGACTTGGCCCAGCCGGTCTGCTCCATGATGTCGATTTCGCCCTGGTCCGGCCACACGTCCACCGTGGAACCCAGCGTCCAGATCGCCGGCCAGGTGCCTGCGCCGCAAGGCAACTTGGCACGGATCTCAAAGAAACCGTAGGTCCAACTCCACTTGCCTTTGGTGAACAGGCGCGCCGAGGTGTAGCTCTGCCCGCCCCAATCACTGACTTGACCAAAGAGGTTTTCCTTTCATGCAGTGATAATCAAGCTGCCATTTTGCACCGCAGAGTTTTGAATACGGCCATTGGAGTAGTACTGCAACTCATTGTTGTACCAACCTACGCTATTTCGGGAAATGTCATAGGCCCATTTGCTGGCAGCCGGCAGTTGGGTGCCACTGGTATTGAATTCATCGGACCACACCAGCGCGTAACCGCTGGGTATGCCAGTGCTGGCTGCGACACTGACCTTGGTCACCGAAACGGGACTGGTAAGCACGCCGTCACTGACCACTAAACCCACCAAATAGTCTCCGGCAACATCCGTCATAAAGTTTGCGCTAACCGTGTTAGCACCGGTCAAGCTTGCGCTGCTACCAGTAGGTTTGTTAACAAAGTTCCATTGGAAAGTTAGTGTGTCGCCATTGGCATCGCTGCTGGCACTACTGTCCAAACTGACCGATGTGCCCTGCCCCACCGACTGCGCAGCACCCGCACTAGCCACTGGGGCAATATTCAACTTGCCATTGCCTACACCTGTATTCAAGGCATTTTGAAAATGCAGGCGCGCATCGACATCTGTGACCAGCGCACGGCTCACACCGACGGCGCCTGAGACGAAATTTGTCAGAGTTGCATTGGCTCGGAAGGTAGCCGGCGCCACATCAAAATTGATTCCTGTCGGTGCCAACGCTGACGCAATGGCAGGAATCGAGATGCCATTGTTCGCATTGCCATCGGTATCCAGGCTCTGCAGCAAAATCAGCATGTTGGTAACCCGTTGATCGGTTGCATTTGCGGTGCCCACTATGTCCAGAGGAGTGATGAGGGACTTGGCTGTTGTCGCTGCTAACTTGATGTTGCCAATAGAGAAGGCAACTGACTCACCGGGCATGTACTGGAACCTGCCGCTGCCATCCGTGTCCCCGTGTTGAGTGGCGGTGTCGTAGTGCAGGCCTTGTACGGGGCTGTCTAGAAAGGCGCCCCTTAGCGTAGGTACACCTTGGTCCATCGCGCCAGCACCTGATCCACCACCGCCACAGGCGGTTCCCGCCATTGCAGCAAACACAGGGATCAAAGTACCAAGCTTAGGAATGCGCATATCAAGATTGATCAAAAGAAAAGGGGGACGAAAGCCGCACGTCCCCCTAAAGATCAGCTGAAAGAAATGCTGATGTCAGCCTATTTTCTAAAGTAGATATTGTCCAAGTAAACAACTTTGGTAGTGGGCTGTATCGTTGTGTCCAACTTGACCTGGAAGATTGCAGTCTTATCGATCAGGGTAAACGAACTCAGAGGAACCTCAACGCTCTTCCAAGCGCCAGCGGTTGGCGTCACCGTCACCGATTCGGTGTCTTTACCAGCGGAGATCACGTACACCTTGATGGGAGTAGCGTCAGCACCCCACACATCAAGATGCAAGCTGGTCAGGCCCAAAGATGTCGCGTTGATTGCGCCGAACTGGAATCCTTGGTAAGTGAATTGATCACCCTTGAGCACAGAATTGCCAGCCACAGTTGC
>CANFIH010000177.1 GCA_947446855.1 Burkholderiales bacterium
CACGCGACAAGATCAGGCTAGGCAGGAGCTTTGCGCGCAAGCATGCCATTGGGGGCGCTCAGCGACCACGAAAGGGGTACCGATGAGGGCTTAACTTAATGGCATTGGGTAAGGGGCTGGGGGATGGGGGAGTCAAATTACAAAAGCATGGAGCAAGAACCTGGGGGGAGTGGGGAGTCAACCGGCCCGTATAATCTCGCTTTACCACCTGTTCGAACCTTACAGTTCGCCCCTGACATGACCAAATTTGTCTTCGTCACCGGCGGTGTGGTGTCTTCCCTTGGCAAGGGAATCGCCTCAGCCTCCTTAGCAGCGATCCTTGAATCGCGAGGCCTTAAAGTCACTTTAATCAAGCTCGACCCCTATCTCAACGTAGACCCCGGAACCATGTCGCCCCTGCAACATGGCGAAGTATTTGTCACGGACGACGGTGCAGAAACTGATTTGGACTTGGGTCACTACGAGCGTTTCATCGAAACGCGCATGCGCAAGTCCAACAACTTCACCACCGGCCAGATTTACCAGAGCGTGCTCGACAAAGAACGCCGTGGCGACTACCTGGGCAAGACCGTGCAGGTCATCCCCCATGTCACCAACGAGATCCAGGAATTCGTCAAGCGCGGTGCGCGCTTTGGCGAGGCCGATGCCGTGGACGTGGCCATCGTCGAAATCGGCGGCACCGTGGGTGACATCGAGTCCCTGCCCTTCTTAGAGGCCGTGCGCCAGATGAGCCTCAAGCTTGGCCCCAACAACAGCGCCTTTGTGCACCTGAGCTACCTGCCCTGGATTGCCACAGCCGGCGAACTCAAGACCAAGCCCACCCAGCACACCGCCAAGCAGTTGCGCGAAATCGGCATCCAGGCCGACGCCCTGATTTGCCGCGCCGACCGCCGCGTGCCCGATGAAGAACGCGACAAAATTTCGCTGTTCTCCAACGTGCCCGAGTGGGGCGTGATCTCCATGTGGGATGTGGACACGATTTACAAGGTACCGCGCATGCTGCACGAGCAGGGCCTGGACGGCCTGATCTGCGACAAGCTGCGCCTGAACACACCGCCAGCCAACCTCAAGCGCTGGGACGATCTGGTGTACGAGATCGAGCACCCTCAAGGCGAAGTGTCTATTGCCATGGTCGGCAAGTATGTGGATCTGTCGGACAGCTACAAGTCGCTCAACGAAGCCATGCGCCATGCCGGCATGAAGAACCATGCCAAGGTCAAGATCGAGTACATCGATTCCGAAACCATTACCGCCGACAGCGTGTCCCAACTGGCCCGATTCGACGCCATTCTGGTGCCGGGCGGCTTTGGCAAGCGCGGCGTGGAAGGCAAGATTACCGCGGCCCGCTTTGCCCGTGAAAACAAGGTGCCCTACCTGGGCATTTGCCTGGGGATGCAAGTCGCCACGATCGAATTTGCACGCCATGTGGCCGGCCTGAAGGACGCCAACAGCACCGAGTTTGATCCCGAAGGCCCCAACCCGGTCATCGCCCTGATCACCGAGTGGAAAGACGCTGACGGCACCATCAAGACGCGCGACCACAACTCCAATCTGGGCGGCACCATGCGCTTGGGCGCACAGAGCTCCGACGTGGCCGAAGGCACGCTGGCGCACCAGATTTATGGCGATGTGGTGACCGAGCGCCATCGCCACCGCTACGAGGCCAATGTGCACTATCTGGAGCGCCTGCGCGCTGCGGGCCTGGTGATCTCGGCCTTGACCCAGCGTGAGCACCTGACCGAAATGGTGGAGTTGCCGCAAAGCACCCACCCCTGGTTTGTGGGTGTGCAGTTCCATCCGGAATTCAAGTCCACCCCCTGGGACGGCCACCCGCTGTTCAACGCCTTTGTGAAGGCCGCACTGGACCACCAGGCCCGTGGAAAATCCCTGAAGGTGGCGGCATGAAGCTTTGCGGCTTTGACGTCGGCCTGCAGCACCGCCTGTTCCTGATCGCCGGCCCCTGCGTGGTCGAGTCCGAGCAGTTGCAAATGGACACTGCCGGCACGCTGAAGGAAATCACCGATTCGCTTGGCATCCCCTTCATCTTCAAGAGCAGTTTTGACAAGGCCAACCGCACCAGCGAATCGGCCTTCCGTGGCTTGGGTATGGAAAAAGGCCTGGAGATTCTGGCCAAGGTAAAGCGCGAAATTGGCGTGCCGGTGCTCACCGACATCCACGCCATCGACCAGGTCGCCCAGGTGGCGTCCGTGGTCGACGTGCTGCAAACACCGGCCCTGCTGTGCCGGCAGACCGACTTTATTCACGCTGTGGCCCTGTCAGGCAAGCCGGTGAATATCAAGAAAGGCCAGTTCATGGCGCCCGGCGACATGAAGAACGTCATCACCAAGGCCCGTGCGGCTGCAAAAGCGGCCGGCATGGAGGAAGACAACTTCATGGCCTGCGAACGCGGTGTCAGCTTTGGCTACAACAACCTGGTGAGCGACATGCGCTCGCTGGCCATCATGCGCGAATGCGGCGTACCCATCGTGTTTGATGCCACGCATTCGGTGCAGTTGCCTGGCGGCGCCGGCACCAGCAGCGGTGGTGTGCGCGAGATGGTGCCCGTGCTGGCCCGTGCGGCAGTCGCCGTGGGCGTAGCCGGCGTATTCATGGAAACCCACCCGGACCCGGCCAACGCGCTATGCGACGGCCCCAATGCCGTGCCCCTGCGCCATATGAAAGCCTTGCTGGAAACCCTGGTGGCACTGGATTACGTAACCAAAAAGACTCCGTTTCTGGAGAATAATTTCCAGTAATGGCTGCAAGATCAGGCAAGCCCCATTTTTGTATCGTTTAGAAAGAAGAACCATGAGTGCAATTGTTGATATCGTCGGCCGCGAAATTCTCGACTCCCGTGGCAATCCCACCGTGGAATGCGATGTGCTGCTGGAATCCGGAACCATGGGCCGTGCGGCCGTTCCCAGCGGAGCCTCCACCGGCTCGCGCGAAGCCATTGAACTGCGCGACGGCGACAAGAAGCGCTACCTCGGCAAAGGCGTGCTCAAGGCGGTGGAACACATCAACACCGAAATCTCCGAAGCCGTGCTGGGCCTGGATGCGTCCGAGCAGTCCTTCCTGGACAAGACCCTGATCGATCTGGACGGCACCGAAAACAAATCCCGCCTGGGCGCCAACGCCATGCTGGCGGTCTCCATGGCGGTGGCCCGCGCCGCTGCTGAAGAGTCCGGCCTGCCGCTGTACCGCTACTTCGGCGGCATGGCTGCGGTGCAAATGCCCGTGCCCATGATGAACGTCATCAACGGCGGCGAGCACGCCAACAACAACCTCGACCTGCAAGAGTTGATGATCATCCCCGTGGGCGCACCGAGCTTTCGCGAAGCGCTGCGCTACGGCGCAGAAGTCTTCCACGCCCTGAAGAAAATCCTGCACGACAAGGGCATCAGCACCGCGGTGGGCGACGAAGGCGGCTTTGCCCCCAACGTACCCAACCACGAAGCCGCCATCCAGATGATTCTGGAAGCCATCGACAAGGCCGGTTTTGTGGCCGGTGAGCAAATCGCCCTGGGCCTGGACTGCGCTGCTTCCGAGTTCTACAAGGACGGCAAGTACGAGCTGTCCGGCGAAGGCCTGAGCCTGACCGCACAGGAGTGGACCGACATGTTGGCCAACTGGGTCGACAAGTACCCCATCATCAGCATCGAAGACGGCATGGCCGAAGGTGACTGGGACGGCTGGAAGATCCTGACCGACCGCCTGGGCAAGAAGGTACAAATCGTCGGCGACGACCTGTTTGTCACCAACACCAAGATCCTGAAGGAAGGCATTGACAAGGGCATTGCCAACTCCATCCTAATCAAGATCAACCAGATCGGCACGCTGACCGAGACCTTCGCCGCCATCGAGATGGCCAAGCGCGCCGGTTACACCGCCGTCATCAGCCACCGCTCGGGCGAGACCGAAGACTCCACCATTTCCGACATCGCTGTGGGCACCAATGCCGGCCAGATCAAGACCGGTTCTTTGAGCCGTTCCGACCGCATGGCCAAGTACAACCAGCTGCTGCGCATCGAAGAGGACCTGGGTGATGTTGCCGTGTACCCCGGACGCGCTGCTTTTTATAACTTGAAGTAAACCCACCGGCCAAACCACCAGGCATGAGCAAACGCCTCGTTCCGTTGTTACTGATTGCCCTGCTGCTTATCCTGCACGGGCAGTTGTGGTTTGGCCGAGGCAGTGTGCCCAATGTCAGCAAGTTGCAAAGCGCGCTGGATGTGCAGAAGCAGAAAAATGCGCAGGCGTCATTGGCCAATGACCGCCTGTCCGCCGAAATCCGCGACCTGAAAGAAGGCCTGGAAATCGTCGAAGAAAAAGCCCGCAGCGAGTTGGGCATGGTCAAGAACAACGAAATCTTTGTGCAAATTGCGCGCTAGTCCGGCACGCCCCGATTGCGCGTCACGGCCCGCATGAAGATCGCCATTCTGGGTGCCGAGTGCACCGGCAAGACGCAACTGGCCCAGGCGCTGCATCGTCAGCTCGCCGCCACACACCCTGCTATCCGCCTGATTTCCGAGTACCTGCGCGAATGGTGTGACCGCCAGGGCCGCACGCCGCGTGCCGAAGAGCAAAGACACATCGCCCAAACACAGATGCAGCGCGTCAACGCCCATGCGCCATCCACGCTGGTGTTGTCCGATACCGCACCCCTGATGACGGCCATTTACAGCGACCTGGTCTTTGGCGACACCTCCCTCTACACCGAGGCCGTGGCACAGCACCGCGCGTTCGCGCTGACCCTGGTCACCGGCCTGGATCTGCCCTGGGTCGCAGACGGCATTCAGCGCGATGGCGTCGCCATGCGCGCGCGGGTGGACCAGCGTTTGCGCGAGATCCTGTTGCAGCACGGCATGGCCTTTTCCATGGTCTACGGCCAGGGTGCGGCGCGTTGCCAAAGCGCCCTGCAGGCCATTGGCTACGCCATGGGCACGCCGCCGCCCGAAGCGCAGCGCAGCCGCTGGAAATGGCCTTGTGAGAAATGCTCGGACCCGCAGTGCGAGCACCGTTTATTCAGCGCGCTGCTGCAGTCCAAGAGCGGCACAGCAAGCGTTCCGCCCCAAGGCTAAACCGGCCGGGCCCGCGCAGCAGGCGAGGCGGCAAGCGCAGCCTCCCTGCTAATGGGCGTCGGGCCCGCTGTTCAGTATCTGCACCGGCTGCACAAACAACTGCGCGGCATCGATCGGGTCAAAGACATATTGCATGCCGCAAAACTCACAGCCCACTTCGATGTCACCGCGCTCGGCGATGATGCTCTCGGCCTCCTCGCGGCCCAGGCCCTCAATCATCTTGCCTACGCGCTCACGGCTGCAATTGCAGGCAAAGCGCGGTGCACTGTCGCCCACCAGGGGTTCAAAGCGGGTCACGCTTTCTTCCCAGAACAGCCGGCGCAAAATGGTTTCCACATCCAGGGTCAGCAACTCTTCACGCTTCAGGCTGGAGGCCAGCACCGCAATGCGGTTGTAGTCCTCGTTGCGGCCGATTTGGTCTTCGTTCTCCCGGGACACCATGCTGCCGGCCAGATTCCCTGCGCCAGCCATGGGCAGTCGCTGGATCAACAGGCCGGCTGCCACCTTGTCATCCGCGGCCAGCACCAAAGCGGTATCGAGCTGCTCGCTTTGCAACATGTAGTGCTCCAGCACTGCACTCAATTTTTCAATCGGCACACCGTGGTCATCAAACAGCGGCACCACGCCCTGGTAGGGCTGCTGGCCGGGGAACTTGGTTTTCGGGTCCAGGGTAATCGCGCAGCGCCCCTTGTTGTGGACGTTGACCATTTGGCTCAGCGAGGTGCCCGGCTCCACCTGCGGGCGCACTGTGGCTGTGGCGCGCAGGGCCAGGTCGGACTGCACCTCCACCACCGCCACCTTGACCGGTCCGTCGCCAAAGATCTGCAGCACCAGTGCGCCATCAAACTTGATATTGGCCTGCATCAGCGCAGCCGCCGCCGTCATTTCGCCCAGCATGTCGCGCACCTCGGGCGCATAGGCCTCGGTTGCATTGTTGCCGGCGCGGCGGCGCAGGATTTCGGTCCAGGCGTCCGTCAGGCGCACGATCACACCGCGCACGGGCAAGCCGTCAAATAAAAACTTGTGCAGTTCAGACATGCACCACTCCAGTTGTTGCGGCATCCAGGGATGCCGCGGGGTTATGCAATTTGCTTGAGGCCGTTGCGAAAACGCGCCGCGTTTTCAATGTAGTGCTCTGCACTCCTGACCAAGCCCTGTTGCTGACCAGGGGTCAGTTCACGCACCGCCTTGGCCGGGCTGCCGATGACCATGCTGCCATCGGGAAACTCCTTGCCCTCGGTGACCAGCGCGCCGGCACCCACGATGCAGCCGCGCCCGATCTTCGCTCCGTTGAGCACAATGGCCCCGATACCGATCAGCGAGCCATCGCCGATGGTACAGCCATGCAGCATCACCTTGTGACCCACGGTCACGTTGTCGCCAATGGTCAGCGGTTGGCCCACATCGGCATGCAGCACGCTGCCGTCCTGGATATTGGAGCCGCGACCGATGCGGATGATCTCCGTATCACCCCGTATCACCGTGCCAAACCAGACGCTCACGTCCCCCGCCAGTTCCACATTGCCCATGACCTGCGCGCTATCGGCGATCCATGCGCCCTCAGCCACGCGCGGCGCAATGCCATCCAATTCATACAAAGCCATCTCGATTCCTAAAGTGCGGATTGCCTAGAATTGTAGGGATGATGGAACTACGACACGGCGCCCTCGCCGCATTCACCCTGTGCGACCCTGCTGCAAAGGTCGCGGCGGTGCAAGACCTGTGGGCGCAACGCGAGGTGCTGCAGGTTGACTGCGCCCGCACCCTGCACAGCCCGCCCGAGCCCGGGCGCCCTCCGTTACCCGCACTGGTGCTGCCCAAGGATGTGCCCCGGCGCTCGCCCTACACAGCCGAAGGTCATGCAGCCCTGGTGCACTCGATTGCGCACATCGAGTTCAATGCCATCAACCTGGCGCTGGATGCCGCCTGGCGTTTTGCCAATCTGCCGCCCGACTACTACCGCGATTGGTTGCGTGTGGCCTATGAGGAATCGCAACACTTCACCCTGCTGGCCGACCATCTGGCCACGCTGGGCCATGCCTATGGCGATTTTCCGGCCCACGACGGCCTGTGGACCATGGCCGAGAACACCCGCCACGACGTGGTCGCCCGCATGGCCCTGGTGCCGCGTACGCTGGAGGCGCGCGGCCTGGATGCCACACCCATCATCCAGGCCAAGCTGCGCAAGGTGGCCAGCCAGCCGGCCCTGCAGGCCGTCGCCATTCTGGACACCATCCTGCGTGAGGAAGTCGGCCATGTCGCCATAGGGAACCACTGGTACCACTGGTTGTGCGCACGCGATAGCCTCGACAGCGACAGCTTTCACAGCCAGGCGGGCAAACTCTATGGCGGCCCCAGCCTGAAGCCCCCTTTCAACCTGGCAGCACGCCGGCTGGCAGGCTTCACACAACAGGAACTGGACGCCTTGCCCTCGATGCCCGCCGATGGCAAGCCCGCGCCGGCTTTCACGGTCTAGAATGAAAAACAACAATCGGATCGAACACTCTCCATGCCCGCCACCTATGTCCCCAGCCCGTTGAAGCCCTCGTCAGCGGGAGCCAACCGGGCCATTGCGCGGCAGGCCATTCTGGATGAAGCCCGCAAGGTATTTGGCTACGAGCTGTTCGACCGATCGCTCCCCGACAACGAGCACAACGCCTCCAGCGATGCCAAGCTGCTGTTCAACGCCCTCTCGATGGCCGAGAACGACACCCTGGCCAGCCGCAAGACCCTCTTTATCAACTGCACCCACGACAGCCTGGCGGGTGCCCACCTGGACCTGGTCAGCCCCGAACGTGTGGTGCTGGAAATTCCGCCGCTGCCCCTGTCCCAGGTGGACCAGATCGCCAACCGCCTGCAAAAGCTGCAGCAGCTCCAGCAGCGTGGCTTTCGCATGGCCTTTGACTATTCCGTACTGACACGCTCCTATGCGTCCTGGCTGCCGCTGGCCTCGTTCATCAAGTTTGACCTGTCGGTGCTCAAGCCCGAAGCCATTGGCAGCTTTGTCAAACTGGCACAAGCCAAATCCAAGGCGCGGCTGATTGCGGAAAAAGTGGAAACCCATGCGCAATTCACACTGGTCAAGGACCTGGGTGTCACGCTGTTCCAGGGCTACTGGTTTGCCAAGCCGGTGCTGCTGGAAGGGCAACGCGTGCAGGCCGCCCAGGCCAACATCATTCGACTGATTGACCTGGTGCGCAAACAGTCCAGCACCTCCGAGATCGAGGAACTGCTCAAGCACGATCCCATGCTGTCGTTCAACCTGCTGCGCTTCATCAACTCGGCGGGCTTTGGCATGCGCTCCGAAGTCACCTCGTTCAAGCACGCAGTCATGCTGCTGGGTCTGAACCGGCTC
>CANFIH010000178.1 GCA_947446855.1 Burkholderiales bacterium
AGCACCTGGATGGCGCGGCGGATTTCATCGTCACGCCCGATCACCGGGTCTAACTTGCCCATGCGGGCGCGCTCGGTCAGGTCGATGCAGTATTTTTTGAGCGACTCGCGCTGGTCTTCGGCGTCCGCGTTGTCCACGCTCTGGCCGCCGCGCACGGCGTCAATCGCCGCCTCCAAATTTTTGCGGGTCATGCCATTGGCACGCACCAGATTGCCAATATCACCCTTGTTGTCGGCCATGGATAGCAGAAACAATTCGCTGGCCACAAACTGGTCGCCGCGCTTGATGGATTCCTTTTCCGCTGCCTGCAGCAGGCTGACGGTATCGCGCGCTACTTGGACCTGGTCCTGGCCTTGCACTTGCGGGAACTTTTTGATTGCGGCTTCGGCCCCTGAGAGCAGGCCGTTGACGTTAACACCGGCACGTTGCAGCAGAGCCTTGGGTCCATCCTGCTGCTGCAGCATGGCTACCAGCACGTGGGCCGGCTCAATGTAGGCGTGGTCGTTGCCCAGCGCAAGCGATTGGGCATCACCCAAGGCTTCCTGAAATTTAGTTGTTAGTTTGTCAGTTCGCATAAAACTCCTTTGGACTGTGAGGTCTGATGCCTTCAAGCTTGAGGCCATGGGGCACTATTTCAAGTGCAGTAGGCGGCTTGGCCACGATCGGAGCCTGATATCTGTCAAAGAAGATTCAATTGAATTTCGAGCCTCTGCTTCTGTGCCCTCTCACTCGCCGTTTCCCAGTTCGACCGCCTGGAAAAGCTGGCAAAAAAACCAGCAGCGGAAAACCGACTAAGTGGCGTTGGAACCCGCAATGCCCCAACGCGCCAGCGCATCGTCATCGCTCACCCGGGCATCCACCCAATGTGCACCAGCTGGCGTAGCTTCCTTCTTCCAGAACGGCGCCTGGGTTTTGAGGTAATCCATCAAGAACTCGCAGGCCTTGAAACTCTCGCCGCGGTGCGCCGAAGTCACCGCAACCAGCACAATCTGGTCCAGTGGTTGCAGCAGACCCACGCGGTGCACGACACGGGCACCAAAAATGTCAAACCGCTTGTGTGCTTCGTCGATCATGGCTTCAATCGACTTTTCCGTCATGCCGGGGTAATGCTCCAGCTCCATGGACTGCACCGATGGGTCGGCGCCCCCATTGCGATCGCGAACGGTACCAACGAAGCTGCACACAGCCCCCACCCGCTTATCTTCGGCACGCAGGCGCGCGACTTCCTGCGATAAATCGAAATCCTGGGTTTGGATGGAAACGCGAGGTGCACGCATACCTAAGAATCCTAGCCGCCGGTAACCGGGGGAAAGAAAGCCACCTCACAGCCTTCCAGTAAGGCCGCAGATTCGTCGCTCATGACCTGATTCAGCGCCATGCGCACGGCTCGCCCAGGTGCCAGCGCTTCGCCCGCTGCGCCAGGTCGAGCCATGAGCGCATCGCGCAGTTGCCCCAAGGTTGCAGCAGGGGTATCCAGAGATTCTGAGGCTTGGCCCATCACCTCACGGATGGAAGCAAAGTAGCGGATGGTGATCTTCATGCGAGCAGTTCAGCAAAGGGAATAAAGCGCACGGTGTCGCCCCTGCGGATCGTTTGGCCAGAGGGATTGTCCACCAGACCATCGCCCCATACGACCGAAGTCAGCACGCCAGAGCTCTGGTTGGGAAACAGGTCCAGGCCGCCGTTGGCATTGCGGCGCGCACGCAGGAATTCCTGGCGTTTGTCGGCACGTGGCCAGTCGAAATCAGCGCGGACACTGACACCGACGGGAGCACCGCCCTCAACGCCCTGCAGACGTAACAAAAACGGACGCACCAACAGCAAAAAGGTAACAAAACTAGACACAGGGTTACCCGGCAGGCCAATGAAATGCGCATCGCCCACCTTGCCATGGGCAAACGGCTTGCCGGGCTTAATGGCAATTTGCCACAGGTCCAGGCTGCCCAGCGACTGCACGGCAGGCTTGATATGGTCCTCTTCACCGACCGAGACACCGCCGCTGGTGAGAATCACATTGTGTTCTGTGCTGGCTTCGCGCAAGGCCTGTACCGTCGCATCGAACAGGTCAGGCACGATGCCGTAATCGGTCACCTCACAGCCCAAGCGGCGCAACAGGCTGCTCAGGAAAAACCGGTTGGAGTTGTAGATGGCACCGGGTGGCATGTCCTGCGGCGCGACCGTGCCTGGCATGACCAGTTCGTCCCCTGTAGAAAACAGGGCCACACGGGGCCGCTTCACCACGTCCAGCCGATCCATGCCAATGCTCGCAGCCAGCCCCAACTCAGCCGGACCCAGACGTTGGCCTTTACGCAGTACCACCGAGCCACTGGAAACATCCTCTCCAGCGCGTCGAATCCATTGACCGGGTTTGGGAGTGCCATTCACCTGCACACGCGCCATGTCGCCCTCACTGCCTGCTACAACAACACAGTCTTCCTGCATGACAACCGCATCGGCACCGGCTGGAATCGGTGCACCGGTAAAAATGCGGGCCACCGTTTGGGCCAGTAAAGGCGCACCGGCTGAACCGGCAGGAATGCGCTGGGACACCAGCATCTCCACGCCCGGCGCCTTCACATCCTGCACGCGCAGGGCATAGCCGTCCATGGAACTGTTGTCCTGGGGCGGCACATGCAAAGCCGAGATGACATCCTGCGCCAACACCCGGCCGTCCAGATCCAGGATAGCCCGTTGTTCCACGGCAGTCATCGGCTGCACGGCGGTCAGCAATTGCGCCAACGCTTCGTTCAGGGGCATGAGGGGCGCGCGCTGGGGTTTCAGCATGGAATTAATCGACTAGTAGCCACACTCGCGTGCAATCAGTGCCTTGATGGGCGCTGCATCGGCAGCCATCACTTGCACACGCTTGGGCAATGCCTCTATACCTTCGAAGCGAACGGGACGCTCCGGCTCGCGGCCCAGTGCTTCCACGATGGTCGCGGCAAACTTGATGGGCAGCGCAGTTTCCAGCACGATCATCGGTTGCGAGGCAGACCGCTTTTCCAGCCCAACCTTCAAGGCATCCGCCGTATGGGTATCAATCATGAAGCCATGCTGCTCAAAGGTGGCGCGGATGGTGGCCAGGCGATCGGTATGGTTGCTTTTGCCGCTGACAAAACCATAGCGGCTAGCAGCCTGCGCAAACAGCGGATCGGCACTGAGGTCAAAGCGACCTTCCTTGTTCAACGCCTCGCCGAACAAGGCCTTCACACGCGTACCGTCTCGCTCCAGCAGGTCGAACACAAAGCGCTCGAAATTGCTGGCCTTGGAAATGTCCATAGACGGGCTGGAAGTCTCAAAAGTGTCGGCACTGCCACGCACACGGTACACGCCGGTGCGGAAGAACTCGTCCAACACGTCGTTTTCATTGGTGGCAACCACCAATTGTGCGATCGGCAAGCCCATCATGCGGGCAACATGGCCGGCACAGACATTGCCAAAATTTCCGCTGGGTACGGCAAAGGAAACCTTTTGATCGTTGGTTTCCGTGGCCTGTATATAGCCGGCAAAGTAATAAACCACTTGGGCCAGAAGGCGCGCCCAGTTGATGGAATTGACGGTGCCGATTTTGTACTTGCGTTTGAATTCCAGGTCGTTACTCACCGCCTTGACGATGTCCTGGCAGTCATCAAACACGCCTTCAACCGCAATGTTGTAAATGTTGGCATCCTGCAGGCTGAACATCTGCGCCTGCTGAAACGGGCTCATGCGCCCATTCGGGCTGGTCATGAATACGCGCACACCCTTCTTGCCGCGCATGGCGTATTCCGCAGCACTGCCGGTGTCGCCACTGGTTGCGCCCAAAATGTTGAGCTCTTCTCCGCGGCGGGCCAACTCGTACTCAAACAAATTGCCCAGCAACTGCATGGCCATGTCTTTGAAGGCCAGGGTCGGGCCGTTGGACAGGGCTTCGATCCACAGACCCTCTTCCACGTGACGCAAAGGCACGATTTCACCGGTTCCAAACACCTCAGCTGTGTAGGTTTTGGAACACAGGGCGCGCAAATCCGCAGCAGGGATATCGTCGACATACAGTGACAGAATCTCAAAAGCCAGCGCAGCATAGCCTTGCTGGTGGTAGATGTCGCGCCATTGGTTTAGCGTGACACCACTGACCTGCGGGTAGCTTTCCGGCAAGTAGAGTCCGCCGTCCGGCGCCAGTCCTTCCAGCAGAATCTCGCAGAAGCGCTTGCGCTCAGTCGAAGAAGCGGCCGCACGCGTGCTCAGGTACTTCATGCCAACTCTTCCTTGCGGATGCGGGTAATGGGTTCCAGCACAGTAGGCAGTGCCTGCATGGCGGTCAGGGCCGTGTTCATCTTGGCTTCCACGCAATCGTGGGTCAGGATGATGAGGTCGGTTTGCGTAGCGTCCACACCACCCACTTCATCGGCCTCGCGCTGCAGCACCGCATCAATGCTGATGCCGGACTCTGCCAGTATGCCCGTCACCTTGGCCAACACGCCGGCCTGGTCTGCAACGCGCAGGCGCAAGTAGTAACTGGTCACCACATCGGCCATGGGCAGGATGGGGGTGTCGCTCATGGCATCGGGCTGGAATGCCAGATGCGGCACGCGGTGAGCCGAGTCAGCGGTGTGCAGGCGGGCAATATCCACCAAATCGGCAATTACCGCACTAGCTGTGGGCTCCGAGCCGGCACCCTTGCCGTAGTACAAGGTTGTTCCGACGGCATCACCCTGCACCACAACGGCGTTCATGGCGCCTTCCACATTGGCAATCAGGCGCTTGGATGGCACTAAGCTGGGGTGCACACGCAACTCGATACCCTCGGGGCGGCGCTTGGCAATGCCCAGCAGTTTGATGCGGTAGCCGAGTTGCTCGGCGTACTTGATGTCTTGGCTGGAGAGCTTGGTGATGCCTTCCACATAAGCCTTGTCAAACTGCACCGGGATGCCAAAGGCGATAGCCGACATGATGGTTGCCTTGTGGGCGGCGTCAACGCCCTCAATGTCAAACGTCGGATCAGCTTCGGCATAGCCCAGGCGTTGCGCTTCCTTCAGCACCACAGCAAAGTCCAGCCCCTTGGAGCGCATTTCCGACAGGATGAAGTTGGTGGTGCCGTTGATGATGCCGGCAATCCACTCGATGCGGTTGGCCGTCAGGCCTTCGCGCAGGGCCTTGATGATGGGAATGCCACCGGCTACTGCGGCTTCAAACGCCACCATCACGCCTTTGGCCGAAGCGGCTGCAAAAATTTCGGTACCGTGCACGGCCAGCAAGGCCTTGTTTGCCGTGACCACGTGCTTGCCGGCCGCAATGGCTTCGAGGACCAGGGTCTTGGCAATACCGTAGCCGCCGATCAGCTCGATGACGATGTCGATTTCCGGATTGGCAATGACCTTGCGAGCATCATTCACCACCTGAACATCAGGACCTACTACGGCACGGGCGCGCGCCTCGTCCAGATCGGCCACCATGGTGATTTCAATGCCGCGACCTGCGCGGCGCAGGATTTCCTGCTGATTACGCTTGAGCACATTGAAAGTGCCACTACCCACTACGCCAATGCCCAGGAGGCCTACTTGAATCGGTTTCATATCGTTTTACAGTTAAAGAAGTCAGAGCCCGCCGTTAACCTGCGGGCCGCACAAAAAAGTGGGATCAGTTGCCGTGGCGCTTGCGGTAAATTTCAAGGAACTTGGCAACCCGGTTAATCGCCTCACGCAAGTCATCTTCGTGCGGCAGGAAGACGATACGGAAGTGGTCCGGCGTGTCCCAGTTGAAGCCGGTGCCCTGCACCAGCATGACGCGGGTTTCCTGAAGTAGTTCCATGAAAAACTGCTGGTCGTCTGCAATCGGGTAAACCACAGGGTCGAGCCTGGGAAACATATACAAAGCAGCGCTCGGCTTCACGCAACTCACGCCGGGGATCGAGGTGATCAACTCATAGGCCAGATCACGCTGACGGCGTAGCCGCCCTCCTTCGCAAACCAGCTCATTGATGCTCTGGTGACCACCCAATGCCGTCTGAATGGCCCATTGGCCCGGCACATTGGCACACAGACGCATATTGGAGAGCATATTAAGGCCCTCGATGTAGTCGGCGGCGCTGCGTTTATCACCTGACACTACCAGCCAACCCGCACGGTAGCCGCAGGAGCGGTAGCTTTTGGAGAGGGAGTTAAAGGTCAGAGTCAGCACGTCTTCGCTTAATGACGCAATCGGCGTATGTTTGACACCGTCATACAGCACCTTGTCGTAAACCTCATCGGCAAAGATCACCAGGCCATGCTCACGCGCGATTTCCACAATGGAAAGCAGCAGCGCATCTGAATAGAGTGCACCGGTCGGGTTGTTGGGGTTGATAACCACAATACCCTTGGTGTTGGGCGTGATCTTGGACTTGATGTCCTTCAGATCGGGCATCCAGCCGTTGGACTCATCGCAGCGGTAGTGCACGGGTGTTCCGCCCGACAGGCTGGCCGCGGCCGTCCACAGGGGATAGTCGGGCATAGGCAGCAACAGTTCATCGCCGTCGTCGAGCAGGCCGTTGGTGGCCATTACGATCAGTTCGGAGGCACCGTTGCCAAGGTAAATGTCATCCAGTGTGACGCCAAGAATGCCCTGCTTCTGGGTTTCGTGCATGACGGCTTTGCGCGCTGCGAAAATACCCTTGCTGTCTGAGTAGCCCGCCGAGTTGGGCAGGTTACGGATCATGTCTTGCTGGATTTCTTCGGGCGCATCGAAACCGAACACGGCCAGATTGCCGATATTGAGCTTGATGATCTTCTGGCCTTCCTCTTCCATCTGCCGAGCGCGGTCCATGATGGGGCCGCGAATGTCATAGCAGACGTTGGCCAGTTTGGCGGATTTTCTAATGGTTTTCAAAGTCTCTCCAACAGGGGCGTCAGGGCTAAACCTATAATTTGACCACAGATATCCCTGCAGTCAGTGCGGCAGTTTCAAAGTCGCACAACCCCCCACACTTTCCACTACAAACCATGAAACTTCAGCCCGACGCCACAAACGGCAGCAGCATAACCGGCTATGGGCAGGGATGGGTCAGCGTCAATGGCCAAAAATTCACCAGCAACCTCTATGTCAGTGCCCATAGCGGCACCGCGCCGTGGCAGTGCCCGCACTTTGATGCATTGACTCCCGAGCACTTTGACTTGTTTATCGACTTGCAACCAGAATTGATCATTTTTGGCAGTGGCGAACGGATCCGTTTCCCACATCCCAGTTGTCTGAAAAATCTGTACTCCAAGCGTATCGGCGTAGAAACCATGGACACCCATGCTGCTTGCCGAACCTTCAATTTTCTAGCTGGCGAAGGCCGTCGGGTGATCGCTGCGCTGCTGGTTTAACCCCAGCGTCAGGCGACCGTGAGCTGTTCGGCCCGTTTCGGAGTAAAATCCTATATTGCGGTAGAGGGTGTGAAACGCTGCACGTTCAACACCCTTCGCCTTGGCTGACACCTGTACGCGAGACTTTTATACCATATGGCGATCGTTGTCAATAAACCCCTCCCCGAATTCGAAGCAAATGCCACTGGTGGCATCAAGGTGAGCAACACATCTCACAACGGGAAAACCATGGTGTTGTACTTCTACCCGAAGGACAACACTCCCGGCTGTACCACTGAAGCGATGCAATTCCGCGACAAGTACAAGGACTTTGTGAAGGCTGGTGCCACCGTGTTCGGTGTATCCCGCGACAACATGAAGTCGCACGACGAGTTCAAGACCAAGCTGGAACTGCCGTTTGAGCTGATTGCCGATACTGAAGAAAAAATGTGCCACATGTTCGGTGTGGTTAAGAACAAAATCATGTACGGCAAGAAGGTTAAAGGCATTGAGCGCAGCACCTTCCTGGTCGGGGCAGATGGCCTGCTCAAGGAAGAATGGCGCGGCTTGAAGGTTCCCGGCCACGTGGACGAAGTCCTTAAGTCTGTCAAGCTCCTTAACAAAAAGGCAGCCTAAGCTTAAGTTGTTGTTTTGGCACACGAGCTGCCATGGGTGTCGCAAAGCGTATGCATAATGGGCTATATGCCGTTGACATCCACAACCGCTTGCACAAAAAGCCACCTTGGCTCAAGGTGGCTTTTTCACTTTTGCGGCATTGTTTTTTCATAAACCCATCTTCACGAGCCACACTCCATGCCACTGCCTCCCGCCCCAACCAAGCGTGCCGACCGCCTGACAGCCAAGGCATTTGACGCCACTGCGCGCAGTGCCAGCCGCCCCCAACGCAAAGTCGAAAACGTTGCCGCAGCACCGGTGCCAAGTGTGGGACCAGTCCTCAATAAACCGGTAGCCAACGACACTCCCAAGTTTTTGCCACAGATTGCAGCATTAGAGACGGCGGCAAGTATCGAGAAGCCGGCTGCACCCAAGCCCGCATCTACTGCCAAACGCTCCAAGCGCGTTCACACCGGGCCGTCCAAGTTGTTTGTACTGGAC
>CANFIH010000179.1 GCA_947446855.1 Burkholderiales bacterium
CAAAGCCGATGGTCATGGAGAACAGCGCAGGCGAGGTGTAGGGGAACCAGGCCGAGCCCTTGGGGTTGCCCAGAGTGGCTTCCCACACGGAAGGCGACACGATGGTCAGGCCAACCGAGGAGATCAGACCCATGAAGCCGCCGATCACAGCGCCCTTGGTGGTGCAGTCTTTCCACAGCACAGCCATGAACAACACGGGGAAGTTGGCAGACGCTGCAATAGCGAAGGCCAGCGACACCATGAAGGCGATGTTCTGCTTCTCGAAGGCGATGCCCAGAGCCACAGCCACGATACCCAGCACCACGGTGGTGATACGGGAAACGCGCAGTTCAGCAGCGCTGTCGGCCTTGCCCTTCTTGATCAATGTGGCGTAGATGTCATGCGACACAGCGGATGCGCCGGAGAGCGTCAAGCCCGCCACCACAGCCAGAATGGTTGCAAAGGCCACAGCGGAGATGAAGCCGAAGAACACATTGCCGCCCACAGCCTTGGCAACCAGCACGGCAGCCATATTGGCCGAACCACCGCCGCCCTTGATCACGCCGGTAGCGACGTTGGCAAATTCGGGGTTGGTCAGCACCAGGGTGATGGCACCGAAGCCGATGATGAAAATCAGCACGTAGAAGTAGCCGATCCAGGTGGTTGCCCACAGCACGGACTTACGGGCTTGCTTGGCATCCGGCACGGTGAAGAAGCGCATCAGGATGTGGGGCAGACCAGCAGTACCGAACATCAGGGCCATACCGAAGGAGATGGCAGAGATGGGGTCTTTCACGAAACCGCCAGGTCCCATGATGGCCAGGCCGATCTTGGCGGGGTTCAGCGCGTTGGCTTTTTCGGTGGCAGCAGCAGCAGCGGCCACCAGTTCAGGTGTGTTCGCAGCAGCAGTCAGTGCAGCAGCAGCAGCCACAGCAGTCGCTTGCGTGTTGCCAGCGATCAGGGTACGCACTTCCACGCCCTTGGCGAACAGTGCTTCGGGGCTGAAGCCGAACTGTGCCAGAACCATGAAGGCCATGAAGGTCACACCGGCCAGCAGCATGCAGGCCTTGATGATCTGCACCCAGGTGGTTGCAGTCATACCGCCGAACAGCACGTAAATCATCATCAGCGCGCCGACGATCACCACAGCCATCCAGTATTCCAGACCAAACAGCAGCTTGATCAGGGCACCGGCACCCACCATCTGGGCGATCAGGTAGAAGGCCACCACCACCAGCGTGCCCGAGGCAGCGAAGGCGCGGATAGGACCCTGTTGGAAGCGGTAACCGGCGACGTCGGCAAAGGTGAACTTGCCCAGGTTGCGCAGGCGCTCGGCCATCAGGAAGGTCACGACGGGCCAGCCCACCAGGAAACCGATGGAGTAGATCAGGCCGTCATAGCCAGTGGCCATCACAGCAGCGGAAATACCCAGGAACGAAGCGGCAGACATGTAGTCGCCGGCAATGGCCAGGCCATTCTGGAAACCGGTGATGCCACCACCACCCGTGTAGAAGTCAGCAGCGGACTTGGTCTTGGCTGCGGCCCACTTGGTGATGAACAGGGTGCCGACCACGAAGACGGCGAACATGGAGATAGCCACCCAGTTGGTGGGCTGCTTGTCGACCTGTCCGAGGTCGCCGCCAGCCGCGAAGGCCGAGCCTGCGACCAGCAGCATCAGCAGCGTGGCGATTGTTTTGGTCTTGCTCATTTGGAGGCGTCCTTCAGGATTTCAGCTGTCAGGGCGTCGAACTCGCTGTTCGCGCGGCGTACATAGATGGCGGTGATCACAACCGTGAACACAATCACACCCATGCCAATGGGAATACCCAGCGTGGTCACACCAGCGCCAATGGGCTGTGCCAGGAAAGGCTTGTTGAAGGCAATCAGCGCGATGTAGCCGTAATACACGACCATCATCAACAGCGTGAGAGTCCAGCCGAAGCTAGTGCGCTTGCTGCGAAGTTCCAAGTACTTCGGATTCTTTTGGATTTTGTCGACCACTGGATCACTCATGTGGGTCTCCTTTTGGTTAATGAGAGGGGAATAGGAAGCCATGTGCCATGCCGACACACGGCGCGATTCTGTGTAAGGGTGCTGACCAAGTGCTTACGTAAAGCAGGTAAACCGGCCAACCAAGGGTTAGTACTGAGGTATACCATGGTGTTCAGTGGCGCGTCAGTTTTGGCAATCTCTTTGTCAGATTGACGTCAGTACCCCCCCCGATAGTGGGCCACTTTGCTCTATTGGTAGAGCGGCTGGAATTAATAATAAGGAGACACAAGCATGGCAAAAAACGTCGCACGCCCCATGTCGGCGGAAGAGAAAAAGGTCATATTTGCCTCTTCGTTGGGAACCGTTTTTGAATGGTACGACTTCTATCTGTACGGCTCGTTGGCTGCCATCATTGCCAAGCAGTTCTTCAGCGGTCTGGACGAGGGCTCCGCCTTCATCTTTGCCTTGCTGGCATTTGCAGCCGGCTTTATCGTGCGCCCGTTTGGCGCTTTGGTTTTTGGCCGCCTGGGCGACATGATCGGGCGCAAATACACCTTTTTGGTCACCATCCTGATCATGGGTCTGTCCACGTTTATCGTCGGCATCTTGCCCAACTACGCCACCATCGGTGTGGCCGCCCCGGTCATCCTGATCGCACTGCGCATGCTGCAGGGGCTTGCACTGGGCGGTGAGTACGGCGGTGCCGCCACCTATGTGGCTGAGCATGCCCCCAACGGCAAGCGCGGCGCCTACACCTCCTGGATTCAGACGACGGCCACGCTGGGCCTGTTTTTGAGTTTGATTGTGATTCTGGTCACCCGCACCGCGATTGGCGAGACCTCGTTTGCCGACTGGGGCTGGCGCATTCCCTTTATTCTTTCCGTGCTGTTGCTGGGTGTGTCGGTGTATATCCGCCTGAGCATGAACGAGTCGCCGGCGTTTGCCAAGATGAAGGCGGAAGGCAAGACCTCCAAGGCCCCGCTGTCGGAGTCCTTTGGCCAGTGGAAGAACCTCAAAATCGTGATTCTGGCGCTGATCGGTTTGACCGCCGGTCAGGCCGTGGTCTGGTACACCGGTCAGTTCTACGCGCTGTTCTTCCTGACGCAGGCCCTCAAAGTGGACGGTGCCACGGCCAACATCATGGTGGCCATCTCGTTGGTGATCGGCACGCCGTTTTTCCTGATCTTTGGTTCGCTGTCCGACAAGATCGGCCGCAAGCGCATCATCCTGTCGGGCTGCCTGCTGGCGGTGCTGACCTACTTCCCGGTGTTTACCGCATTGACCGAAGCGGCCAATCCGGATCTGGCCGCCGCGCAAGCGGCCAACAAGGTGCTGGTAACGGCCGATCCAGCCGAATGTTCGTTCCAGTTCAACCCCACGGGCACAGCCAAATTCACCAGTTCCTGCGACGTGGCCAAACAGGCCCTGGCCGGTGCCTCGGTGAGCTATGACAACGTGGTCGGCGCAGCCGGAACGCCCGCCACCATCACCGTGGGCAGCACCGTCATCAGCAGCTACAGCGCCAAGGGCATTTCAAAGGATGAGGCCAAGGCCAAGGGCGATGAGTTCAAGAAGTCGCTGTCAGAGACGCTGAAAGCCGCCAACTATCCCGCCAAGGCCGATATGGCCAAGTTCAACAAGTTCAAAGTGGCCGCCATCCTGACCTATCTGGTCATTCTGGTGACCATGGTCTACGGCCCGATTGCAGCCATGCTGGTGGAAATGTTCCCCACCCGCATCCGCTACACCTCCATGAGCCTGCCGTACCACATTGGCAACGGTTGGTTTGGCGGCCTGCTGCCCACCACTGCGTTTGCCATCGTGGCGCAGACCGGCAACATGTACAACGGCTTGTGGTATCCCATCATCATTGCCGGCGTGACGTTTGTCATCGGGATACTGTTCGTCAAAGAGACCAAGGACGTTGACATCTACGCCAACGACTGAAACGGTGAGTTAACGACCCGGCTTATTCGCGCCGGGCTTGTTTTAAAGGGCCCTCTTTGGAGGGCCTTTTTTTAGCCGCTACCATAGGCCCAACAACAGGGAGGCATTGCCGGTTTATGTACGCGCGCCACTTCGATCTGACACAAGATCCGTTTTCCATTGCACCGGATCCGCGTTTTCTCTTCATGAGCGATCGCCACCGCGAGGCACTGGCCCATCTGCTGTTTGGCGTCACCGGTACCGGCGGTTTTGTGCTGTTCACTGGCGACATCGGCACCGGCAAGACCACGGTGTGCCGCTGCTTTCTGGAGCAGATTCCAGCCGCTTGCAACGTGGCCATCGTGTTCAATCCCAAGCTCTCGGTGATGGAGCTGCTGCAAACCATTTGCGAGGAGTTTCACATCGCAGTGGATACCGCTGCCGCCACCCTCAGCCTCAAGTCCTATGTGGATGCGCTCAATGTCTTCCTGCTGCAAAGCCATGCCGCAGGGCAGAGCAATGTGTTGATCATTGACGAGGCTCAGAACCTGCAGCCCGAAGTGCTGGAGCAACTGCGCTTGCTGACCAACCTGGAAACCCACGAGCGCAAGTTGCTGCAGATTGTGCTGATCGGTCAACCCGAACTGCGCACCATGCTGGAACGCCCGGATCTGGAGCAACTGGCCCAACGTGTGATTGCGCGCTACCACCTGGTGTCGCTCAACGTGGGGGATACCGCGCGCTACATCCAGCACCGTTTGACGGTGGCTGGGTACAGCGGTCAGATTCCGTTCGATGAAAAGGCCTTGCGCCGCATATACGCACTGACGCGTGGCGTGCCGCGGCGCATCAACCTGCTGTGCGGACGGGCTTTGCTGGGTGCCTGGGCCAACGGCCTGCACCAGGTGGACCGTCCGATGGTTGACAAGGCCGCCCTGGAGGTGTTTGGTGCGGATTCCGGCGAAGCCCAGAGCACGCGCCGCCCCTATGCATTGCCATTGCTGGGCTCCTTCAGTGCGCTGGCCCTGGCCTTGGCTCTGGGCTCGCAGTTCTGGCCCCGGGCTGGCACCCAAGTGCCGCCCGCTGTGCGCCAGGGCTTGCCCGCCCAAGCCTCTGCCCCCGTAGCGAGCGCCATCTCCAGTCCGGCGCCAGACGCGCCGGCCAGTGCAGCTGTTGCGGTGGTGGCGGAAGATATGGAGGCGCTGTTGCCCCAGTTGCCCTCTGCTATTGCGCCCGCCTGGCAGGAACTGGGCCGCAGGTGGAAATTCGATCCCGGTACACAGGAGCCCTGCACCGCTGCAACACAACAACAACTGCAGTGCTACCGCACCACGGAGTTGACGATTCCCCTGCTGCGGCAACTGGACCGGCCCGGCATCCTCACGCTGCAAAAAACGGATGAGCCCGCGGTCTTTGCGGTGCTGACCGGCTTGAGCGAACAAACGGCCACGCTGCAATGGGGCGGTGTGGCACATCACGTCACCTTGATCTCGCTGGCGCGCTTCTGGCGTGGTGATTTTTCCACCTATTGGCAGCCCCCGCGCGGCTACCAGCCGGACGTGCGTGAGGGCACTGCGAGCCCCGCGCTGGGTTTGCTGTCCAGGCACCTGTCCGCTCTGGAGGGCAAGCCGCTGCAAGCCAGGGGCACTGATGCACTCACCCTGGATAGCGCGCTGATTGCGCGGGTCAAGGCATTTCAAAAGGGTCAGGGCATCAAACCGGACGGTCACCCCGGCCCCATGACATTCATGCAAATTGAAAAGGCCATGGGCGGCAACGGCCCCAGCCTGGAGACGCGATAGCCCATGTCTTACATTCTGGATGCACTTAAAAAAGCCGAGTCCGAGCGCGAGCGCGGCGCGGTTCCCGGCCTGAATTCCGCACAGGCCAACCACGCCACCTACATCCACTACGGCGGCGACACCAAGCCCTGGTGGATCGTAGCCTTGGTGGTTGCCTTGATGGCATTGGCAGCAGCCCTGTGGGCCTGGCGGCAGTCAGCGCCAGCTGCCGGAGCCGCGCCGCCGGTCGCCAGCCTGGCGCAGCCCGAGGCCCCCGCCCAGGTCGCACTACCGGCACCGCTGCCGAAAAGTGTGGCCAAGGAGCTGCCAGCCCCGTTGCCGGCTGCGCTGCCCACGCCCAGCCGCCCGGCGCTGTCGCCGCCTCCGCCTCCGCCTCCGCCCCCAAGCAGCGCCGTGGCGCATGTGGTGGCCAAGGTGCAGGCCGTGCCTGCCAGCCCGGCGTTGCCTGCCGCAGCAGCAGTGCCTGAGCCCGTTGCCAAACTGGCGCCTGCGCCAACCGCGGCTCCGGTACGCACGGCTTCTGGCGGCACGCCCATGTTCCATGAGCTGCCGGACGCCCTGCGCCGCCAGATACCGGCCCTCAACATCAGTGGCGCCATCTATTCCGACGCGCCACCGGAGTGGACGCTGATCATCAACGACCAGATCATGGGCAAGGGCAGCCAGGTGGCGCCAGAGGTGCGGCTGGAGGAAATCAGCGCCAGCAGTGCGGTGTTCAATTACAAGGGCCAGCGCTTTCGTATCGACCGGTAAAAGTTAATCCCTTCCAAGCCGGGCCGCCCGAGGGGAAACGCGCCCCCACTGGGGGGCAGGGATCTAGGCGCAGTGAGCGACCGTGGGAGTTAGGTTCTCCTAGAATGTCTGTCCCCATTCGAAAGAGCACCCACTATGTCCCAGGGCACCATCCGCATCCGCGGAGCGCGACAGCACAATCTCAAGAACCTTGACCTGGACATACGCACGGGCGAACTGACGGTGGTGACCGGCCCCAGCGGCTCCGGCAAGTCCAGTCTGGTGTTCGATACGCTCTACGCCGAAGGCCAGCGCCGCTACGTCGAGACCTTCTCGGCCTACGCGCGCCAGTTCCTGGACCGCATGGACAAGCCTGCCGTCGACAAGGTCGAGGGCGTGCCCCCGGCCATCGCCATCGACCAGACCAATCCGGTGCGCAGCAGCCGCTCCACCGTGGGCACCATGACGGAGCTGAACGACCACCTGAAGCTGTTGTTCTCCCGCGCCGGCAATCTGTTCGACCGCCAGACCGCGTTGCCGGTGCAGCACGACACGCCGGAGACGATTTATGCCGAGATGCTGCGGCGGGCTGTCTGGGCTAACAACCCCAGGTTGGTGCTCACGTTTCCCGTCGAACTGCCGGCCGATACATCCGCTGAAGAACTGACCCAGTGGCTGAGTGCCAGCGGCTTTACCCGTGTGCACGCCGAGCGCACCGGCACGCGCGAGCGCCTGAGTGTGGAGGTGGCGCCCAAGGCCACCAAGGCCAGAGCAGCGTCGGCTGATGCCGAGGTGGCCGTCAAATTTTTGGACGTGGTGGCCGACCGCTTCCGCATCGACGGTGTGGAAAAGGCCCGTGCGCTCGAAGCCATTGAAACATCCCTCAAGCGCGGCAGCGGCCGTTTGAATGTCTATGTGCTGGACGAGACCAACCCCGTGGAAGAGGGCGCACAACCCGTGCCCACCTGGCGCTTTTCCACCGGCCTGCATTGCCCGCAAAGCGATCTGCGTTACACCGACCCCATCGCCTCGATGTTCTCCTTCAACTCGGCCGTGGGCGCCTGCGAGAAGTGCCGCGGCTTTGGCCGCGTGGTGGGCGTGGACTACGGTCTGGTCATCCCCAACGACAAGCTGACCCTGCGCGCCGGTGCCATCAAGCCGATGCAGACGCCAGCGTGGCAGGAATGCCAGGACGACCTGATGCGCCACGCTGAGGCTGCAGGTATCCCGCGCGACACGGCCTGGTACAAGCTCACCCCCGAGCAGCAGAAGTGGGTACTGAAGGGCTCGCCGAACTGGAACGGGAAGTGGAACCAGCACTGGTTTGGTGTGGACCGTTTCTTTGAGTACCTGGAGACCAAGGCCTACAAGATGCACATCCGTGTGCTGTTGTCGAAGTACCGCAGTTACACGCCCTGTGGCACTTGCGGTGGTGCGCGTTTGAAGACGGAGAGTTTGCTCTGGCGCATCGGAAACAAGGAACAGGCCGATGCGGTGTTGCCGCCTGCCAAGCGGTTTATGCCGCAAGGGGTTGCCTGGTCGCGTGCGCAATTGGAGGCACTGCCGGGGCTGTGTTTGCACGACATGATGTTGATGCCGCTGGATCGCTTGAAGCGGTTCTTTGATTCGCTGCAGGTGGAACTCGATACCTCTGTATTTTCGCCGGGTGGGGCGGAGGAAGGGGTATCGGGGGGCTCCTCATGGTGCGAGCACAAATCGTCACCCCCCGATACCCCTTCCTCCGCTGCGCGGTCGGAAGGTTCCGCGCCGGATACGGTTGCCCAAACGGGAGATTTCACGCCTGCCATGGCTCTGGCAGCAATGCCGTCGCCGGCGAGCAACGTAGCGAACAACGAGGCGGTGGCAGGGGGTATGGCGGGCAACGATTTGTGCTCGCACCATGAGGCGCCCGCCATACCTCCTGACTCCGCCCTGCCGGAGAAAAC
>CANFIH010000180.1 GCA_947446855.1 Burkholderiales bacterium
AGCTTGATGACCTCGGACGGGCAGGAGCCCACCAGAAACAGCAGCTTGATATCGGGGCGGCGTGCCAGCAACTCGGAGACCACGCGGTCGAGTTCGTCATTGGCGTCGGACAGGCCGGCCAGGTCGCGCTCGTCGATGATGGCGGTGCCGAAGCGGGGCTCGGCAAAAATCATCACCCCGGCAGCGCTCTGGATCAGGTGGGCGCAGGTGCGTGAACCCACCACCAGAAAGAACGCATCCTGGATTTTGCGGTGCAGCCAGATGATGCCGGTCAGGCCGCAAAACACCTCGCGCTGGCCTTTTTCGCTCAGCACGGGGGCATCGCTGCAGCCCTTGGATGCACGCTGGATGGGAATGATGGGCTGCATGGATTTGCCTTGGCTTCAGAGGGCGATGGCCCGGCTGGCGGGTGCGGATGACAGGGCCGCTGCCTGCAGCCGGGCGGCGCGCAGCTTGAGGATGAACTGGGTGGCATTGATGCAGTAGCTGGCATAGGCCGCCACGGCCAGCCAGAGTTGCTGGGTCGGGCTCAGGGCAGCGGTCCACCAGGCATAGAGGTAGGCACTGTGCAGTGCCAGCACCAGCATGCTGAACACGTCTTCCCAGAAAAAGGCGCGGGCAAACAGGTACTGGCCGAACACCACCTTTTCCCAGATGCAGCCGGTGACCATGATGGTGTAGAGTACCAGCGTCTTGACCACCACCGACAGCAGCGCCGCCGATTCGCCCGCACCGGAAGCCAGGCAGCGCAACACCAGGGTCAAACTGACCAGAAACACCAGGAATTGCAGCGGTGCCAGCACGCCTTGCACCAGGGTCCAGACCGATGCGTCCCGGCGCAACTTCTGTTCCGGTGTGTACAAAGGGTGGTAGGCGGTGTTGCTCATGAAAGGTTTGCGCTAGATCAAGTGAAGTCAATGTAGGTGCTATCCAGAAAAGTGTCAACATAGATTGACGTAACTATTAAATTACATCAGCGGAGTGTGTTCACGGACGCAGGGTTCCAGGGCACAGCCAACCCGCGACCGGCGGTGGGTAATGAGCGGGTAGGGGTTTTGCTGACGGGGATGTGCGTACCTTTCAGCGACTCGCCAAGCCCTGTGTCAAACAAGCCGCACGCTTTGTTGCGTGCTGTGGGGCATGTGCTATTACAATAGACACTTCGAAACGTATACAAGTGTTTACCCTTGCGGATTCCCTATGCGACCCGGCCGTAGCCCGCCGCTGTCTCAGTCCCTTGGCATGAACCCTAGAAACCATGAAGCTTGAAAACCTCAGCGCAGATACATTGGCCCGGCTGGTTAGTGTTTCTGCTGATATCGCCCTGGTGCTAAGCCAGGACGGCGTGGTGGAAGACGTGTCGGTTCGCAAGACGGAGCTTCTGGCGCTGGGCTGCCAGACCTGGATCGGCCAGCAGTGGGCGCAAACCACCACCTCAGAGAGTCGCGCCAAGGTAGAGGCCATGCTCAAGCCCGCCACGGCCACCGATGAACAGCGCTGGCGCCAGGTCAACCACCCTTCACCCCAGGGAACGGACGTTCCGGTTCAGTATGCGGTGATCAGTCTGGGCGCAGACGGGCGCCTGCTGGCCCTGGGGCGCGACATGGAATCCATGGCCCTGCTGCAGCGGCGCCTGATTGAAACCCAACAGTCCATCGAGCGGGATTACCTGCGCCTGCGCCACGTCGAGGCCAAATTCCGTACCCTGTTTGAAACCTCCAACGAAGCCGTGCTGGTGGTGGATGGCTCCAGCTACCGCGTGCTCGACGCCAATGCCAACGCCCAGCTGTTCACCAAGGATTCCAGCAAGAAGCTGGTGGGGCGGGACATTTACGAATGTTTTGAGCCCGGCGCCCGGGAGGATCTGCAAGCGCTGCTGCGCATGGCCCATGCCACCGGTCGCATTGAGATGGGCCGTGCCCGGTTTGCCGGCGCCAGCCTGGATTGCAGCGTTTCGGCAGCGGTTTTCCGCCAGGAAAGCGGACCCCAGTTCCTGGTGCGCTTGCTGGCGCCGGATGCGCTGCCAGCCAAACGCACAGGCGCCACCCAGCAGGATCTTTTTGCCCAGGCGCTGGAGCAGTCGCCCGATGGCTTTGTGCTGACCGACCGGGCCGGGCGCATCCAGTCGGCCAATGCCGAATTCCTGTCCATGCTGGGGGCCACCGCCCTGTCGCAGCTATTCGGCCAGCCGCTGGAAAACTGGTTGTTGCGGGGTGGGGTGGACTGGGGCGTGCTGCTGACCAATCTGCGCTCGCAGGCCACGGTAAAAGACTTTGCCACCGAGTTGCGCCAAATGGCAGGCAGCCCCATGGCGGTGGAAATCTCGGCGCTGTCGCTGGTCGCAGAGGAAACCTGCTACGCCTTTTATGTGCGTGATGTGGTGCGTCGCCGCGTCCAGGAAACACCGGCTGCCACCGGCATGGCGGGCTCGATTGCCGAGTTGTCCCACCTGGTGGGCCGCATGCCCATGAAAGACATCGTGGGTGAGACCATCGAGATGATCGAGAAGATGTGCATCCAGTCGGCGCTGGAACTGACGGGCAACAACCGCGCCTCTGCTGCGGAGATGCTCGGCCTGTCGCGCCAGAGCCTGTACGTGAAGCTGCGTCGCTTCGGTATGGTCAGCGAAACGGACGCCGCAAGTTTAAATTGACATTTAAAGTGTAAATTTAAGTTGACATTGAGGTGCGAATCGCCAAAATGTTGGCATGGTGCGCCCCTCTCTATCCACCGTTGCTGAACTGCTCAAACCCATCACTTGGTTTCCGCCGATGTGGGCCTTTGCTTGCGGCGTGGTGGCCTCCAGCCAGAGCCTGGGCTCCAACCTGCTGTTGATTCTGCTGGGGTTGGTGCTGACCGGCCCGCTGGTGTGTGCCAGCAGCCAGGCCGTCAACGACTGGTTTGACCGCCATGTGGACGCCATCAACGAACCCCAACGCCCGATTCCCTCCGGCCGCATGCCCGGCCAATGGGGGTTGTACATCGCCATTGTGTGGACGCTGCTATCGCTGGTCTGGGCCTGGGGCCTGGGTACCTGGGGCTTTTGGGCCTGCTGCCTGGGTCTGGTGCTGGCCTGGGCTTACAGTGCGCCCCCTCTGCGGCTCAAGCGCAACGGCTGGTGGGGCAATGCGGCCTGTGCGCTGAGCTACGAAGGTCTGGCCTGGGTGACGGGGGGGGCGGTGATGCTGGGCGGCGCTTTGCCCGAGCCACGTTCGCTGTTGCTGGCCTTGCTGTTCAGCGCCGGTGCCCACGGCATCATGACGCTCAACGATTTCAAGTCGGTGCAGGGCGATGCACAGATGGGCGTGCGCTCGCTGCCGGTGCAACTCGGCATGGTCAAAGCTGCCAAGACTGCCTGTGCCTGCATGCTGCTGCCGCAGGCCATCGTGGTGGCGCTGCTGCTGCAGTGGGGCCAGGCCTGGCAGGCTTATGCGGTGCTCTTGCTGGGCCTGGCGCAGTTGCCCCTGATGCAGCGCTTTATCCAACAACCCAAAGACAAAGCCTTGATGCTGAGTGCCTTTGGCGTTCCGCTGTACGTGTCCGGCATGATGGTCAGCGCCTGGGCCCTGCACTTTACCCCGCAGATGGCCGCTTGAGGCCGCGCCTGCACAACCGGAGCTCAAGCATGAATACCAGGCAATACGACGTGGTGGTGGTGGGCGGTGGCCCTTCGGGCGCTACGGCAGCCGACGATCTGGCGCGCCAGGGCTGGAGCGTGCTGCTGCTGGACCGCCAAGGCCGCACCAAACCCTGCGGTGGCGCGATTCCGCCGCGCCTGATCAAGGACTTTGAGATTCCCGACCATTTGCTGGTGGCCAAGATCCGCTGCGCGCGCATGGTGTCGCCCGCCAACAAGCAGGTGGACATGCACATCGACAATGGCTTTGTCGGCATGGTCAACCGCGACAGCTTCGACGAGTGGCTGCGCGAGCGCGCCGCAAGCCACGGGGCGCGACGCTTGTGCGCCAGTTTTGAGCAGGTCACACGCGATGAGGACGGCACGGCCCGGGTGCATTTCCGCAGCGGGCCGGGCGCGCCCACCAGCCTGCGTGCGCGCATGGTGATTGCCGCCGATGGCGCCCGCTCCGAGGTGGCACGCCAGACCATCGAAGGCGCCGAGAAGACCAAATATGTGTTCGCCTACCACGAGATCATTCGCGCCCCCGCCGCGAGCCCCGGCTACGACCCGGCGCGCTGTGATGTGTATTACCAGGGCCCGGTTTCACCGGATTTTTACGGCTGGGTGTTTCCTCACGGCGATACCCTGAGCGTGGGCACCGGCAGCGCCGACAAGGGGTTTTCGTTGCGCCAGTCGGTCAGCCTGTTGCGGGCGGCGGCAGGCTTGTCCGGCCTGGAGACCCTGCGCCGCGAAGGCGCGCCCATTCCACTCAAACCCCTGCCGCGCTGGGACAACGGCCGCGATGTGGTGGCCACCGGCGACGCCGCCGGCGTGGTGGCACCGTCTGCGGGCGAAGGCATTTACTACGCCATGGATTGCGGCCGCATGGTGGCCGCAGCGGTGCACCAGGCGCTGCGCACCGGGCAGTCCGCCTGCCTGAAACAGGCGCGCAAGAACTTTTTGCGCCAGCATGGCCGGGTGTTCTGGGTGCTGGGTGTGATGCAGTACTTCTGGTACCGCAACGACAAGCGCCGTGAGCGCTTCGTCAAAATGTGCGAGGACAAGGACGTGCAGCGGCTGACCTTTGAGTCGTATATGAACAAGCAATTGGTGCGCAGGGACCCCATGGCGCATGTGCGCATTTTCTTCAAGGACATGGCGCATTTGTTTGGCCTGGTCCGCACCTGAGGCATGGCCTTGACGCGCTCCTTCCGGCTGGCTTTTGCAGTCGCCTTCGCCATCAGCATGGTGGTTGCGGGGACGGGCGCGGCGCTGACCGAACTCGGCCCCTGGTATTTCGCGCTGAAGCAGCCCGCCTGGAAGCCGCCGGACTACGCCTTTGGCATCATCTGGAGCAGCATCTTTACCCTGTGCGCCTTCAGCGCGGCCAGCGCCTGGACCCATGCAAAAACGCCCGCGCGCAAGCGGCGGCTCTGGGTTTTGTTTTTTCTCAACGGCGCCCTCAACATGTTCTGGAGCCTGCTGTACTTCAAGCTGCAGCGTCCGGATTGGGCAATGGGGGAATGGGCCTTGTTGTGGCTCTCGGTGTGCTCGCTGGTGCTGGGCTTGCGGTCCTACGGGCGCATCGCGTCCTGGCTCAACGTTCCCTACCTGCTGTGGGTCAGTGCGGCGGGCCTGCTGAACTGGCAGACCCTGGTGCTCAACGGGCCGTTTGGCTGAGCCACTCTAGGATTTGCGCGCTGGTGCGCGCCGGCGCCTCTTCATGGGCCAGATGGCCCAGGCCGGCCAGGCGCACCAGCTGCGCCTGCGGTAGCAGTGCGCGGGCACGCTCGGCCTGCTCCGCCGGGATGGCGCGGTCATTGGCGCCCAGGTGAATGAACACCGGGCCCTTGAGTTGGGGCAAGGCGCGCTCCAGCGCATCCAGATGCCAGGCCCGCATCATCTGCAGCACGCCGTGTACATGTCCGGGCGACTGCAACAGGCGCTGATACAGGTCCAGCCCCGTCGCATCCAGGGTCGATCCGGTGCTGGCGATGAGGGCTTTGACCGCCGTCTGGCTGGCGACACGGGCAAACAGGTTGGCAGAAAAAGGATTCATCGCCAGCAGCCGGGCGGCCGACGGAAACAGCCAGCTCGACACCCCGTGCAACGGCAACCAGGCTGGGTTCAAACCGATCAATACCGGCGTGGGGCGGCTGGTCTGGTCCAGCAGCAGTTGCGCACCAATGGCCGCACCCGCCGAATGGCCGATCACCGCCCGGGGCCACAGTTGCAGCTGGTTCAGCAATGCGTTCAGGTTACGGGCGATATGCGGCAGTGACGGGCTTTGTGTTGCGTGGCTGCCGGTAAACGCATGGCCGGTCAGGTCCGGACAGACCACCGTGTAGTGCGCCGCCAGCGGGGCCATCAGGTCGCGCCAGGAGTGGGTGGAGGCGCCCGTGCCATGCAGCAGCAGCAAAACGGGGCCGGACCCCGCTATTTGCACATGCCACTTTTGCCCCGGCAGTTGGATGAAGTGGCTGAAGCGGGCGTTGGGCCAATGGGATTGGTGGGCTTCCCAGTCCATGGGTGGGTGCAGCGGATTCCACATGGCTGCTTCAGGACTTTCGCACTGGGCCGGCCAGGTCTTGCACCACGGCTGCCATGCGCTGCGCCTGCACATAGGGCATGGGAAAGTAGCTGGCTCCCATCTGGCGCGCCAGGGTCTGGGCTTGCGCGTCGGGCTGGGCCGAGGTGTCAATCCATAAGGCAGAGAAGCCGCTGCTGCGCCATTGCCCGGCCCATGCCAGGGCGTCGGCATGCGCCTGGGCCCGACCGCCCACGCCGGCAGCGGTGACATTGGCCCGTCCGTCGCTGAGCAGGACCAGCATGGGCGTGGAGCCTGCCCGCTGCAGCGTGTGGGCCTGCTGCAGGGCGGTCTGTATGCCGCTCGCCAGCGGTGTGCCGCCGCCACCGGGCAGCGCGGCCAGCGCCCGCTTGGCGCGCACCAGCGAACGCGTGGGTGCCAGCAACACCTGCGCAGCGGCTGCGCGAAACGCAATCACGCACACGCTGTCGCGCCGCGCGTAGGAGTCCTGCAGCAGCAGTTCGACCGCACCCTTGGCTTCGGCCAGGCGCTGCAAAGCGGCAGAGCCGGAGGCATCCAATGCGAATATCAGGCACGAAGGGCTGCGCTGGGCAAAACGCTGCACATGAAAATCTTCCGCCCGCAGGCGCACGCTGCCCGCTCCCGGGGGCTGGTGGCGCAGGCGCTGCTTGGGCGCGGCGGCCCGCAGGGTGGCCAGCAGGTGCAGCCGCGCGCCGGCACCCGGCTTGCCGGGGCGCGGCGCCAGGGGTCGCCCGCGCAGTTTGCTGCGGGTGGTCTGGCCACTGCTGCCCAGGCCGCTGGCGGATTTGTTGGCTCCTTGCCCCAGCAGCAGCCGGTCCAGCAGATGCGGTGGCAGGCTGGCCATGGCCGCGGCGATCAGCATCTCAGGATCGGCTTGCTGCGGCTGGCCCGGGTCTGCCGGGCTTGGGTCCTGCGGCTGCGGTTCGTCTTGCGCTGAGGTTTCAGGGGGCGGTTCGGCGTCGCAAGCGGGTTCGGGCATGCGGGTCGCGCGCGGTCCCAGCACCATGCGCGCAGCAGCGGCCAGGTCTTCGTCTGCCAGCGCGTCGCGTCCCTGCAGGGCGGCGTGCACCGAGGCCAGGCGCAGGGCCTGTAAGGGTGCGCGCAGGCCGTCAATGCCCAGCGCCATGGCGGCCTCGCACAGTGCTTGCACCTGCATCTCGGTGGGCCTTATTCGGCGCAGCAGTTGCCTGGCTTCGGTCTGCTCCTGCGGGTCCAAGGCCTCCAGGGTGTCGGCGGTGTCGGCCAGGCAATTGCTGCGCAGGTCCAGCCACAGGCCGAGCCGGTCGGTCAGGCGCGCTGCGAGACCGGCTTCGTCGGCCTCGGACTCGTCCAGTGCCACCATGGCGAAGCGTGCCGGGCGTTCTTCCTGCCCGCCGCAGCCGAGCACGGCGCCGCGGTCTTGTGCCTGTGCCATGTGGGCCACGGTCTGCGGCGGCAGCCGCTCGGCCATGGGCAGCAACACGGCGCCGCCATCGGCTGCGGCAAGCAGGCCCGGCTGCTGCACCAGGCGCCCGAGTTGCAGGGTTTGCGCCAGGTCGATGCCGCCCAGCAGCCGTTCGTCATCCACTTGCGCCGGAATTTTCAGGGTGGGCAGTCGCGTGGCTTGCAGGCCTGCCAGCCAGGCATCGCGCACCGGGCCGTGGCCTGCGCGCAGCCAGATGCCACCCAGGCCTTGCGGCTCCAGTTGCAAAGCCAGCAGTGCCAGCTGGGCGTCTTGCCAGACCTGCGCGCGGCGCGCGGTCTCCTGCGGTGTCATGCCGCCAACACCTCGTCCACGGCACGCTGCACGCGCACACCGGAACCGGTGTCGTCCAGCGGGTTGCGCCGCAAGCGGTGGCGCAAGACCAGGGCCGCCATGCTGCGCAGGTGGCTGCGCTTGACGGTCTTGTCGCCCATCAGGGCTGCGTAGGCTCGGGTGGCGCGCAGCAGGGTCAACTCGGCGCGCAGTCCATCGGTGCCCAGCTTGTGGCAGAGCGTGGCGCACAGCAGCAGCAATTCGTCGTCCACTTGCACGGTGGCAATGGCCTTTTGGGCCCGGGCAATGCGCTGGCGCAACTTGTGGTTGGCCTTGTCCCATTCGGCGCGAAAGCCCGCCGGGTCGCGCTCGTAGGCATCGCGGCGGCGC
>CANFIH010000181.1 GCA_947446855.1 Burkholderiales bacterium
CAGACCCACGGCATGTGGCATGGCTTTCTGCCGCAGGCCACAGTCGGCCTGGTGTACGGCTGGCGCGTGCATGGTGCCTGGGCGCCCCATCTAGGCCATCGCTTCAACCCGAACAAGGTCTTGCTCGACCCCTATGCCCGCGAAGTCGTGGGCCGCTACCAGGGGCAGGACATTCACCTCGGCCATGACCCCGCCAACCCGGACCAGCCCGATGCGCGCGACAACGCGGCTGAGGCACTCAAAGCCCGCGTGGTGGCAGACCTGCCAGCACCCCGGCCCGGCGTGGCGGTAGACCCGGCCCAGCGCGTGCTCTACGAGCTGCACATCAAGGGCTTTACCGCCCTGCACCCGGGCGTGCCCGTCAAGCTGCGCGGCAGCTATGCCGGGCTGGCGCATCCGGCAGCCATTGCCCACCTCAAGGCGCTGGGCATCACCACCCTGTGCCTGATGCCGGTGGCGCAGCGCGCCGATGAGGTGCGCCTCTTGAACCTGGGTCTGTCCAATTACTGGGGCTATAGCCCGATTGCCTGGAGCGCACCGGAAGCGCGTTACTGGAGTGGCACCGCGGGCAGCAGTCCGCGCAGCGAGTTCAAAGACATGGTGGACGCCCTGCACCAGGCCGGCCTGGAGGTAATCCTGGATGTGGTCTACAACCACACGGCAGAGACCGATGAACTCGGCCCCACTGTGAGCCTGCGCGGCATCGACAACGCCACCTACTACCACCTGGAGCCCGGCAACCCGGCTTACTACCTCAACTGGACCGGCTGCGGCAACTGCGTCAACCTGAACCAGCCGCTGGTGTTGCGCACCGTGATGGACAGCCTGCGCCTGTGGGTGCAGGAGTTTGGCGTGGACGGTTTCCGCTTTGATCTGGCCCCGGTGCTGGCGCGCGGCGACCAGACCACGCAATACCGCTTTGCCGGCAATGCGCCTTTTCTGATGGCGGTGGCGCAAGACCCGGTGCTGCGCGACAAACTGATGGTGGCCGAGCCCTGGGACATCGGGCCCGGCGGCTACCAACTGGGCGCGTTCCCTGGTGGCTGGCTGGAGTGGAACGACAAATTCCGCGATACCCAGCGCGCTTTCTGGCTGTGCGGCCAGGAACACCCCGGAGCCCTGGCGCAGCGCCTGGCCGGCTCCAGCGATTGCTTCGGCACCCAGGGCCGCGCCGCCGGCAGCAGCGTCAACTTTGTCACCGCCCATGACGGCTTCACCCTGAGCGATCTGGTCAGCTACAACGAGCGCCACAACCAAGCCAACGGCGAACACAACCGCGACGGCCACGGCCACAACCTGAGCCACAACTTCGGTTGGGAAGGCGCCACGGACGACCCGGCCATACAGGCCCGGCGGCTGCAATCCAAACGTGCCCTGCTGGCAGCCACCCTGTTCTCGCTGGGCACGCCCATGCTGCTGGCCGGTGACGACATCGGCCACAGCCAACGGGGCAACAACAACGCCTATTGCCAGGACAACGCCAGCACCTGGCTCAACTGGCCGGATGCCGACCAGGCACTCAGCCGCTTTGTGGCGCGCCTGCTGCGCGTACGCAAAGAGCGCCGGCTCTTGCAAGCCCACGCCTGGTGGCAAACCGGCGATGCGCCGGGCGCGGTGCTTGCACACTGGTGCACGGCCGCAGGCACAGCCCTGTCGCACGCCGACTGGAACAACACGCAGCAGCGCGCGCTGGCCCTGCACTTGCAGGCAGCGGGCGCAGACCCGGCAGACCACCACGCGTCCTGCCTGCTGCTGCTCAATGCCTCGGAGCAGCCGGTGCGCTTTGCATTGCCGCCCGGGAACTGGCTGCGCCACATTGACACCTCCAGTGGACAAGGCGCAGACCAGGCCCTGGCGGCGGCAGAAACCCTGCCCGCCGGATGCCTGTGGCTGGCCAGCACGCGCCCCTTGTTCACCACCTGAAGTCAACCCAAAGAAGCCTGCGCATATGACGATTCAAACCCTGCCCACCACCCCGTTCACCGACCAGCGCCCCGGCACCTCGGGCCTGCGTAAAAAGGTCACCGTCTTTGCGCAAAAGCACTACCTGGAAAACTTTGTCCAGGCCCTGTTCGATGTGCTGCCCGCTGCCACGGGCCTGACCCTGGTGCTGGGCGGCGACGGCCGCTACTACAACCGCGTGGCCGTGCAGACCATTTTGCGCATGGCGGCGGCCAAGGGCTATGCCCGCGTGCTGGTCGGCCAGGGCGGCATTCTGTCGACACCGGCGGTGAGCGCGGTGATCCGCGCCTATGGTGCCAGCGGCGGCATCGTGCTGTCGGCCAGCCACAACCCGGGCGGGCCGGACGGTGACTTCGGCATCAAATACAACATTGCCAACGGCGGCCCGGCCCCCGAGAAGGTGACCGAGGCCGTGTTTGCGCGCTCCAAAGAGTTGAGCGAAATCCGCAGCAGCGACAGTGCCGATATTGCCCTCGATGTGCTGGGCGACTACCCGATGGACGGCATGCAGGTCACGGTGATCGACCCGGTGGCCACCTATGCCGGGCTGATGCGCACGCTGTTTGATTTCGACGCCATCCGCAAGCTGTTTGCCGGTGGCTTTCGTCTGCGCTACGACGCCATGAACGCGGTGGGCGGCCCCTATGCCCGGGCGCTGCTCGAAGGCGAACTCGGTGCACCGGCCGGCACGGTGGTGAATGCGGTGCCGCTGGAAGACTTCGGCGGCCTGCACCCGGACCCCAACCCGGTGAACGCCGAAGACCTGATTGCCCACATGTTTGCGGCTGACGCGCCCGACATGGGCGCCGCGTCCGACGGCGACGCCGACCGCAACATGGTGGTGGGCCGCAAGTTTGTCGTATCCCCTTCCGACAGCCTGGCCGTGCTGGCGGCCCACGCCACGCTGGTGCCCGGCTACGCCAAAGGTCTGGCCGGCGTGGCGCGCTCCATGCCCACCTCCACTGCAGCCGACCGCGTGGCCAAGGCGCTGGGCATCCCCTGCTACGAGACCCCCACCGGCTGGAAGTTCTTCGGCAACCTGCTGGACGACGGCAAAGTGACCCTGTGCGGCGAGGAAAGCTACGGCACCGGCTCCGACCACGTACGCGAGAAAGACGGCTTGTGGGCCGTGCTGTTCTGGATCAACCTGGTGGCCACCAGCGGCAAATCGGTCGAGACCCTGGTGCGCGAACTCTGGGGCGCGCATGGCCGCTGCGTCTACTCGCGCCACGACTACGAAGCCATCCCTTCCGAGAAGGCCGACACCCTGATGGCCGGCCTGCGCGCCGCCCTGCCCACCCTGCCCGGCACCACGGTGGCCGGCTGCGCGATTGCCCTGGCCGACGACTTTGCCTACACCGATCCGGTGGACGGCAGCGTCAGCCAGAAGCAGGGCGTGCGCGTGATCCTGACCGATGGCTCGCGCGTGGTGTTCCGCCTATCGGGCACCGGCACCGAAGGCGCCACCCTGCGCGTGTATCTGGAACGCCATGAGCCCGATGCCAGCCGCCACGATATCGATGCCCAACTGGCCCTCAAGCCGCTGGTCGAACTGGCCGAAACCCTGGCCCATATCCGCGCGCTGACCGGCATGGCGCAGCCTACGGTCATGACCTGAACCCACCCCGTCAAAGATACCCACTCAATTCAAAAAAGGAGCATCCATGAACTTACTGGACACCACCCACAACAGCCCGCAGGACCGCATGATGCAGCCGCACATGCTGGTACGCCGCACCATCGCCCTGGTGCTGGCCGGCGGGCGCGGCTCGCGCCTCAAGCAGCTGACCGACCGGCGCGCCAAGCCGGCGGTGTATTTCGGCGGCAAGTTCCGCATCATCGACTTTGCGCTGTCCAACTGCGTGAACTCCGGCATCCGCCGCATTGGCGTGATCACCCAGTACAAGTCGCATTCCTTGCTACGCCACCTGCAGCGCGGCTGGAGCTTTTTGCGCGCCGAACTCAACGAAATGGTGGACCTGATGCCGGCCCAGCAGCGCCTGGACGACGAACACTGGTACCGCGGCACGGCCGACGCCATTTACCAGAACATCGACATCATCCAGGGCAGCAACCCGGACTACGTCGTCATCCTGGCCGGTGACCACATCTACAAGATGGACTACTCGCTGATGCTGGCCGACCACGTGGCCAGCGGCGCCGGTTGCACCGTCGGCTGTATCGAGGTGCCGCGCGACGAGGCCAGCGCCTTTGGCGTCATGGCCGTGGACGCAAACCGCAAGATCATGGAGTTTGTCGAAAAGCCGGCCGATCCGCCGCCCATGCCCGGCAATGACGCCGTGTCCCTGGCCAGCATGGGCATTTACATCTTCAACGCCAAGTACTTGTACGACCTGTTGGACGCCGACATTGCCAACCCCGGCTCCAGCCACGATTTCGGCAAGGATGTGATTCCCCATGTGGTGGCCGAAGGCCGCGCCGTGGCCCACCCCTTCTCCCTGTCCTGCGTTTCCTCCACGCCCGAGGCCGCGCCCTACTGGCGCGATGTGGGCACGATTGACGCCTTCTGGGAAGCCAATCTGGACCTGGCATCCGTCACGCCCGAACTCGATATCTATGACACCAGCTGGCCCATCTGGACCAGCCAGCGCCAGCTGCCCCCCGCCAAGTTTGTGCAGGATGCCGAGGGCAAGCATGGCCAGACCATCAACACCATGGTGTCGGGCGGCTGCATTGTGTCGGGCTCGACGGTGAGCAACTCGGTACTGTTCTCCAGCGTGCGCGTCCACTCGTATTGCACCATCGATCAGGCGGTGCTGCTGCCGGAAGTCACCATAGGCCGCGGCTGCCGCCTGAGCCGTGTGGTGATAGACCGCCACTGCGTGCTGCCCGATGGCCTGGTGATCGGCGAAGACCCGGTAGCCGACGCGGCCCGCTTTGAACGCACCGAGAATGGTGTGGTGTTGGTCACCCGCGAGATGATCAAGCGCTTGTCCCAATAAGCCCCGAGCCACCCCTCAACCCAGGAACCCAAGTCCCATGCGCATTTTGCAGGTCAGTGCCGAAATATTCCCCCTCCTGAAAACCGGCGGTCTGGCCGATATCGCCGGCGCCCTGCCCACGGCGCTGCAAGCCCAGGGCTGCGAGGTACGGGTGCTGCTGCCCGGTTTTCCGGCCATTCTGGCGGGCCTGCAGGATCCGGTGCGCGTGGGCTCTTTTGGCACGCCCTGGGGGGAAGCCGTAGAAGTGCTGTACGGCGCCCTGCCCGCACTGTCCCCCAACGGCGGGACTGCGGTTTACGCCTATGTGCTACAGGCCCCCGGCTTGTACAACCGCCCCGGCAACCCCTATGAAGACGCCACCAAGCACCCCTACGCCGACAACCACCGGCGCTTTGCCGCGCTGGGCTGGGGTGCCGCCCACCTGGCGCATGGGCTGGACCCGCATTGGCGCGCCCAACTGGTGCACAGCCACGACTGGCATGCCGCACTGGCGCCGGCCTGTCTGGCGGTGTGGAATGCCGGCATGGGCCCGCGCGTGCCCAGCGTGTTCACCATCCACAACCTGGCGTACCAGGGCGTGTTCTGGCCGCAGAATTTTGGCGACCTGGGTCTGCCCGGCCATGTGTTCAGCGTGCAGGGCATGGAGTACCACGGACAAATTTCCTTCATGAAAGCCGGCCTGTCCTACGCCAGCCACATCACCACGGTGAGCCCCACCTATGCGCGCGAGATCCAGACGCCCGAGCAGGGCTGCGGCCTGGACGGGCTGCTGCGCGGGCGCGCCAGCAGCTTGAGCGGCATCCTGAATGCGGTGGACGACCATGTCTGGAACCCGGCCACCGACGCCCAACTGGCGCACCATTTTGAGGTGCGCAACATGACCGGCAAGGCACGCAACAAGGCCGCGCTGCAGGCCGAAATGGGTTTGACCATAGATGCCGAAGCCCCGCTGTTTACCGTGGTCAGCCGCCTGACCGAGCAAAAGGGCATGCCCCTGGTGCTGTCCGGCCTGGCAGAAATCCTGTCGCGCGGCGGCCAGTTGCTGGTGCTGGGCAATGGCGACACGCAATTGGAGCAGGCCTTTGCGCTGCAGGCCAAGGCCCACCCCCACCAGGTGGCCTTCCGCATGGGCTACGACGAGGCTTTTGCCCACCGCATCTTTGCCGGCAGCGATGTCACCCTGGTGCCCTCGCGCTTTGAGCCCTGCGGCCTGACCCAGATGTACGGACTAAAATACGGCAGCCTTCCCTTGGTGCGGCGCGTAGGCGGCCTGGCCGATACCGTGACCGACACCGATCTGGAGACGCTGGACGACCAGAGCGCCACCGGCTTTGTCTTCAATGACTTCCATGTGGACGACTACCGGCGGGCCATCCGGCGGGCCTTTGCCCTGTACCACCGTCGCTCCGACTGGAACCGCGTGCGACAGACTGGCATGCGAATTGCATTTGACTGGGCCAGCGCTGCCCAACACTACACCAACCTTTACAAGAGTCTGATTTGAACGCCATCCCTCCTATTGCTGCTGCGAACGCCACTGCCGACTTCCCGTTTGATGCGCCCGGGCGCGACCTGGAATCGCTCAAGCACGCCATTGCCAACAAACTGATGTTCACCGTCGGCAAGGACCCCAAAACGGCGCGTGCCGAAGACTGGCTGAATGCCGCCGCCTTTGCCGTGCGCGACCAGTTGGTCGAACGCTGGATGAAAACCACGCGCGCCCAATATGCCCAGGACGCCAAACGCGTGTATTACATGTCGATGGAGTTCCTGATCGGGCGCACCTTCGGCAACGCCATGCTGGCCCTGGGTCTGCGTACGCGCGTGCGCCAGGCCCTGCTCGATTTTGGTGTGGACATGGACGCCATCACCGAGCTGGAGCCCGATGCCGCCCTGGGCAATGGCGGCCTGGGCCGTCTGGCCGCCTGCTTTCTGGACTCCATGGCCACGCTCAACATTCCGGGCTTCGGCTATGGCATCCGCTACGACTACGGCATGTTCCGCCAGACCATCGTGGACGGGCGCCAGGTGGAAGTGCCCGACTACTGGCTGACCCACGGCAACCCCTGGGAATTCGCCCGCCCCGAGGTGAACTACCGCGTGCGCTTTGGCGGACGCATCGAAAAGAAAAATGGCTCGGAGACTGCCTACGACTGGGTGGACTCGCACGACGTGCAGGCCATGGCCTACGACACCATCATCCCCGGCTACGACACCATGGCCACCAACACCTTGCGCCTGTGGTCGGCCAAGGCCACGCAAGAGATTGATCTGACCGCCTTCAACCGTGGCAACTACTTTGCGGCCGTGGAGGGCAAGAACCACAGCGAAAACGTGACACGTGTGCTGTATCCGGACGACTCCACCGACTCCGGGCGCGAACTGCGCCTGCACCAGGAATACTTCTTCTGCAGCGCCAGCGTGCAGGACCTGCTGCGCCGCTTCATGAGCCGCCACGAAGGCTTCGAGGAATTGCCCAACAAGGTCAGCATCCACCTCAACGACACCCACCCCGTGCTGGCCATCCCCGAACTGATGCGCCTGCTGCTGGACGAGCACCAGTTGCCCTGGGCGGATGCCTGGCGCCTGTGCCAGGGCGTGTTCTCATACACCAACCACACGCTGATGCACGAGGCCCTGGAGACCTGGCCGGTGAAGATGCTGGAGCGCATCCTGCCGCGCCACCTGCAGATCATTTACGACATCAACGAGCGCTTCCTGACCGGTCTGGCGCAAGCCGGGTTTGACGCCGAAGTGTTGCGCAAGGTGTCGCTGGTGGACGAGTACGGCGACCGCCGTGTGCGCATGGCCTACCTGGCCGTGCTGACCAGCCACAGCATCAATGGCGTATCGGCACTGCACTCGGAGTTGATGAAGGAATCCATCTTTTCCGACTTCGCGCGGCTCTGGCCCGAGCGCTTCAACAACAAGACCAACGGCATCACACCAAGGCGCTGGCTGGCCCAGGCCAACCCGGCCCTCAGCGCGGTGTTGGACAAGCACATCGGCACCGGCTGGCGGCGTGACCTGACCCAGCTGTCCGGGCTGATGCCGCTGCTGGACAACGAAAAGGTGATTGCCGGCTTCCAGCAGGCCAAGCTGGCCAACAAGCGCCGCCTGGCGGACTGGGTGCAAACGCACATGGGTCTGGAGATTCCCACCGACGCGCTGTTCGATGTGCAAGTCAAGCGCATCCACGAATACAAACGCCAGCTGCTCAACGTGCTGCACGTGGTCACGCGCTACCAGCGCATCCTGGCCAACCCCGAGGCGGCCGTGGTGCCGCGCGTGGTGGTGTTTGCCGGCAAGGCGGCCTC
>CANFIH010000182.1 GCA_947446855.1 Burkholderiales bacterium
CTTGCGCCGCGCCAGCACCTGCGCGCTGAAGCTGGCCGCCACACCAAACAGCCCAATGCCCACGGCCACCGCCTGCAGCCAGTAGGTGACGGCAAAGCTGCGGTCAAAAATACGCAGCGTAGTGGCGCGGATCTGGGCTGCCGAGCCAAACTCCAGCAACTGGCCGGCACCGCCTTCGTGATCCTGCGCCTGCTGGTCGGCCAGATCGCGCAGTGCCTGCTCCACGGCGGCGGTCGAGGCGTCGGGCGCCAGCCACAGCGCCAGGTCATTGACCCGGCGGTCCGGGCTGAGCCGTGCCAAGTCCGCACTGTCCATGGCGATGGTGCCGAACTGGCGCGCGTAATCCCGCCAGATGCCCGCGACAAAGAAAACCGGCGGCTGGCCCTGCGGTGTGCTGCTGCTGAAGGCCTTTTGCAGTGGCTCAAAGTTCTGGCCGATGCGTGCGCCGTACAAATCCACCACGGCTTCGCTGACAAAAATACCGATGCGCCCGGCCGGCACGACCAGGGCTTGGCCCACCAGGGGCAGGTCGGGCGCGCCGTCCGCACCGGCGTGCAAGGCACGCGCCAGCAGGGCAACCGCCGGTTTGGCTGCGTCCAGGCTGATCGGCATATTGCGCTGCGCGCTCAGCCGCTCCACGCCCGGTACCTTGGCTGCTGCCTGCACAAAGGCCGCATCGAAGTAAGCCAGCTCATTGGCGCTACCCACGCCGGAGCGCACGTACAGCGAGGCGGGCAACACCGTGTCCAGCCAGGTGGTGACCGATTGGCGAAAGCTGCTGACCATCACCGTCAGGGCCACCGCCAGGCTGAGGGAGGCGACCACGCCGCTGACGGCTACCGCCGCGCTCTCGCGCACGCGCCGCGCGCGCTCCACCGCCAGCAGGGGCAACAGCCGCTGCGCCACCCGGGGAGCCACACGGTCCAGCACCTGGCCGACCAGCCAGGGCAGGGCGACGATGCCGCCGATGAGCAGCAGGGCCACGCCCAGGTAGGCGCCCAAAGGCATACCCGCTACAGGAGGGGCCAACGCCAGCAGGCAGCCGCCCAGCAGCAGGGCCGGGCCCATCCAGGCGCGCGCGGCGCGGGCTTGCAGGCTGCCCAGGCCCTTGAGGGTTTGGGCCGGTGGCAGCGCCTGTGCCAGCCGTGCCGGCTGCCAGGCGCCGGCCAGGGCAGTGGCAAGTCCCATGGCCGCGAACAGCGTCGCGGCCGGTGCGCTCCATTGCAGCGCCGGCGCACCGCCCGAAAAATAACCGCCCCCTAAGTCGCCACCCAACAACTGCAGCGCCAGCGCCGCCAGGCCGGTGCCCAGGGCAATGCCCAGTGCGCTGCCCAGCACGCCCAGCACTGCGGCCTCCAGCAGCACCAGGTGCAGGCGCTGGCTGGCCGTCAGCCCCAGCACGCCCAGCAGCGCAAACTGTTGGGCCCGGCGCGTCACGCTCAGCGCCAGCACCGAGAACACCAGAAAGCCGCCGGTGAACAGCGCAATCAGAGCCAGCACGGTCAGGTTGACGCGGTAGGCGCGCGACAGATTGCCGATGCGCTCGGCCGCATCGCCCGGGGGCAGCAGGCTCAGGTCGTTGCTCCAGCCCGGTGTGGCCTGCAGGGTGCGCACAAAGGCATCGCGGTCGGTGCCGGCCTGCAGCCGGATATCTACGCGGCTGAGCTGTCCGCCCTTGCCGAAAAAGTCCTGCGCGGCGGCAATGTCCATCACCGCCAGCGGGCTGCCGCCGGCGCGCACGCTGCCCGCTACCTGCGCCGTCTTGAGTTGCAGGCCCTGCTGCAATTGCACCGAATGTTGTCCCAGTGCCAGCGTGGCAGCGGCGTTCAGGAACAGGGTGTCGGGTGCAAACAGCGCCAGGCGTTCGTCCGCAAAGGCGGGCGTAGGCATCAGGTCCGGCGCCAGTGCCGCCACCTGCAGGCTATCGACGCCGATTACCCGCAACAACACACGTTTGGCGTTGGCACCGTTGCGCGCGGGCACCAGCGCGTAGGTGCTGAGCTCCAGCACCGGCAAGGCCATGGCCACCTCCGGCCTATGCAGTAGTTCGCCCAGGCGGGCCTCGTCCAGGCTGGCGTTGGCCGCCTTGCTGCGCAACTCCAGATCGGCCTGTGCGCCCACGGAGCGCACCGCCTGAGAAAACTCATCCAGCGCCGAGGCGTTGATCAGGTGAACCGAGAAGGCCAGCGCCACGCCCAGCATGACCGAGACGATGGCGGCCGCATTGCGCCAGGGGTGGTGCCGCAGTTCTTGCAGGGAAAAGGTTTTGAGCAAAGGCCACAGCGCAGAAGACATGTCTGCATTGTGCGTGCAAGCCGCTGGCAAGAGCTCGCGTGGGGGCGCGTAACCTGCGCGCAGTGGGGTGAAACGCCCGACGGCTTACTTACGCTCTGCGCCGGGCACTGGCAAATTGCGCTGCGGGCAGGTGGCCGCGAAACAGCTCGGTCAGCGCAGCGAGTTCACTGGCTGCCAGGGTTTCGCCGCAGTGCCCGGAGAGCAACTGCATGACGTCGCTGCGCAGGTACCAAAGGGCCTGGATGTCATCGGCATACTGCACCTTGGACCAGACCGCCGGACGCAAGGCTCCGGCCTCCAGAAACGATGCCATGCATTGCAGCATGCGCTCACGGATGTGCTCCAACTGGGGCAGGGAGCCCAGGCTGGGAGCGGCTTCGCGCTCGCGCAACAGGCCCAGCAGACTCGAAGAAATCTGCGATATTTTCCAACTCATTTGTCGTTTTTCTCCATCTGCGTGGAGCATAGGGTCCGCACAGCGCAGTTACCCCGCTACGCGGTGTAACAGAGTGTGAAACCTTAGTCGATTTGCAACGGCCGCATGCCCCCGGCACTCAGTTGCAGCACCCGGTCCGCCTGGCCTGTCGCCAGCACCGAATGGGTGACCAGCACCAGCGCGGCTTGCTGTGCCCGGCATTGCTGCACCAGGGCCTGCATCACCAGCGCGGCTGTGGTCGGGTCCAGGTTGCCGGTGGGTTCATCGGCCAGTAGCAAGCGCGGCTTGTGTACCAGCGCGCGGGCAATGGCCACGCGTTGCAGTTGTCCGCCGCTCAGCTGCTGCGGCAGCCGACCCCCCAGGGCTCCCAGGCCCACCACGTCCAGCATGGCCTGCACGCGGGCGGGGTCAGGCTTGCCCAGCAACAGCAAGGGCAGCGCCACGTTCTGGAAGACATCCAGGTGCGGCAACACATGAAAAGCCTGGAACACAAAGCCCACTTGTTCACGCCGCAACAGGGCGCGCGCGTCCTCGTTCAGAGCGCCCAGATCCATGCCTTGCACTTGCACCCTGCCACGGTCCCAATGGTCCAGCCCGGCCATGCAGTTCAGCAGGGTGGATTTGCCCACGCCCGATTCCCCTACGATGGCCACAAACTCACCCGGCGCCACGTCCAGCGAGACGTTGGCAAATACCGGAGTGGCACCATAGTGTTTGCTTAGGTTTTCAATGCGCAGGGTCATGGCGTGGGGTTGTAACAGAGCCGCCCCTCAGGTGCCGGGCCAAGGGTTGTTCTGCACACCCTGCTGCACAAGTTGCAGCACCTGGCCCAGGGCGTCCCCGCCATCGCAGGCCACCAGCTGGCGCGCGGGCATGGAGCGCAGCCAGGTGATCTGGCGCTTGGCCAACTGGCGTGTGGCAAACACGCCCTTGTCGCGCAGCTGGTCCATGGGCCACAGGCCGTCCAGTGCTTCCCAGGCTTGACGGTAGCCCACGCAGCGCATGGAGGGCAGGTCGATATGCAGGTCGCCCCGCGCACGCAGGGTCCGAACCTCGTCCAGAAAACCGGCCGCCAGCATGGTGTCGAAGCGCTGGGCAATACGCGCATGTAGCCAGGCGCGGTCCGCAGGCTCCAAAGATATCAGCAACCGGTTGGACGCGGCCTCGCCGGCGCTGTGGGACTTTGCAGCGTGAAAGTGCGACAGCGGCAGCCCGCTGATGCGGTACACCTCCAGCGCGCGTTGTATGCGCTGGCCGTCGGCCGGCGCCAGGCGCTGTGCCGTCACCGGGTCCACGGCGGCCAGTTGGGCATGCAGGGCCGGCCAGCCTTGTGTGGCCGCTTCGTGCGACAGCTGTTCGCGCACGGCCGCATCGGCCGGGGGCATATCGTCCAGTCCGTCCACCAGCGCCTTGAAGTACAGCATGGTGCCGCCCACCAGCAGCGGCAGCTTGCCGCGTGCGTGGATGGCACGCATCAGCCCGGCTGCATCGCGCACAAACTCGGCGGCGCTATAGGCCTGCAGCGGGTCGCGGATATCGATCAGGTGGTGCGGCACGGCGGCCTGCTCGCTGGCCGTGGGCTTGGCCGTGCCCAGATCCATGCCGCGGTACACCAGGGCCGAATCCACACTGATGATCTCCACCGGAAATTGCCCGGCAATGGCCAGCGCGGCCGCGGTTTTGCCGGCGGCGGTCGGTCCGGCCAGCGCGACGTGAAAGGGAAGCTTGCGGGTTTCAGTTGTTGGCATCACGGGGTACCAGGGTCCAGGCGCTGACAGCCACCAGCACGCTCCAGAAAAACAGGCTCTGCACCAGCGGGAAAACGCTGCCGTCCATATGGGTGCCCAGCCACTGGCCAGTGGCAAAAGCCGCCAGCATCATCAGAAATCCATTCATGGCCGAGGCCGCGCCGGCCGCTTGGGGAAAGGGGGCAACTGCACCGCTCTGCCCGCAGGGCTGGTGAATGCCATGCGCGAAAATAAACAGGCCCATGGGCAGCATGATGGCCCATCCGGCTAGCACGCCGGCCAGCGCCAGCAGCGCCATGCTGGCGCCGCCCAGCAGCGAAAACAAGCCGGCAAGGGCCAGGCTGCGCCGCACGCCAAAGCGTGGCACCAGGCGGCGGCAGGCAAAGGTGCCCAGCAGGTACATCAACGAGTTGAACAGCATGGCCAGACCGTACCGGGTGGCACTCCAATCCAGCACCCGGATATAGACGAACGAGGAGGCCGCCAGATACGTGAACAGGCCGCCATAGGTGGACAGCGACAGGGCCGAGAAGGCTACAAAGTGCCGGTTGCGCAAAATGGCGGCCCAGGTTGTCAGCACGGTGGCAATTTGCAGGGCTTGCGGATTTTTTTGCACCAGGGTCTCTTCAAAGCGCCAGGCAATCAGCGCCAGGGTGCAGGCGCCGAACGCGGCCAGGGCCAGCAGGGCCGCATGCCAGCCCCAGAGGGCGGTGAGCGCTCCGCCCAGCGGCGCACTGGCACAGGCCAGCACGCCCAGGCCGCTCAGGCCCTTGGACATGACGGTGGCGCCCTGGCCGGGTGTGTACAGATCGCGCACGATGGCACGCGCGCACATCACCCCGGCACCCATGGCGATGCCTTGCAGCATGCGCCAGAAGATCAACCAGTCCATGCTGGGCGACAGCGCGCTGGCCACCGAAGCCAGCAGGTAGGCCAGCATGCCGGCCAGCAACACCGGACGGCGGCCGAAGCGGTCGGACAAAGGTCCCCACACCAGTTGCGACAGGCCAAAGGCCAGCAGCAAGGCTGTCAAGGTAAGTTGCGCCTGCGCCATGCTGGCGCCCAGGTCCTGCGTCAGGCCGGGCAGAGCGGGCAAATAGAGATCGGTGGTAATGGGTTGCAGTCCCAGCAGCAGCGACAAGGTGAGCACGACCCGATGGGCTGGCATGCCGTGAAGGGCGGGGGTGCGGGGCATGGGGATTGGGCTGACCGGCTTCAGGCGCTGGCCAACTGTTTGCGTGCCACCTTGCGCAGCATCAGCAGCAGGCCGGCGGCGGCCACGGTCAGGCCGACGATCAGCCCGATCCAGAATCCTTGCGCTGCCATCGGCTCGGCCGGGGCAAACGGCAGTCCCTGCGGTGCTAGTCCCAGCAGGCAGCCCAACGGCAGCGAAAAGCCCCAGAAGGCTGCGAGGTGCAGCACCATGGGCGCGCGCGTCACCTTGTAGCCACGGATGGCGCAACTGGTTACGACCTGGCTGCAGTCCGACAGTTGGAACAGCGCGGCAAACACCAGCAAATGCGCTGCCAGTGCGGCCACCACCGCATCGCTGGTGTAGGCCGACGCAATGGCATGGCGGAACAAGGCCATGCCCAGGGCCGAGGCCACGGCAAAGACCAGCGTCAGCCCGACACCCACCCAGGCCCGAAAGCGTGCCGCATGGGCATCGCCCGCGCCCAGGCTCTGGCCCACGCGCGTCAGCAAGGCCAAGCCCAAACTGAGCGGTACCATGAAGGTCAGTGAAGTGAAGTTCAGCGCGATCGCATGCGCGCCCACCTGGGCGCTACCGAACTTGGCGACCAGCAGCGCAATCAGACTGAAGGCGCTGGTCTCGGCGAAGTAGGTGATGCCGATCGGAACGCCTAATTTCAGCAGGCTGCGCAGCATGGACCATTGCGGCCCCTCGTAGCGGGCAAAGGGCCAGGTGTGCCGGTAGGCCGGTGCCACCCGCATCCACCACAGCAGGGCAGCCAGATGGAACCAGACGCACAGCATGGTTGACCAGGCACAGCCCACGCCGCCCAATCTGGGAAAGCCCCAGTTGCCAAACACCAGCAGCCAGTTGATCAGGGCGTTGAGCAGCAGGGCGATCAGGGCAATCACCATCATCGGCTTGGTCTGGTTGATGCTGGTGCTGTAGCCGTACAGCACGCGGTAGCAGGTGAAGGCCGGCAGGCCGAAACTGCTGACGTGCACAAAGCGTTTGGCCACATCGCGCACGGCCGGTTCGATGTCCATAGCGTCAAACACCTGGGCTGCCAAGTTGGCCAGCACAAAGGCCAGCAGGCCAACCCCCAAGGCCTTCCACATGCCCTGGCGCACCACCTGCGGCACGGCATCCAGTTCGCCCGCACCCACATGGTGGGCCACCATGGGGTTCACCGACATCAGCAGCCCCATCAGGGTGAGGATGGTCATGTTCCAGATGGAGACGCCGAGCGAAACTCCGGCCAGGTCAGCCGCCGAGGCGTGTCCCGCCATCGCGACATCGGTAACCGACATGCCGATGGTGGCCAGTTGACCAATCAGGATGGGCCAGGCCAGGGAGAGTAGCGAGCGTGTTTCCATCACAACGCGTCGGCTGCGCGTCAGTTGCGTGCGGGCGTGCGTTGTAGAGTCAGGGCGAAGGGTCATCAGCCGGATGATTCTACGGGAGCGCTTGATTGATGAAGGCTGTGTCATGAACTGGTTGTATCTGGTCGTCGCCATCGTCCTGGAGGTGGTCGCAACTTCGGCGCTCAAGGCGTCGGATGGCTTCACGCGGCTGTGGCCCTCCGTGCTGGTAGTCATCGGCTACTCGGCGGCTTTTTACATGCTGTCAGTGAGTCTGCGCTCCATGCCGGTGGGCGTGGTTTACGCGGTGTGGTCTGGCGTCGGTGTGGTGCTGATCACGCTCGTGGGTTGGTTGCTGTTCAAACAGGAGCTGGATCTGCCGGCATTCATTGGCATCGGGCTGATCGCAAGCGGCGTCATCGTGCTGAACTTTTTTTCCAAATCGGTGGCGCACTGAATCGGTGTTTGTCACGGCAGTGACAGGGGTTAACCCTCGGTATTTTTGGTGAATAAATTATTTCGTCTTGGTGATGAAATTTCTTCACTGCGAAACGGCCTTTATAGCTGACGGCAAGCTGAAGGAGGGGCTCAAACGTGGGGCAAACGCGTATAGATTACGGCCTGACTCGGGCATAGACTTTGGACCACACGTAGCCGCAGCCTGGAAAAGGGATGCGCGGCGCGTCGCAGGAATTATTTTTTAATCTGGAGACAACATGACATTTCAATTCGCCAAGCGTGCTTCCCTCATCGCCATCTCGGCGGCCGTTCTCGGCCTGTCTGGTTTGGCCCAAGCAGCAGACCCCATCAAGATCGGTGTCTCCGGCCCCTTCACCGGCGGCTCTTCCTCCATGGGTGTGAGCATGCGCGATGGCGTCAAGCTGGCTGTGGACGAAATCAACAAGGCCGGCGGCGTCATCGGCCGCCAGCTGCAAATCGTCGAGCGCGATGACGAAGCCAAGAACGAACGCGGCGTGCAAATCGCCCAGGAGCTGATCAACAAGGAAAAAGTCACCGCCACCGTGGGCTATATCAACACCGGCGTGGCCCTGGCCTCGCAGCGCTTCTACCAGGAAGCCAAGA
>CANFIH010000183.1 GCA_947446855.1 Burkholderiales bacterium
CACGGCACGGCGCACCGCAGCCATGATGCGGGACAGCAGCTCGGGGTCTTCCAGCAGCGCGGCGCCTCCGCCATGGCGGTTCACCACCTTGGCCGGGCAGCCGAAATTCAGGTCGACCCCAAACGGGCCCAGGCCGGCCAGCACGGCGGCGTTTTCCGCCAGACACACCGGGTCCGAGCCCAGCAACTGAGGACGCACCGGCACACCGGCAAAGGTGCGCCCGCCGTTGAGCAACTCGGGGACGATGCGCTCGAAGGCGCGCGCGGGCAGCAGGGTGTTGGTGACACGGATGAATTCCGACACGCAGCGGTCCACGCCGCCCGAGCGGGTCAGGATGTCGCGCAGCACAAAGTCCAGCAGGCCCTCCATGGGCGCGAGGATGAGGGCGCTATGCTTCGCCGCCAAAACGCTGGGTCAGGTTGGCGATGTACTGTTCGGTCATTTTTTCGAACTCGGATTCCACCAGGGGCGCTACCACCCGCTTCATCAGACCCGGCAGCGGGACGGTGAGTTCGCCCTGCACCAGCAGGGTGAGGTGGGTGGACTTTTTGTGGTCCTTGATGGCCCAGCTGCCCGAGACCAGCGCATTGCCCTCGCCCTGGACGGGCTTCCAGACCACCGAGCCCTTGGCTTTGTTGGATACGTATTGGGAGGCATAAATGGTTTGCAGGTGGATCGAGGCGATGCCGATCTTGGCCATCTCCCAGCGGTACACGCCGTCGCCCAGATCCACCAGCCTGTCGACCTTGGGGAAGTGGCTGGCCGAGGTGGGCACGTCGGACAGTAGGTCAAAGACCTCGGCATATTTCGCCTTGACTTCGAATTCGTAACCCAGATCGATGGAAACGGTGATGGCCATATGAGTTCTCCTGGTTGGTGCGGCACTGGCTAGCCGCGGGTGCCTGCATGGGCGTGGCGTTGGCCGGATTGTGCTACGGCGCAGTGCCGGGGCCATCGGGGGTAATTACCGATCGGCCGGTTGGCTGCCTAGCGCGCATCGCTGCCGGCCAGCGCCTGCGAGCGGCCCAGCGTCCAGGTCAAGCCCAGGCCGATGGACGTGCCCTGGTTTTGCGCAAACAGGGGGCTGGCGCGGTTGGCTGCGCCCTCGTGCAGGTCGTAGCGTGCGAAGGCGAACAGGTTCACGTCCGGCCCCAGCCGCGTGCTGCCGTCCAGCGACAAGCGCGAGCCGATCAGACCCGCTTGCGCCGCATAGGCCGGACGTGCGGTTGTGGCGTAGGCCGCAGGTACTTCATAAAAATACTGGTTGAGCTGCTGGTCACCCAGCACCAGGCTGAAGGCGCTCTTGAGCCGCCAGTCACCGCGCTGCTGCCATTCATAGGCCAGCTTGGGCTCCAGCGCGTAACCGACCTGGTGCACACCACCATTGAATTCCAGCACCGCGCGCAGCGGCAGTTCCAGGGTCAGGCGCTGCCCCGGCGCCGGCTCGGCGAGCTTGATCTTCACGCGCGGTCCGAACTCGATGAGCGTGCCCAGGTCCGGCATGCCCTGGCGCAGTTCCACGTCGTTGGAACTGGCCGGCAAGGATCCGGAAAAGCCGATGTCGAATTCCACCTTGTCGGTATGCAGCATGCGCGCACCCAGGCCATTACGGTCCGCCCGCAGCACGTCGCCCCGGTAGACCAGGAACGGCAGCACCAGGGCGCGCTGGTGATGTTGGCTGGAGGCCGGGTAAGCCGGGGTCGACAGGGCGCCGGCAAACAGGCCTACCTCCCACAGGGGCAGGGCGGTAGCTTCGCGTTCCTGCGCGCAGGTGGCCGCGCTGCCCGCCAGCGCCGCACAGAGGGCGAGCAGGGTCCGCAGACGGGTGAACTCAGGGCGTGACTGTGGGCGGGTGGAGTGCATGACAGGAGTGTAACGAGGGCTTATTTCAATTTGCTATGCTGCACTGCACCCATCACAACACCGCGCACGCATCCCTAGGAGCCCCATGGCCAGCAGCCTTTTTGCCCTGATTGACGATATTGCGACCCTGCTCGACGACGTAGCCTTGCTGACCAAGATTGCAGCCCAGAAAACCGCCGGCGTGCTGGGCGATGACTTGGCGCTGAATGCCCAGCAGGTCAGCGGCGTGGCCGCTGACCGTGAACTGCCCGTCGTGTGGGCCGTGGGCAAGGGCTCGATGGTGAACAAGCTGATTCTGGTGCCCGCTGCGCTCATCCTGAGTCTGACCCTGCCCTGGATCATCACGCCGCTGCTGATGCTGGGCGGCGCGTACCTGTGCTTCGAAGGGTTTGAAAAACTGGCGCATTCCTTTGCGCACCGGAAAAGCGATCCGGATGACCTGAGCGAGGAATTGATGCAGGCGCTGGCCGATCCCGCGATCGACCTGGTGGCGCTGGAAAAGGACAAGATCAAGGGCGCCATCCGTACCGACTTTGTGCTGTCGGCGGAGATCATTGCCATTACCCTGGGCACGGTGCAGCACAGCCCCTGGGCCACGCAACTGGCGGTGCTGGCCGGTGTGGCCGCTGTCATGACGGTGGGCGTGTACGGGCTGGTGGCCGGTATCGTGAAGATCGACGATCTGGGCCTGTATCTCAGCCGTCTGCCGGTCAAGGGCAGCCGCTGGAAGCAGACCCTGGGCCTGTGGCTGCTGGACATGGCGCCCTGGTTGATGAAGGCCCTGTCGGTGCTGGGCACGGCCGCCATGTTTCTGGTGGGGGGCGGCATTCTGTCGCACGGTCTGCCCTTTGTGCACCATTGGGTGCTGGCCGTGTCCCAGGCGTTTGCTGATAGCGCAGCAGGGGCGGCCGCGGTGCTTGGCCCCGTGGTCACGCTGAGTCTGGATGCGCTGGTGGGGCTGGTCGCCGGTGCTCTGGTGCTGGTGTGTGTTTCTGGGCTGGGCCGGGTCCGCCAGACGCTTGCCAGCTAAGGGGAGGTGCGGCCAAGGCGCCCATCGATGCCCTGGGTCTGTCCAGCGGCTCAGCGTTCGGGCGAGCCCGTGGAGTTGCTGATCCGGCGCGCACGCCAGAACCTACCGGCACAGCGCTTTGGTACCGCAGCTGAATTCGGCGCCATCTGTGCCTTCCTGTGCAGCCGGCAGGCCGGCTATATCAACGGGCAGAACATCCTGGCCGATAGCGGCGCCTTTCCCGGCGTCTTTTAGTCAGCTGTTCGGGGCGGGCTAGGGTTTGCGTGACAGCGCAATGCCCAGGACGATCAGCACAAAGGCCAGGGCGTGGAACACGGTGGGCGGCTCGCCCAGAAACACAGCGGAGAGCAGGGCGGTAAACAGCGGTGTGAGGTTGATGAAATGCGCCGCCACATGGGGCCCGGCGCGCTGGATGCCGGCACCAAAAGCCCCATAGGCCACGATGGACGGCCCAAGGGCGACATAGGCCAGCGCGGCTGCCAAGGGCCAACCCCAATCCACATGGGCCGGTGTCAGCACCCATTCGCCGGTGGTGAAGAGCGTGGACCAGAGCAGCCCGAAGGCCACCTGCGCCAGCAGGAAAGTAGTCCACTCCGCGCGAATGCGGAGCGACTCCGGTGTCGGGTGCATCAGCATCCAGCTGTAGACGGCCCAGCCTATGGATGCGATCAGCACATAAAAATCTCCCGGCACCAGTTGCAGCTCCATCAGCACCTGCCACTCGCCGCGGCTGAGCACCAGCAGCACGCCGACGATGGACAGGGCGGCGCCCAGCAACTGGCGTGCGCTGACGGACTGGTGGAAGAACAGGCGACCGATCAACAGCATCCACACCGGTGTGCTGGCACCCACCAGCGTGACGTTGATGGCAGTCGATGTGTGCAGCGCCAGATAGTTCAAGGCGTTGTAGCCGCTGGTGCCCAGCAGCCCGAGCACGGCGAAGCGGCGCCACTGGCTCCATAGCGGGCTGCCCGGCTTCAGCACGCGTCCGGCAAAGGGCAGCAGAACCATAAAAGCCAGTGACCAGCGCATCAGATTGAAGGTCATGGGCGACACCAGCGTGCTGACCATGCGCCCGATCACCGCATTGCCGGCCCACAGCATGGGGGGAATCACCAGATACAAGATGGCGCGAGGGCTCAGGCGTTGGGTCATGTCGCCCACTGTACAAGGCAATGCCGTAGCGACCGCACGCCAACCGACATTTCGTGGCACCATGGCGACCCGCAAGCCCTGCCGGTCTTTGGCTTGGCAGGCAATATTTCCAGTGACCTTTGACGAGACACCCCATGACGCAAACCAGCTCCAGAGCCATCCACATCAGCCAGCAAGGCGGCCCCGAACAACTCACCCTGGTGAACGTCACCGTGGGCGAGCCCGGCCCCGGCGAAATCCGCATCCGCCACAAGGCCGTGGGGCTGAACTTCATTGACGTCTACCAGCGCAGCGGCCTGTACCCCATGAACCTGCCGGTGCAGTTGGGCATGGAAGCCTCGGGTGTGATTGAAGCCGTGGGCGAGGGCGTGACCCACCTGCAGGCGGGCGACCGCGCAGCCTATGCCAGCCAGCCCCCCGGCAGTTACTGCGAAGTGCGGGTGATGCCGGCCAAGTGCGTGTGCAAACTGCCCGACGGCATCGACTTTGATACCGGCGCGGCCATGATGCTCAAGGGCCTGACCGCCCAGTACCTGCTCAAGCGCACCCTGCCCCAGGGCGGGCTGCAAGCCGGCGACTTCGTGCTGTTCCATGCCGCCGCCGGTGGCGTGGGCCTGATTGCCTGCCAATGGGCCAAGGCATTGGGACTGCAACTGATCGGCACGGCCGGTTCGGACGCCAAATGCGCCCTGGCCAAGGAGCACGGTGCGGCCCATGTGATCAACTACGCCACCGAAGACTTCCAGGCGCGCGTCAAGGAAATCACCGGCGGCAAGGGGGTGAAGGTGGTGTACGACTCGGTGGGCAAAGACACCTGGGACAAGTCGCTGGACTGCCTGGCCCCGTTTGGCCTGATGGCCAGCTTCGGCAATGCCTCCGGCCCGGTGGCACCGTTTTCGCCCGCGATGCTCGGCCCCAAGGGTTCGATCTACGTGACGCGCCAGACCCTCTTTACCCACATTGCCACGCGCGAAAGCACGCAGGCTATGGCGGATGATTTGTTTGCGGTGGTGTTGTCGGGCGCGGTGAAGATTCGCATTGACCAGCGGTTTGCGCTGGAAGATGTGCAGGCGGCGCATCGGGCTTTGGAAGCGCGGCAGACTACGGGCTGCACCATTCTGACTTTGTAGGTTTTTTTGCGGGGGGCTTGTTTACTCCCCCACCTTTTTAACTCCCCCATCCCCCCCGCCCCTTACCCCCCGTCGGGGTAAGGGGTGCCGGGAACGGACAGCCCATTTGGTGACGTCGCTTCGGCCAGGGCCTTACTGGGGTCGATTCTTTGCTGTTGGTGCTTAGCCGGCCTTGTGGTCGGCGTTCGGCAACGCGGGCATGGATGAGGGCGAAAAAACGGTGACAACGCCCCGTTCATGATTCCGTAGTCGGCGCGCAAAGGTCAAATGGGCTGTCCGATTTAGGCACCCCTTACCCCGGCGGGGGGTAAGGGGCGGGGGGGATGGGGGAGTTAAAACCCCTAGGGAATCTACAAAAAAATCGGAAGTAATCAGAACAGAAATCCGGTAGACAACACCTGCTCACTCATCCAAATCGTCTGATCGGCAGTCCCTTGGTACACCGGCACACTGCGCAGTGACCCATAAGCCACTTTCTGCGTCAGCTCCAGATAAATCGATTTGTACACCGTGTAACGCACACCCACTTCCACACCGGCCGTCCAGCCGTTGATTTGCCACCAGTCATTGCTGGCGAAACAGCAAATGTTTTGATTCTTGGGGCCGACCTGGTTCTCGTTGCCAAAAATGGTGTTGTCGGCATGGGGCAGCAAAATGCCGGCGCCAACGCGGCTGATCAGCTGCAAATCGCCTGGCTTTTGCACCGGCCCGGCCAAGTGGTTGAGCCAGACCGCATTGACCATGAGGTGGTTCAGACCATTGTGCAGGGCGTAATTGAAATTCTGCTTGTCCAGAAGCACGTTCTGGTTGTAGGGCTGGCCGTCCTTGGTGCCGGTAACCGATACCGTTTGACCGAAGTCGGTGTTGTATTTGCTGTGGTCCAGCGAGAACTCGATGGCGAAGGTTTTCTCCGGATTCATGAACTTGCCGACGCGCACGTTCTCCTGCGGGTTGGTGAAGTCCAGGCCAAAGAAGGACTGGACGGTGTCGCTGGGGCTGGAAGGAAAGTCGCTGGCTGCAGCCTGGTGCACCGTGAAGTCATTGCCCAAGCCCGGCTGGGACACGTGGATGTCGGAGGGGGCGTACTGTTGGCGGCTATAACCCCAGGAGAAGTACCAGTTGTTTTTTTCATTCAGGGCACGGTCAAAACTTGCCTTGGTGTTGTCATCCGGGCTGGCAGTTTGCGCATAGGCGCCGCTGCAGGCCAAGGCGCCGACCAGGGTCAGCAGCGTGCAGGAAAGGGCTTGAAGAAATTGTTTTTTCATTCTCGTGACGAAGTAAGAGTTAAGCGCTGCAATTGCCGACAGTTGATTCGACTTCCGAACATTATCCCCGTGCGGCCTGTGCCGGCACTGACCCACATCAACGCCCGCGCCGCACCCGCAGAAACTCATCCAGGATCAGACAGGCGGCACCTACGCTGATGGCGCTGTCGGCCACGTTAAAGGCCGGGAAGTGATAACCGTGGGTGTGGAAGTCCAAAAAGTCCACCACATAGCCATGCACCATGCGGTCAATGACATTGCCGATGGCGCCGCCCAGCACACAGGCCAGGGCAAAGCCGAACAGACGCTGGCCGGCATGGGATTTCAGCATCCAGATGATCACGCCCGCAGCCACCAGCCCCAGCCCGGTGAAGAACCAGCGCTGCCAACCGGATGAGTCCGCCAGAAAGGAAAACGCGGCACCCGTGTTGTGGGCCCGCACCACGTTAAAAAAGCTGGTGACGTAGCTGCTGTCGCCCAGGTGGTAGTAACCCACGATCAGCACCTTGGTGAACTGGTCCACCAGAACGAGGATGAAGGCCAGGCCCAGCCACTGCAGCAGCCCGGAGCCGCCTGAGCGTTGCAGCCCGATGCCGCCGGACTTTCTGGTGCCGCGGGCCATCAGGCAAATGCCCTGGTTTCACCCGCACCGTAGAGGTTGCTGGCGCAGCGCCCGCACAGGGTGGGGTGCTCGGCCACCGTGCCCACATCCAGGCAGTAATGCCAGCAGCGCTCGCACTTGGTGGCGTCGGACGCCTTCACCGCAATCGCCAGTGCGTCGCCGGCCACCAGCTGAATAGCGGAGGTAATGAACACGTACTTCAGGTCCGCGCCCAGGCTGGACAGCAGGGCGAAGTCGGCCGGGTTCACCGCCAGTGTGACTTCGGCTTGCAGGGAGGCACCCACCTGGCCGGTGGCACGCAGGACTTCGATGTCCTTGTTCACGGACTCACGGATTTCGCGGATGCGCGACCACTTGGCCATCAAAGCCTCGTCTGCCGTAGGCAACTGTGCGTAGGTTTCCAGGAAGATGGTCTGGCCGGCGGCAACCTTGCCCGCCGCACCCAGCACCGTCCAGGCCTCTTCTGCGGTGAAGCTCAGGAAAGGCGCCATCCAGCGCAGCATGGCCTGGGTGATCTGCCACAGCGCGGTCTGTGCCGAGCGACGGGCCAGTGAGCCGGTGGCGGTGGTGTAAAGGCGGTCCTTCAGGATGTCGAGGTAGAAGGCGCCCAGGTCTTCGCTGCAATACACCTGCAGCTTGGAGACCACGGGGTGGAACTCGTAGACGTTGTAGTGCTTGAGGATGTCGTCCTGCAATTGCGAGAGGCGGCTCAGCGCATAGCGGTCGATTTCCAGCAACTGGTCCGGGGCAACAGTGTCGGTGGCCGGGTCAAAGTCGCTGACGTTGGCCATCAGGAACTTCAAGGTGTTGCGCACGCGGCGGTAGGTGTCGACCACGCGGGCCAGGATCTTGTCGTCGATGTTCAGGTCGCCCGAGTAGTCGGTCGATGCCACCCACAGGCGCACGATTTCGGCGCCCATCTTGTCGCTCACGGTTTGCGGCTCGATGGTGTTGCCCAGCGACTTGCTCATCTTGCGGCCCTGGCCGTCGGTGGC
>CANFIH010000184.1 GCA_947446855.1 Burkholderiales bacterium
GTCATAGCTCACGCAATTCGGAATCGTGCCGGCCATGATGTGGCTGTGGCCATCCTCGTGCTGCAGCCCTTCCCCATTCAGCGTGGTGCGGCCGGACGTGCCTCCCAGCAGGAAGCCCCGCGCCTGCATGTCGCCCGCCGCCCAGGCCAGGTCGCCAATGCGCTGGAAACCAAACATTGAGTAGTACACGTAAAACGGCACCATGATGCGGTTGCTGGTGGAGTAGCTGGTGGCGGCGGCAATCCAGCTGGCCATGCCGCCGGCTTCGTTGATGCCTTCCTGCAGGATCTGGCCCTTCACATCTTCCTTGTAGTACATCACCTGGTCTTTATCGACCGGGGTGTACTGCTGGCCTGCGGGGTTGTAAATACCGATCTGGCGGAACAGGCCTTCCATACCAAAGGTACGTGCCTCGTCCACCAGGATGGGCACCACGCGTGGGCCCAGGGCCTGGTCGCGCAGCAGCTGCGTGAGGAAACGCACATAGGCCTGCGTGGTGGAAATCTCGCGGCCCTCGGCCGTGGCTTCCATCACCGACTTGAAGGTGTCGAGCGCGGGCACGGTAAAGCTCTCGTCCGACTTGGCGCGGCGGCTGGGCAGGTAGCCGCCCAGGGCCTTGCGGCGCTCGTGCAGGTACTTCATTTCCGGCGTGTCGTCGGCAGGCTTGTAGAAGGGGATGTCGGCAATCTGGCTGTCCGGCACCGGGATGTTGAAGCGGTCGCGGAAGGCCTTGATGTCCTCGTCGGTCAGCTTCTTGGTCTGGTGCACATTGTTCTTGCCTTCGCCGGACTTGCCCATGCCAAAGCCCTTGACGGTCTTGATCAGCAGCACGGTGGGCTGGCCCTTGTGCTTGACGGCCGCGGCATAGGCGGCATAGACCTTTTGCGGATCGTGGCCGCCGCGGCGCAATGCCCAAATGGCGTCGTCGCTCATCTTGGAAACCATTTCCAGCGTCTCGGGCGAGCGGCCGAAGAAGTTCTTGCGCACAAAGGCGCCGTCATTGGCCTTGAAGGCCTGGTAGTCGCCGTCCAGCGTGTCCATCATGACCTTGCGCAATGCGCCGCTCTTATCGCGCGCCAGCAGCGCGTCCCACTCGCTGCCCCAGAGCAGCTTGATCACATTCCAGCCGGAGCCGCGGAATTCGCCTTCCAACTCCTGCACGATCTTGCCGTTGCCACGCACCGGGCCGTCCAGACGCTGCAGATTGCAGTTGATGACAAACACCAGGTTGTCCAGCTTTTCGCGCGCGGCCAAGCCGATGGCGCCCAGGGATTCGACTTCGTCCATCTCGCCGTCACCGCAGAACACCCAGACCTTGCGGTCTTCGGTATTGGCAATGCCACGGGCGTGCAGGTACTTCAGGAAGCGGGCCTGGTAAATCGCCATCAACGGGCCCAGACCCATGGACACGGTGGGGAACTGCCAGAAATTGGGCATCAGCTTGGGATGCGGGTAGCTCGAGAGCCCCTTGCCACCGGTTTCCTGGCGGAAGTTCAGCAGTTGTTCCTCAGAAAGGCGGCCTTCCATGTAGGCGCGGGCATAAACGCCGGGCGACACGTGACCCTGGATGTACAGGCAATCGCCGCCATGGTTCTCGCTCTCGGCACGCCAGAAGTGGTTGAAGCCAGCACCGAACATGTGGGCCAGCGAGGCAAACGAGCCGATGTGCCCGCCCAGATCGCCACCGTCAGCCGGGTAGTGACGGTTCGCCTTGACCACCATGGCCATGGCGTTCCAGCGCATGTAGGCGCGCAGGCGCTCTTCAATCTCGATATTGCCGGGGCAGATTTCTTCCTGGTCTTTGTCGATGGTGTTGACGTAGGCCGTATTGGCCGAAAACGGCATGTCCATGCTGTTCTGGCGCGCATGCGAAAGCAGCTGCTCCAACAGGAACTGGGCGCGCTCAGGACCCTCTTTTTCGATCACGGCAGATAGGGCATCCATCCACTCGCGGGTTTCCTGGCTATCTGCATCGATGCTGCTGGCCGGGTTGGGGGGAACTGCTGACATTCTTGTCTCCTGGTTGCTTTTTGGAATTGCCGACGTAATTTAGTACGACCACCCAAGTTTCTCATATTTTATTTTTAATTTCAACCAGTGCTTTTTACTTTCATATAGTGAAATAAGAGCAACCTGCCGAAATGGCCTTCGCCTACACTCGGCGCATGCCCCTGCCCAACCTGATTTCACTGCCCACTGCCCTGGCGTTGCCGCCGGTACGGCATGCAAAACATTGGTGGACGCGCCAGCATCCACAGCTGCAGGACCGCTTGGCCATGCTGGCACCGCTGGTTGCGGTGGCGTTGTTTTTTGCCGCCATCGTCACGGCCTTTGCCTACTTGCGGGCGGAGGAATTTGACCGTGAGCAGGAGGCCGTGCAGCGCGATGTGGAATACACCCAGCAGCGCCTGCGCCTGCGCCTGCTGGAACGCCAGGAGCAACTCACCCGCATCGCGCGCGAAGTCTCCAACCGCGAACTCGACATAGAAGACTTCCGGGCCCGCTCGGCCGCGATGCTCAACCAGTACCCGGAAATCCAGGGTCTGGCATGGATTGACGAGCGCCGCCGCATCAAGGTGGGCACCGGCACAGCCATTCACCCGACGCCGGTTTCACGCGCACCTGCCGACCAGTCGCCACGTCTGGACAGCGACGCCGCCTTTGCCAGCGCCCGCCAAACCAACCAGCCGATTTATCTGCAGCGCCTGCGCTCCGCCGAGTTCGCGCCGCTGATGCAGATTTACATCCCGCTCAACGAGCGCAACCGCTTCTCCGGGGTGCTGCTGACCGAGTTGTCGGTAGACGGTCTGTACCGCTATGGCGTGCCCGACGAGGTGACGGCGCGCTATGCCATCTCGCTGCTCGATGCCAAAGGCGCCTTGCTGGCCGGCACGGTCATCCCCACGCGCAAGGCCTCCAGTTACGCCCTGCCCTGGGTGCCCCGCAACAATGCCTATTCAATGCCGGTGTCACCCGTGGGCAGCGGCCTGATCGTGCGTGGCCAGGCCTACCGGGCTTCCTTGGGTGTGATCGGCAGCGGACTGTTCTGGCTGGTAGGCACCCTCAGCGTGATGACCGCCTGGATGCTGATCGCCAACTGGCGCCATACCCGCAGGCGCCTGCAGGCACAGCAAGCCCTGGTGTCGGAAACCAACTTCCGCCGCGCCATGGAAAACTCCATGCTCACCGGCATGCGCGCCATGGACTTACAAGGCCGCATCACCTATGTGAACGCCGCGTTTTGCCAGATGACGGGTTGGGACGAGAGCTATCTGGTGGGGCGTTCTGCCCCCTTTCCCTACTGGCCGGAGTCCGACCGTGAGTTGCTGACGTCCAAGCTGGAGGAAGAGCTCTCCGGCAAATTCACCCCCGGCGGCTTTCAGGTGCGCGTCAAACGCCGCGATGGCACCACCTTTGATGCCCGCCTCTACGTGGCGCCGCTGATCGACGCCATGGGCACGCAAACCGGCTGGGTCACCTCCATGACCGACATCACCGAACCCAACCGGGTGCGGGAACAGCTATCGGCCTCGCACCAGCGCTTCACCACCGTGCTGGAGGCACTGGACGCCTCCATCTCGGTAGCCCCCCTGGGCAGCGACGAACTGCTGTTTGCCAACAAGCTGTACCGCCAATGGTTTGGCACCCAGGCCAACGGCCATTTGCAGCTGGTGGCCGAAGCCGGTGTACCCAGCAGCCCAACCAGCGACGACTCCGGCGACAGCGTGGACCCGCTGGCCGGCCTGCCTACCGAGTCCATTGCCGACACCGAAACCGAGAGCGGCGAAATTTTCGACAGCGTGCTGGGCAAATGGCTGGAGGTGCGTACCCGCTACCTGAGCTGGGTGGACGGGCGCCTGGCGCAGATGGTGATTGCCACCGACATCACCAGCCGCCGCATGGCCGAACAGCAGGCGGCCACCCAGGCCGAACGTGCCGCCAACTCCAGCCGCCTGATCACCATGGGCGAGATGGCATCCAGCGTGGCGCACGAGCTGAACCAGCCGCTCACTGCCATCAACAACTACTGCAACGGCATGGTCTCGCGCATCAAGTCCAAGCAGATCACCGAAGAAGACCTGCTCGGTGCCCTGGACAAGACGGCGCGCCAGGCCCATCGCGCCGGGCAGATCATTCAGCGCATCCGTTCCTTTGTGAAGCGCAGCGAGCCGAACCGCACCTTGTCGGAAGTCAGCGTCATGGTTGGCGAAGCCATCGAGCTGGCCGAAATTGAGTTGCGCCGGCGCAATGTGCGCCTCAACCACTACGTGGCCTCACGTTTGCCGTCCATGCTGGTCGACCCGATCCTGATCGAACAGGTGCTGGTCAACCTGCTGCGCAACGCCGCAGAATCCATTGACACGGCGCAGCGCCCGACGGCCCAGCGTCTGGTGGATTTGCGCGTGGTACCGACCCAGGTGGATGGACAGGCTGCCATCGACTTTTCGGTGCGTGACACCGGCAAGGGCCTGGCCCCCGAGGTGATGGCGCGCCTCTACGAAGCCTTCTTTTCCACCAAGGCCGATGGCATGGGCATCGGCCTGTCCCTGTGCCGTTCCATCGTCGAATCCCATCTGGGAAGAATGTCGGCCGAGAACATCTACAATGGCGCCGAGGTGACGGGCTGCCGGTTCTCCTTCTGGATCCCCGTAGCCGATATCGGCAGCCGCGCACTTAGCACCTCCACCTCAAGCACATAACGGTCTGGATATTTGAATGAGCCTGATTCCAAAAAAAGGTACGGTCTACGTCGTTGATGACGATGAAGCCGTACGAGATTCCCTGCAGTGGTTGTTGGAAGGCAAGGGTTACCGGGTACGGTGCTTTGATTCCGCCGAGTCCTTTCTGAGCCGCTACGACGCGCGTGAAGTCGCCTGCCTGATTGCCGACATCCGCATGGGTGGCATGACCGGGCTGGAACTGCAAAACCGCCTGATCGAAGGCCGCTCGCCCCTGCCCATTGTGTTCATCACCGGCCACGGTGATGTGCCCATGGCCGTGGACACCATGAAAAAAGGCGCCATGGATTTCATCCAGAAGCCCTTCAAGGAAGACCAACTGGTCAGCTTGGTGGAGCGCATGCTGGACCATGCCAAGGACTCCTTTGCCGACTACCAGTTGGCGGTGAATCGCGACGCCCTGCTGTCCAAGCTCACGCTGCGCGAGTCGCAGGTACTGGAGCGCATCGTCGCCGGACGCCTGAACAAGCAAATTGCCGACGACCTGGGCATCAGCATCAAGACCGTGGAAGCGCACCGCGCCAATATCATGGAAAAGCTCAGTGCCAACACGGTGGCCGACCTGCTCAAAATCGCGCTGGGCCAAAACGCCCCTAAAGCATAAGGCACCCCAACGACAAAGCCCCATGCCCGCAACCGGTGTTGCGGGCTTTTTTATTCCGGAGACCCGCATGACCACAACAACAACGCAAACCGCAAAAATCATCGACGGCAACGCCCTGGCCGCCCACACCCGCGCCGACGTGGCGCGCCGCACCGCCTTGCTAACCAGTCGTGGCCTGACCCCTGGCCTGGCCGTGGTGCTGGTGGGCGAGAACCCGGCCTCCCAGGTCTATGTGCGCAACAAGGTCAAGGCCTGCGCCGACGCCGGCCTGCACTCCGTGCTGGAGCGCTACCCCGCCACCATGACCGAAGCCGAACTGCTGGCGCGCATTGACGCCCTGAACCAGGACGACAGCATCCACGGCATTCTGGTGCAACTGCCCGTGCCAGCGCACATTGACGCCAACAAGGTGATTGAAGCCATCAGCCCGGCCAAGGATGTGGATGGCTTTCACGTCTCCAGCGCCGGTGCCCTGATGGTCGGCCAGCCGGGTTTTTGGCCCTGCACGCCCTACGGCTGCATGAAGATGCTGGAAAGCATTGGCTACAGCCTGCGTGGCAAGCACGCGGTGGTGATCGGGCGCAGCAACATCGTGGGCAAGCCCATGGCCATGATGCTGTTGGCGCAAAACGCCACCGTCACCATCTGCCACAGCGCCACCGCCAATCTCAAGGCCATGACGCTGCAGGCCGACGTCATTGTGGCGGCCGTGGGCAAGCGCAATGTGCTGACCGCCGACATGGTCAAGCCCGGCGCCGTGGTGCTGGACGTGGGCATGAACCGCAACGACGAGGGCAAGCTCTGCGGCGATGTGGACTACGCCGGTGTCAGCCAGGTGGCCGGCTACATCACCCCGGTGCCCGGCGGTGTGGGCCCCATGACGATTGCCATGCTGCTGGTGAACACGCTGGAGGCGGCTGAGCGCGCCGCTGCGGCCCGCGGCCTTGCATAAAAGTCGCACCGCCCCATCTACTGACTGACGCAGACCGGGCATGCCACGGTCTGTTCCCCTTTCCATTGCTCTCTTAGGTCCCATGAATCCCCTGCTTCGTTTTGACACCCTGCCCCTGTTTGACCAGATCCGCCCCGAGCATGTGCCCGAGGCCATTGATACGTTGTTAGGCCAGGCTGAAATTGCGCTGGAGACCGTGACCGCCGACAGCTTCCCCGCGCAGTGGACCGCCATGGCCCGCACCCTGGACGTGGCCACGGAAAAGCTGGGTATGGCCTGGGGCGCCGTCAACCACCTCAACAGCGTGGCCGATTCCACCGCATTGCGCGCCGCCTACAACGCTGCCCTGCCGCGCGTCACCGAGTTCTGGACCCGCCTGGGCTCCGACGAGCGCCTGTATGCCAAATACAAGGCCATGGACGTGGCCACGCTCAACCCCGAGCAGCGCCAGGCGCACAAAAACGCCATGCGCAACTTTGTGCTGGGCGGCGCCGACCTGAGCGGCGAGGCGCGCACGCGCTTTGCCGAGATCCAGGAAAAGCAGGCCGAACTCAGCCAGAAGTTCAGCGAGAACACGCTCGACGCCACCGACGCCTTTGCCTATTACGCCTCGGAGGCCGAAATCGAAGGCCTGCCGCAGGACGTGAAACACACCGCCATGCTGGCAGCCCAAACCGACGGCAAACCCGGCTTCAAGCTGACGCTGAAGATGCCCTGCTACCTGCCGGTGATGCAATTCGCCACAAGCAGCGCCCTGCGCGAAACCATGTACCGGGCCTACGTCACCCGCAGCTCCGACCAGGCCACAGGCGATGGCAGCAAGTTCGATAACACCCACATCATTCGCCAGATCCTGGCGCTGCGCCGTGAAGAAGCCCGCCTGCTGGGCTATGACAACTTTGCCCAGGTCTCGCTGGTGCCCAAGATGGCCCAGTCGCCCGAGGCCGTCACCACCTTTTTGCGTGACCTGGCTGCCAAAGCCAGGCCTTTCGCCGAAAAAGACCTGGCCGACCTGCGCAGCTTTGCCCGCGATGAACTGGGCCTGAACAACCCGCAGCCCTGGGACCTGCCTTTTATCAGCGAAAAGCTCAAGGAAGCGCGCTATGCCTTCAGCGAGCAGGAAGTCAAACAGTACTTCACCGCACCCAAGGTGCTGGCCGGCCTGTTCAAGATTGTCGAAACCCTGTTTGACGTCGCCATCAAGCCTGATCAGGCGCCGGTCTGGAATGCCGGTGTGCAGTTCCACCGCATCGAGCGCAATGGCCAGTTGATCGGCCAGTTCTACCTGGACCCGAGCGCGCGCACCGGCAAACGCGGCGGCGCCTGGATGGACGATGTGCGCGGCCGCTGGCAGCGCCCCGACACCGGCGTGCTGCAAACCCCGGTGGCGCATCTGGTGTGCAACTTCGCTGATGGCGTGGATGGCAAACCGGCGCTGCTCACCCACGACGACGTCACCACCCTGTTCCACGAATTCGGCCACGGCCTGCACCACATGCTCACGCAAGTGAACGAGCACGATGTCTCCGGCATCAGCGGCGTGGAATGGGATGCCGTCGAGTTACCCAGCCAGTTCATGGAAAACTTCTGCTGGGAGTGGAGCGTGCTGCAGCATATGACCGCCCATGTGGAAACCGGTGCCGCCCTGCCGCGCGCCCTGTTCGACAAGATGCTGGCCGCGCGCAACTTCCAAAGCGGCCTGCAAACGCTGCGCCAGATCGAGTTCTCGCTGTTCGACATGCTGCTGCA
>CANFIH010000185.1 GCA_947446855.1 Burkholderiales bacterium
CTGATTCGCCAGCACCAGTTCGACAAGGTGGAAATGGTGCAAATCGTCCACCCCGACAAGAGCTACGAAGCCCTGGAGGAAATGACCGGCCACGCTGAGGCCATTTTGCAGAAGCTGGGCCTGCCCTACCGCGTGATGAGCCTGTGCACCGGCGATATGGGCTTTGGCGCGGCCAAAACCTACGATCTGGAGGTGTGGTTACCGGCGCAAAACACCTACCGCGAGATCAGCTCGGTCAGCAACTGCGAGGCGTTCCAGTCGCGCCGCCTGCAAGCACGTTTCAAGAACGCGCAAGGCAAGAACGAGCTGGTGCACACCCTCAATGGCTCTGGTCTGGCCGTGGGCCGAACCCTGGTGGCAGTGCTTGAAAATTATCAGAATGCCGATGGCTCTATCACTGTGCCTGAAGCGCTGCTCCCCTATGTCGGTGGCCTGGAGCGCCTGACGGCTTGACACTGTCATCGCCTGATAGAATCTCGGCTTCGTCCAATCGAAGCGGTTTCAGGAGCGGTGGCAGAGTGGTCGAATGTACTTGACTCGAAATCAAGCGTACCGCAAGGTACCGTGGGTTCGAATCCCACCCGCTCCGCCAGAAGTAACCCGCAATAGGAAACTATTGCGGGTTTTTTTACGTGTGTGCCCAGCAGGGCGCACTGAGATTCGGGCGCTGCTGGTACATACCAAGGACGACTCGGCTAGGCAGTGGTGCCTGAATTGGGAGTCTGAACCCAGCGCCACAGACCCGTTCCACTTGCACCTAATGGTGAAGGACATTAAAGCCATCGTGAACAAGTGATGAAAGACGTTGAAATTCGTCGAATGGCCAATGGAGTCGAAAAACCCTTATAGATCTTTGATTTATAAGGGTTTTTTCTTGTCTTTCGGGTGCCGACTGACGCAATTTCAGCATTTCAAACCGGGCAAACCGGGCGCGTTTGCGTTGGGGTAGCCAACGACTAGCTAGCCTCAGGCAGGGCGCCGGGCTTTCTTAAGATTCAACTGTGCGGTTAATTCAACTAACCGCGTAATCCGCGCCCCGTTCAGGCGCAGCACGCTTAGACATGTAACACGATTTTGCGGGTTGACCCCTTTTTTCCAGAGGCAGCAGCCCCCATCCGTAGCACTTCTTTCAATAGCCAAAGGTCCGAATAGACAGGCCTTGGAATCCCGTTTGAGGCTTGGAAGTCTTAAATTCGGCATTTCTTTTCTGATAAAAGCGGTAATTTCTCACACTTTGATCATTTTGCTGTTTGTAACAGAGTGTCTAAATGTGTATCCCTGAACAATACTTAGCACGCCTTAAGTTAATTAGTCATAGCAATTCGAAAAAGTCAGTCTGGATCGGTTGTTTTGACGGTGGAGTTGAAAGTTGGGGCTGATTGCATCGATTTCTGAGTTACGACGTAAGCCGGAAATCAAATGAGATGGATGCAGTTAGCGTCAACTAAAACGGAAAGTACGGAGAAGTGGCAGCCGGACCAAGACGGTGGTCAATGCAAATGCCTTGGTGGTCAGTCTTAACATAAATCTGCACGCGGTCAACTTTAAAACTGCGAGCCCTTAAGAGAAGGAAATTAAAGTGAGAAACAAGTTCAAACTCAGCCGCGTAGCGGCATCGGTCGCAGTAGCGATCACCGGCATTGCAGCTTCTCAAGCGGCTTTCGCTGGAGCAGGCTTTGCCACCGTCACCGGAGCCGATGGCCTCGACCACCGCAAAGCGACGTTCTTTGCCTACAGCCCGTCCGGCGTTCGGACTACAGCCGTTCCCGAAAGTGATACGTTGGGAATTGTTGGCCAAAACACCGGCACGGCACTGCGTAAGTTCGTGGACAAACTGCCCGTGCCCGGCCGCACAGTTGACGCCTTGACAGGTCTCTATAACGGCGCAACCGTGATGGATGGCACTACGGCTGTCGAGAAATACATCCCCGTGGCTGTTTCTTCCAAGTGGGTCAACCCCCAAGGCTTTGAAACTACGCACGACTACTACGAAATCGGTATTGTTGAATACACCGAGAAGTTCCACTCCGACCTGCGCAAGGCCTCCTTGCTGCGCGGCTATGTGCAAATCGACCACGCAGCCAGCAACGGTCGTACCGCGTTGACCGGTAGCAAAGCCTTGGCGCTGTACTACCCCAACAGCAGCGGTAAAGTTGCTTTTGCCGTTGGAGATACCGTTCCTAGCGATGCAGTGGCCATCATGATCAATGGTACTGACGCCACTGGCAAACTGACTGGCTCCAAAGTGCAAGCCAAGGTTGTCGATGCTCCCCACTTCCTGGGACCAGTCATTGCAGCCACCAAAGACACCCCGACCCGCATGAAGGTGCTCAACCTATTGCCGGTCGGCCGTGCTGAATTCGTTGCTGGCACAAAGCAAGAAGTCGACCCCGCCACAAACAAGTTGATTACAGTGCCCACGTACAACGTCACCAAGCGCAATGGCGACCTGTTCCTGCCAGTTGACAAGTCCATTCTGGGTGCCGGCGTCGGCCCCGATGGTTTGACCGAATACACACAAAACCGCGCCTCGGTGCACTTGCACGGCGGCGATACACCCTGGATCAGTGACGGCACACCCCACCAGTGGATCACACCCGCAGGTGAAAATGACGCGACTGTTCCTGGCAGCCTGGCATCGGCATTCAACGATCCGCTCGGCTTCCTTGACCCCAACATGTTGCCCAACTACATCAAGGGCGTGAGCACCCAAAACGTGCCAGACATGAACGATCCGGGCGACGGCGCTTTGACGCTGTACTACCCCAATGGCCACACAGCCCGCATGGAGTGGTACCACGACCACACCTTCGGCTCGACCCGCCTGAACGTGTACGCTGGTATGGCTTCCGCTTACCTGGTCACCGACCCGGTCGAAATAGCCCTTACAGAAGGCTCCGGTGCAATCTCGGTTGGTTCTGGCGCATTCGCCAAACCGATAACGCCCGTGTTGCCACCCGCCAGCCGCACCATCCCGCTGGTGATGCAAGACCGCACGTTCGTGCCTGACGACATCGCTTTGCAAGACGCACACTGGAACACCACTGCCTGGGGTCAACCTGGCGATTCATGGTTCCCCCACGTGTACGAAACCGTGCAAGACCCCAACCAAGCCAACAACTGGAACTCCGTAGGCCGCTGGCACTATGGCCCCTGGTTCTGGCCCGTGTTCCCTGCGCTGTACAACCTGCCAGAAGGCACTTATTCGCCTGCAGGTTACGAAAACTCCGTGACCACCACGCCTGAAGGCTGGCACGACACCCCCGTTATCAACGGTGTGGCCTACCCAACACTGGAAGTGGATCCCACGACCTACCGTTTCCGTCTGCTCAACGCCACCAACGACCGTATGCTGACCTTCAACCTGTTTGAAGCACAGACTGACGCTACGCTGGCTGACGGTACGGTTGTCACAAGCCCCATTGGCGCCACAGAAATCAACATGGTGCCCGCCGGCGCCCCGCTAGCAGCTGATGCTTGCGCTCCTGGTCAGCGTCGTCCGACTCCGATTGGCGCCTCTACCAAGTTCTGCACACCCGAAACATGGCCCACAGACGGTCGTATCGGTGGCGTGCCCAACCCCGCTGGCGTTGGCCCAACGATCTATCAGGTTGCCAATGAATCTGGCTGGTTGCCCAAGGTTGCTGTCTACGAACCCACACCCATCAACTACATCCAGGACAAAGGCCGTATCGTTGTTTTGAACGTCGATCTGGGTAACTCCGGTCTGTTGATTGCACCGGCCGAACGTGCTGATGTGGTGATCGACTTCTCGCAATACGCTGGCAAGACATTGTTGGTGTACAACGATTCCGGCGCCCCCGTGCCTGCTGGCGATCCACGCAATGACCTGTTCACCGGCGTGGGCGATCAGACCCAAGAAGGTGGTCAAGAAGACACCAAGCCTGGCTATGGCCCGAATACCCGTACCATGATGCAAATCAAGGTGAAGGCTACTGCCACTGGTTCCGTGTCGCCTTTACTCGACCCCGCTGTACTGAACACATCGATCAGCAACGCCTACTTCTCCGATCCGGCACGTCGCCCCGTGGTTGCACAGGACGTTTACGCTGGCTTTGACACGACCGACACCTGGAAGAACTTCAAGCCCGCCGACATGTACGGCGACATCTACCTCGGTTCGCTGAAGAACCCGACTTTCCAGTTCACCCCAGGCACGCCTAGCACGGGTCTTGCCAATGTGTTGGTTCCAACAACGCAACAAGGTTCTGGCTACATTGTGGCTCCCACAGTGTCTATCGCTGCACCGACAGCAGGTGGCGTCGCTGCCACAGGTGTGGCCACCATGAAGGTTGAAAAGCTCAACATCACTGACGCGGGCAAGGGTTACACCACCGCTCCGTTGATGAGCTTCTCCGGTGGTGGCGGCAATGGCCTGATGGCCAATGCCTTCCTGCGTGTGGACACCACATCGGGCGTTGTTACAGCTCCCGGCGCTGGTTATAACCCGCCTAGCGGCAGGTTGGTTATCAACTTCACCCCCGCTCCTGGCGCAACGGTTAACAACCCAACGCCTGGCGTGACGCCAACCGGCTATGCCACCGTCGCAGGCGGCAAGGTCACCGGCATCGTGATCTCCACCCCTGGCAAGGGCTATAGCTCCATCCCCCTGATCACCATTACCAACAAGGATTCGGTAAGTGGTGTTGCTGGCCCAGGCACTGGTGCCAAGGCTACGGTCACGGGTCTGGTTGACAGCATCGTTTTGTACGGTACTGACAACACGACACCTGCCATGAATGCGCTCACCTCTGGCGGTGGCGGCTACGTCGACCTGACCCCAGGCGTATTCAATGTCAACATTCGCGGTGGTTTGCCAATCGACCCCCTCACGGGCTTGGCCAAGGCAGGTACGGTGAACGCTGTGGCATACGCTACCGGCAAGGTATTTGACATTACCCTGACCAACCCAGGTGCCGGTTATGCTGCGGCCGAAGTGCCAGCGGTTACCTTGTCTCAGGCCGTCGTAGCAACTCCCTTCACAGCAGCAGTTCCAGTGGCAACCGCCGCTGCGACTGCAGGTGCCAAGGCCAGCTACCTGGTTAAGACGAAGACCATCCAGGAACTGTTCGACCCCACCTATGGCCGCCTGAACGCGACCCTGGGTATCGAGCTGCCCTTCACCAGCGCGTTGACACAAACCACCATTCCGCTCGGCTATGTTGACGAGACGACTGAGAAGTTTGCCGACGGCGAAACCCAGATCTGGAAGATCACACACAACGGCGTGGACTCGCACCCTGTGCACTTCCACTTGCTCGACGTACAAGTGATCAACCGTGTGGGCTGGGACGGTTTCATCCAACCGATCGAACCCAAGGAAATGGGCTGGAAAGAAACGGTCATGATGAGCCCGCTGGAAGACATCATCGTCGCCGTGCGTGCCAAGAAGCCTGTATTGCCTGGTTTCGGTGTGCCACTAAGCCAACGCCTGATGGACCCAACGCAGCCTGAAGGCTCACCGTTTGGCTTCACGCAGATCGATCCGCTGACCGGTAACCCGGCTGTCGTGACCAATGCGTCGGTCAACTTCGGTTGGGAATATGTGTGGCACTGCCACATCCTCGGTCACGAAGAAAACGACTTCATGCGTCCGATCCATTTCGCCGCTAACGAAGCCATGCCAGCATCTACGGCACCGACGGTCGTCGCCACTGCTACAGGTACAACCGCAACGGTCGGCTTCACCGACCACAGCGATAGCGAGTACAAGTTCGAGTTGCGTCGTGCAGATGTTTCTTTGGCCGGTGTTGTTGGCTCTTACGCCCCGATCGCCACTGAGCTGGCTCTGACTCTGCCATCGACAGGTAGCAGCTTCACTGACGCTACGCTGGCAGCTGACCACATTTACTCTTATGTGGTTGCGGCAGTCGGTGGCTATGCAGAAGCGGTTTCGACACCTCAGACGGTTGACACCTACGCTGTACCCGCAGCGCCGGTTCTGTCTGGAACTACGCCCTCTGCCACACAGGTTGTTCTGACCTGGACGGCTGGTAAGCCCTCGACGAGCTACAGCATTGTTCGTACTGGCGGTGCTGGCACGGTGACCTTTACGGCCGCCGGAACAGCCACAGGCTACACCGACAACACTGCAGTGGCCAATACGATGTACAACTACACGGTGACGGTGAAGAATGCTGGTAAGAGCGCAGTGTCCAACACGGTTCAGCTGACCACACCTGCTGCTGTGCTGGCTGCTCCAAGCGGTCTGGTGGGATACCTTTCGGGTACCACTAGTGCTGTGTTGACATGGACTGACACGACCAAGACTGAAAACAGCTTCAGGGTCTATCGTTCTGTCAACAATGGTGCGTACAGTCTGCTGACCACGGTAACTCGGACGGCTGCGCAAACTACTGCTTCGGGTGGTACGGTGACTTACACCAACACGGGTCTTACCAATGGATCTACCTACTCGTACTACGTAGTCGGCGTTCAAACTGCACCGGCAATGACATCTTTGCAGTCCAACACCTTCAACCTCACGGTTGGAGCACCGGCTGCACCCTCGGCTGTGACCGCTACCAACGTGGTGCGCAATATGTTGTTAAACATTATTCCGCTGGCTACTGATGCGGTTACTCTGAGCTGGACCCAAGTTGGCAATGCGCCTGCGTCAAGTGTGACTGTGCAGTATGCGAATAACGCAGCAATGACAGGAGCAACTACGGTGACAGCCAACAATGTCAACGGTGCTACAACGGCTACTGTGAACGTGAACCGCGGTACGGGTACCAACCCGAACCCAGCGACTGTGTACATCCGTATGACTGCGACCAACCCACGTGGTACCAGCGCTAACTCGACGGTTATCGGCCCGATAACACTGAAGTAAGCGTCAGTCGATGGCGCCGACCGCTGCAAGGTGGTCGGCGCCTTTTGAATCTAATATGATTTCCAAATGAAAACTTTACTCAAACCCCTTGTTGCCTGCATGCTGGCAGTGGCCGCAGGTGGAGCAGTTGCCCAGGCAACTACCGCACCCGCAGACACAGCCCCAGCTGCACAAGCCGGACATTCATTTGCTTCCAAGGAACAGATCAGCTACGCCACCGGCGTGATGGCCATCCGCAACTACGTCAAAAACGATGTTGCGTTTGACATTGAAGTAATGATCCAGGGAATGCGTGACGCGCTGGCCGGCAAAGAGATGAAGATGAGTGATCGTGAGATCAACCTGGTAATGAACCGTCTGAAGGACGAGTTGCGCCGCACCATGGCCACCAGTCAACGTGAACTGGCTGACAAGAACCGCAAGCGTGGCAACGAGTTTATGGCTACACAAAAGGCCAAACCCGATGTCAAGGCCTTGGGCAATGGTGTTCTGTACCGCGTGCTGAAGGCCGGCGACGGCCCCAAGCCTGTGGAATCAGACGTGGTGATCACCCGCTACCGCGGTACGACCATCGATGGCGTGGAGTTTGACGCGACAGCTGAAGGCAAGACTTCCACCCTGCGTGTGAGCCAGGCCATCATGGGTTGGCGCGAAGCGATCAAGCAGATGCCAGTGGGTTCCAAATGGGAGGTGATGGTGCCTTCAGCGCTCGCCTACGGCGATCGCGGTGTGGGCGACATGATCGGACCCAACGAAGTCCTAGTGTTTGATGTTGAACTACTGGAAATTAAAAAATGATTCTCGTTAAAGCAATCCGGCGTTTTGTGGTTCTCGGCCTTCTGGCCGCTGGCCTGACCACGTCGGTTTTTGCTGCGATGCCTGCCTCGGCCATGGCTGAAGCAGGAGATAGAACAGGACCCCCCGGCGGCGAGCAATCGCTTGCTGGGGTGGTTTCTCAAGAGGATGTGGAGATTGGTCGTAAGATTTATCTCGAAGGAATTGGAGCCAATGGCAAACCCATCACGGGTGTGCGTTTTGGCGGAGTAGAGCTCCAAGGTGCCCCGGTTGCTTGTGTAAGCTGCCATCGGCGCAGTGGTCTCGGATCGGTCGAGGGAATCGACCAGGTTGCACCCATCGCGGGTCGCTTTATA
>CANFIH010000186.1 GCA_947446855.1 Burkholderiales bacterium
AGGCACAGGCACAGGCACAGGCACAGGCACAGGCACAGGCACAGGCACAGGCACAGGCACAGGCACAGGCACAGGCACAGGCACAGGCACAGGCACAGGCCGCCGAGCGCCAGCAAGCAGCAGCGCAGCAGGAGGCCAACCGCCAGGCCGCAGCGCAACAGGAAGCGGCGCGACAAGCCAGCGCCCGGCAAGCCGCACAACAGGAAGCGGCACGTCAGGAAGCCGCTGCCAATGCGGCGGCAGCTCAAGCCGCCGAGAATGCCGCGCGCCAACAAGCCGCCGCGCAACAGGAGGCGGCGCGCCAGGCCGCAGAAGCCGCGCGCGTAGCGGCAGGTCTGGCACAGGAAGCGGCAAGAAAAGAGGCACAGCAAGAGTCCGTACGCCGGGAAGCCAATCGTCTGGAAGCCGCGCGCCAGGAGCAGGCCAAACAGGAACAAGCCCGGCAGGACGCCGCACGGCAACAGGCCGCGCGCACCGCGGCCGAGCAGGCGGCAGCACGTGAGCGTCAGCAGGCAGCGCGTATTCCGGATGTGCTCACCGAAGCGCCCGCCGAAAAACCGCGCCGGCGCACCCTGATCGGCCGCCCCGACCTGGATGACCGCCTGGCCATCTTTGCCGAGACCTGGAGCCAGCGGGTGCAGCAAAACGCGGACTTCGAGTTTCTGGACGCCGCCAAAAGCGGCCCCTATACCAACCCCATCGTGACCGTGACCCTGCGCCTGGACGGCAGCGTGGATAACGTGGTGTTCAAGCGCTCCAGCGGCATCGCGGCCATTGACGATGCCATCCGCATCATTATTTCCAGCCTGGAGCCGTATAGCCGCATACCGCCGGAGCTGGCGCTGGACTATGACGTGGTGGAAGTCACGCGCCTCTGGAGCTTTGGCAGTGGCCTGCGCCTGACCAAGACCGGCCGCTGATAACGCCGCCGAGCCTGCGGCCTTGACACTTATCAAGCGCCCGCACATTTCCAAACCTAGACTTTTGCTTGCAGTGCCGCCAGCCCAGGCTGTGTGGCCTGTATCCAAGCTAGCGTTCATTGAAAAACAATAAGGAAATTGGCTATGCCCATCAGAAAAACCGTTGCCGCAATCACCCTTCTTTGTGCCGGTCTCGCCGTCTCCAGCGCAGGTGCGCAAACCAGCGAGCCCATCACCCCTGTGCGTCCACCCCAAAAGCTCAACGTGGGCATGGTGGAGCTGGGCAAGAAGTTGTACTTTGATCCGCGCCTGTCCAAGTCCGGCTTCATCTCGTGCAACTCCTGCCACAACCTGTCCATGGGCGGCACCGACAACCTGCCCACCTCGATTGGTGACCATTGGCACCAGGGCCCGATCAACGCACCCACGGTATTGAATTCCAGCCTGAACCTGGCGCAATTCTGGGATGGCCGCGCAGCCGACCTGCAAGCCCAGGCCGGCGGCCCGATTGCCAACCCGGGGGAGATGGGCTTCAGCCACACGCTGGCGGTGGACATGCTGCGCTCCATCCCGGCCTACGTGCGTGAATTCAAACAGGTGTTTGGCAGTGACAAGCTGGCCATTGACCAGGTCACCGCCGCCATTGCCGAGTTTGAGAAAACCCTGGTCACGCCCAACTCCCGTTTTGACCAGTGGCTGCTGGGCAAGCAAGACGCACTGTCGGGTGAGGAAGTGGCCGGCTACAAGCTGTTCAAGGACAGCGGCTGCGTGGGTTGCCACAACGGCGAAGCCGTGGGCGGCAATTCATTCCAGAAGCTCGGTGTGGTGGCCCCCTTCCCCGGGGACAAGCAAGCCGCAGGCCGCGCCGCCGTGACCGGCAAGGACGCGGACCGCTTCAACTTCAAGGTGCCTACGCTGCGCAATGTGGAGCTGACCTACCCCTACTTCCATGACGGTTCGGCCAATACACTCAGCGAAGCCGTGGAGACCATGGGCCGCATCCAGCTGGGCAAGAAGTTCACAGGATCTGAAAACGCGCAGATCGTGGCGTTTCTGAAAACGCTGACCGGCGACCAGCCCGCCTTCACGGTGCCGACCCTGCCACCGTCCTCCGACAAGACCCCGCGCCCGAAGCCGTTCTAAATAGTGAAAGTGAACCCGCCGCCGGGTTGGCCCCCGGGCCAGCAACCCACGCGTAGCGGGGGAGCGTGGGGGCTATTGACCCCGCGCCGGGCCGCCCCAAGCGGGGTCAGGCCCCCTCGGGGGGCAGCGACCCACGCGTAGCGGGGGAGCGTGGGGGCTACGTTCAGCCGGCCAGGCCGACGTAGACCTCTTGCACGTCGTCGTGCGCGTCAATGGCGGCCAGAAAGGCTTCCACCTCTTCCAGTGCCGCAGGGCTCAGGCTGGTGGGGTCTACCGGGTTCTTGGGCTTGTAGCCCAGCTTCATGGACAGCACGTTAAAGCCCTGGGCCGGTAGCGCGCGGCTGACCAGGTCCAACTCGGCCGGGTCGGTCAGGAACAGGGTGTTGCCTTCTTCGCCGGGCTCCAGGTCTTGTGCGCCGGCCTCGATGGCGGCGGTTTCGGCATCGGTGCCGGGGGCAATCGGGGCGGCCTCGATCATGCCCAGGTGGTCAAAGTCCCAGGCCACCGAGCCGGAGGTGCCGAGCTGGCCCTTGCGGAACAGCACGCGCATTTCAGGCGCGGTGCGTTTGACGTTGTCGGTCAGGCACTCCACCATCACCGCCACCTGGTGCGGGGCGTAGCCTTCGTACATCACGCGCTCGTAGTGCGTAGCATCGTCGCCCACCCCCGAGCCTTTTTTCAGGGCCCGGTCCAGGGTGTCTTTGGGCATGGAGACCTTGCGGGCCTGCTCCACCACCAGGCGCAGGCGTGCGTTGCTGGCGGGGTCAGCACCGTTGCGTGCGGCTACGGTGATTTCCTTGACCAGCTTGGTGAACATCTTGCCCCTGGCATTGGCTGCCAGATCTTTACCCTTTGCTTTCCACTGCGCGCCCATGTTGCATATTCCTTTAATTGGTGGCGCCCGCTGGCGCCTTGAGTAGGCAGGGATGATAGTGCGGAACCGCTCACCCGCTTTGCCCCAGGTCTACGAAGCTGCGTGCAGGGCAGGCGCCTGCGGCTGCAAAAAGGCCAGGGCGATGCCGGCGGCCAGCAACTGGAACACAATGATGGACAGCACCGAGCCCGGCCAGCCCCAGCCCTCAAAGGCCAGGCCCGCCACCCAGCTGCCTGCCGCGCCCCCGGCGTAGTAGCTGAAGTAGTAGAGGCCGGTGGCCAGGGAGCGGCCCTCGGTCACGTTGTCGGCAATGTGGCTGATGGTGGCCGACTGGCAGATGAACACCGCGCTGGAGCACAGCGCCAGCCCTGCCATCACGGCGGGCAGCGCAGGTGCCAGCGTGAGCAGCAAGCCGCCGGCGGACAGGCCCAGCGACACCAGCACCGAGCGCAGGAAACCATGGCGCACGATCAGGCGTCCGGCCATGGGCGTAATCACCACGCCCAGCAGGTAGACGCCGAACACATTGGCCAGGCCCGCGGTAGACAGGCTGAAGGGCGGTTGTGCCAGATACAAATTCACATAGGTGAAGCTACCCACCAGCGAGAACAGCACACAAAAGCCCAGCGAACAAATGGCCAGAAACCGGTGGTTGCTGAGGTGGCGCCGCAGCGTTTGCAGGGCGCCGCGCGCGTTGCGGTTGGCCACAAAATGGCGCGAAGCCGGCAACTGCCACAGCACCAGCAGCGCGCCCAGAAAATTGAGGATTGCCAGCGTGAAGAAGGCGCCGCGCCAGCCCAGCAGGTGACCCGCATGCCCGGTGATAAAGCGCCCGCAAAAGCCGCCCATCACGGTGCCGCCCACATAGGTGCTGGTCATGCGGGCGACGCCGCCGGCCTTGAATTCTTCCGACAGGTAGGCAATCAGCACCACCACAATGCCGGGCACCGCCAGTCCCTGCACAAAGCGCAGCAGCACGATGGCGCTGAGCGTGGGCGCCAGCGGAATCAGGGCGGTGGGCAGGGTCAGGGCAAACAGCGAGCTGCACAAAATGACTTTGCGCCCCAGGGCATCCGACAGCATGCCCATGAAGGGCGAGACCAGGGCAATCGCCAGCACCGTGGCCCCCACCGTCACGCCGGCCTGCACGGGGGAGGCATGGAAGTCCTGCATCACCATGGGCAGCACCGCCTGCATGGAGTACACGTTCAGAAAGGCGAAGAACCCGATCACCCAGACGATGGGGCGCGAAGCCTGCAGCCCGTCACCCAGAAAAAACAGGCGCAACCGGGCCCTCAGGGTGGCAGGTGCAAGCGTGGGTGGGTTTGGCATTCAAAGCCATGATGCTACCGCGCGCAGCGCGGAACTCCATACCACCAGGGTTTGTCCGGCCGCGTTGGCCACCACATGTGGCAGCGCAAGCGCCATGCTGCCTGCGCTGCCGGCTGGCGCAAACACGGTGGCATCGGCCCAACCCTGGTCGGGCGTAAAGCGGTTGATCATCAGGTCGATGGCATTGGTGCCGGACCAGCGATACCAGACCACGGTGGCATTGCCGCCCGCGTCCATGGCCAGATTGGGCAGAAAGGTGTCGCCCAGCCGGGAGTCCACAAAGTGCCCCGGCGTGCCCCAGCCCTGGCCGGCCACATAGCGGTTGCTGCCGCCATAGGCGCCGTAGTCGGTCTGCTGCTGCCACACGGCCAGCGCATTGCCGGCATCGTCCAGGGCCACTACCGGATCGTGGCAATCCTCGGTGCTGGCCAGAACAATGCTGGCGGCGTCCTGCCAGCCGGTGGCCGGGCTGTACAGGGCTGCATCCACCACCATGGGCAGGGCGGGCAACAGCCTTTGCGACCACAGCACGGCGGCCGCACCCTTGGCATTCACCGCCAGGGCCAGGCTGCCGTACACATAGGCCGTGTTGACCTTGCCGGCGCGGGCATTGACCAGGCCGGGGCTGGCCCAGCCGGCACCCGGGCTGAGCATGCGCACCCAGATATCCGTGGGCTGGCTGACCAATGCACTGCCGTTGCCGCGCTCCTGCTCCCAGGCCAGCAGGCCCTGGCCGCTGGCGTTGACGGCCACGTGCAGGCTGTGCGCGCTGTTGCTGCCGTCGCTCACCATGGTCGGCGCCGACCAGGCGGCGCTGCCGGCACTGTATTGCGCAGCCCAGCCATCCGTGCGTGTGCTGCGGCCGTCGCCCTGCTGCCACACGGCAATCGCGTTGCCGCTCTGGTCCATCCCCAGATCCGGCAACTGGGCGTTGCCCTCGGCGGCAGGGGATGACACCCTGTGCGGCGTATCCCACAAATCGATGCTGGCCAGGTAGTGGCTGGCCCACACGCTATTGCGTGCGTCGCTGTACTGGGTCCAGACCGCCAGGGCATTGCCTGCGCCGTCCACCGCCAGACGCGGTGCGGCGGCATCGCCCGACGTGCTCAGCGTCACCGCCGGGCTGGCACCATGCAGCGCCCTGGCCTTGAGCAGGTGGCTGCCATTGACCCGTTCGGACCAGAGCACCAGCCCCTGGCCGTTGCGGTCGATTGCCACATCGGTATCGACAGCCAGGGAGGCGTCCAACGGGCTCCAGTTGGCCGACGTGACGGCGTTGGACATGCGGGCCAGCGAGGCCGTCAACAAGGTGGCATTGCTGCCCTTGTCGACCAGCGTGACATTGCCGCCGGTGTAGCTGATGGCAAGGTTGTCCAACAGCGCATCCATGCCGGCGTGGTTGGGCACAAAGCCGAAGGTGATCGGGTTGGCATTGGAGACCGCGTAGCGCGCCATCATGGGCTGCAGGTAGATTTGCAGCCGGGCAATGGCGTCCGGCAAAGCGCTTTGCAAGGCTGCAAATGCGCTGGCACTGGGAGCCTCGTACAGAGCGTCGAGAGAACCGGAGGTGGCCACCGTGACCGCAAAATGGGTCAGAGGACTGATGTTGGCGGTGCCGTCGCTGCTGGCAAACGAATACAAGCGGTGGCTGCCGCTGCTGTCGTTCCACTGCGCCTTGAGCAGGACCGGTGCCTTGATGCCGACCAGATTGAAATTGAAGTGCCCGTCCGTGCTGTCCACATAGTGTTCATGTCCGCCGGCATCCAGCACGTAAATGCGCCCACTGATGGCGGCGCCCACCGCGGCCACACCGCTGAGTGCAATGGCGGTGCTGTTGCTGCCCGTGACATTGCTGCTGCCGCCTCCAGCGCCACCGCCGCCGCCACAAGCCACAAGGTTCAACAGGACCAGCAAGGATGTAAAAAACCACCGCATGTGATTTTCTCCTGATGTATATAGTTAATTTTTTAATCGGCAAGGCCCCAAAAAAACTTAAGCCATCCACTGCGTTATTTGCAAACACCAGACACATTGCCTAGCTGCAAACCGGTTCGGCGCGATCCCCTGCCGACCCTCTGCGGGACCTGTACAGCCCCGCGCGCAGGCCCGGCGCAGGCGGCAATAATCGAGCCCACTGGAGTGAGCTTATGGACCGGTTAATGTCGATGCGGGTGTTTCAGAAGGTCATAGACGAAGGCGGCTTTGCCGCTGCCGCACGCGCGCTGGACATGTCGCCCGCCGTGGTGACCCGGCTGGTCGCCGACCTGGAGGAGCACCTGGGCACGCGGCTGCTGCACCGCACGACGCGCCGCCTGTCGCTCAGCGCCGCGGGCGAAAACTACCTGGGCCGCTTGCGCGCCATCCTGCAGGACATTGACGAGGCCGACCAGGCCGTGAGTTCACAGACCCACGAGCTGGCCGGGGTGCTGCGCATCCTGGCGCCGCCGGTGCTGGCCACACATGTGCTGGCGCCGCTGATTGCAGGGTTTCGACAACTGCACCCCAAGATCGTGCTCAACATCGAGGTGGCGGCCTTCAACGAGCCGCCGGTGGAGGAATACGACATCACCCTGCTGCCCACCAACGATGGTTTTGACGGTGATGTGATTGCGCGCAAGGTCTCCAGCACCGAGGCCATTCTGGTGTGCGCCCCCGCCTACCTGAAGAGCCGCGGCACACCCTTCGCGCCGGCAGACCTGCTGCGGCACGACATCCTGCGCCTGCGCTCGCCCGACTCGCGCCCGAACCTGTGGCGCCTGATCAACCCCGACAACCACGACGAGAGCGTGGACGTGCCGGTGCAGCCGGTGCTGTGGGTCAACCACAGCGACACGCTGTTGCGCGCCACCTTGGATGGTGCCGGCATCACCTCGGTCGCGCTGGACCTGGTGGCGCCCTACCTGCTGCGCGGCGAGTTGCTGCGGGTGCTGCGGCCCTGGATTGCCGGGCGGCTCACGCTGTATGCGGCCCTGCCCAGCCGCCAGTTCATGCCCGAGCGCAGCCGGGTGTTTCTGGAGTATCTGACCGAGCAGACCCGCATCAAGGTGAACAGCGCTGTCGCTGCCTGCAACGCCTGCTGAAGCTGTTGCCCTCTAGAACACCACGGCCTGGCCGCTCTGGGCGCTCAGCGTGGCGGCATCGGCCAACTTTTGTGCGGCCACTCCATCGGCCACGGTGGTCTTGAAGGCCGCACCGCTTTGCAGGCAGGCGAAGAAGTGCTCGATTTCCAGACGGTAGGCGGCGGCGTAGCGCTGCAGGAAAAAGGCTTCGGGCTTGTCGGCATGGATGCCGGCCGCGTTCCACTGCACCACCTCGGTGGGCGTGTGGTTGCCGCATTGCAGCAGGCCGGTGGAGCCCAGCACCTCAAAGCGCTGGTCGTAACCGTAGGCGGCGCGGCGCGTGGTGTTGATCTGGCACAGGCGGCCTTTTTTCGTGCGGATGGTCACCGCGGTGCTGTCGAAATCACCGGCGCCCTGGATGGCCGGGTCGGTCAGCACGGAGGCGGTGGCGCTGAGCCAGGCGGCCTCGTCGCCGTCGGCGCACAGAATCCAGCGGAACACGTCAAAGTCGTGGATCAGCATGTCGCGGAAGATGCCGCCGGAAGCCTTGAGGTATTCCACGGGCGGCGCGCCGGGGTCGCGGCTGGTGATGACCAGCATTTCGGGCGTGCCGATTTCACCGGCGGCCAAACGGCGGCTGGC
>CANFIH010000187.1 GCA_947446855.1 Burkholderiales bacterium
CAATAAAAAAGGAGCCCAAACCAGACCCATCGTGACCGACACCACTACAATTTAACCGCGCAACTCCAAACCGCTGCAAACCGGTCACGATCGCCAGAACGATCGGTCACGGTCGCCAGAATACGCAGCATCAAGCAGATTGATTCGAAAACTGTTGATTTTGGCGCCTCAGATATGCCTTTGACAGATGAAGTTTTGAAGGCAAAGGGCCAGCTACAGTTTCCCACTGTGATGGGGGGGAGTAGTTCCCGTAATCAACATTAAGGGGATTGAGCCTGGCCAGATGAAATTAACAGGACCGGTGTTAGCCGACATCTTTCTTGCCAAAATTACCAAGTGGAATGATCCAGCCATCAAGGCGTTGAATCCTACATTGCCCCTGCCCGACGTGGAAATTGCCCAGGTTCGCCGCGCTGACGGCTCTGGAACCACTTTCATTTTCACCAACTATCTGAGCAAAGTCAGTTCCGATTGGAAGTCAAAAGTCGGTGAGGGTACCGCTGTTAATTGGCCCATTGGAGCAGGTGGAAAAGGCAATGAGGGCGTCTCTGCATTTGTTAACAGAATTCCCAACTCTATCGGCTACGTTGAATACTCCTACGTGAAGCAGAACAAGATGAACTATGCAATTTTGCAGAATTCATCAGGCAACTTTGTCCAACCAGATGACTCTGCATTCAAAGCGGCTGCAGCGGGGGCGGATTGGACGAAATCTTTCTACCAAATTCTGACGAATCAGCCAGGTAAGGATTCTTGGCCTATCAGCGGTGCAACCTTCATTTTGATGCATGCCAAGCAAGACAAGCCAGCAAATGCCTCAGAAGTACTGAAATTCTTTAACTGGACCTATGCGAATGGTGGAAAGGCGGCGGCTGATCTCGATTACGTACCGATGCCTCCAGCGGTTGTAACTGCAATTCAAAAGTCATGGGGTGACATCAAGGACAACGCAGGGAAACCGGTTGCGTACAAGTAATTGGCATTCCAAAAATTAACTGGTCATGGAACACTCATTTCACGGCCAGTTTTTTGCTACTGCAACGTCTTATAACGTTGAAGCATCTATATCGTGACGCGGTTCTAGAGCTACCAGAAATTCGCAGCGGCTTTTGTTCACAAGCTTGTATGCCATCGCCGTAAAGCGCTCGCCCTTCCATGCGAATGAGGCGCCAGAATTCCTGGATTGAGATGCGTCTGCGGGGCCTGTGCCATCACCATATTTGAGGTTCAAAGTGGATATCAGAACGTTGAAATCAGACTCGCACTTGCCATCAATTAGAACTCTTCGATGCTCTATACGTGCAAGCCGTTTGTTTTTGAAATAGAACACCACATCGAAGTTCTGACCATGCAGATTTACTTTGTTAAGTGTGAATAATCCGCGAACACCGTGTGGACCCCAGTTAGGTTTCAAAGCCTTGGTAACTTCAGGCATTGACTCTTGAAATGCCTGCTCAGATAGTCCAAGCAAACTTTCGTCAACGGCGCTATTGGCAAACGCACATGTCAGTGACAGGGGCCCTAGGGCGAAAAATGCCAATAAACTGCACAGCTGACTAATCCTCTCGATACAGCTTTCACTTTTAAGCCGATTGAGTATGTAGCGGTGATTTGTCATTTTTCTTCCACGACCGCACAACTAAAGCAAATCCGAAAAGTACAAACGGAATACTTAATGATTGTCCGACCGACGCCCAGTACCCCGCTTCAAAGGAAGCCTGAGGCATTTTGAAAGGCTCAAGCATCAGTCTTGCGGCGAAAATACCAATCATAAAAATCCCGGTCAAAACCCCGCGTCTTGAACGAACGTTGGACCAGAAGAATAAGCCAAGCAGGAACACTGATAGAAGAAAGTATGTGGCAGCTTCATAGAGTTGAACAGGATGACGCGCAACCTGATCAACTGCATCAAACACAACTCCAAATGCACCCCCAGTCGGGATGCCCAAAATCTCAGAGTTTGCAAAGTTTGCCAGCCGAACAATGGCTCCACCAAAAGCCGCTGCAATTGTGATCCGATCCAAGAGCATTATCAGACTGCCCTTGGGCATTCTTTGGGATGCAAAAGCCAATCCAAGGATGAGTCCAATGACCCCCCCGTGACTTGCCAGGCCGCCTTCCCAGACTGCAAAAATTTTCCAAGGGTTGGCTAAGTAGTAACCTGGATCGTAAAAAATACAGTGAAAAATTCTGGCCCCTATAACGGTGCCGACAAGAGCCGAAATCATGAGTCTGCTGGTATCGAATTTGGAGAAATTCTCCCACTCGAGCATTTTGCGAACACTCCATTCACCCAGCAAAAAGGCAACGGCAAAGCCTATCCCGTACCAGCGGATACTTAGTGGCCCAAATGAAAAAGCAATGGACGATAAGTGGTTATGGAACAGCATAAGTGAAGGAGGCTGATGTCCTGAAAAATACGGGGCGAATAATGAAAATGGGCCGACAGCCCCCTCTGGAACTTGTCAACCCTAGTTTTTCTTAGTCAGCCAGCACGATTCGACAGCGTGCTCATTAGCTTATTTTTCGGGATAAGCTAGATCAGCGCGGCGATTCTGCGCGTGTGCCGCCTCGTCATGACCGGTTGCCTTTGGTTTTTCTTCACCAAAACTTACAGCCTCCATTTGTGAGTCTTTCACGCCGTAAACCCTTAGCGCCCTAGTGACCGCTTCGGCGCGTTTTTGACCCAAAGCCAAGTTGTATTCAGCACCACCCAGTTCGTCGGTATTGCCTTGTACCCTGATGGCTATATTGGGGTGAGCGGCCAAGTACTTTCCATGCAACTCCAGCAACGGGGCATAGTCAGGTTTCACATTGGATTGGTCAAAGTCAAAGTAAATACTGCGCTTTTGCGACAACAGACTTGCAGGATCTAGGTAAGCAGCGATAGGAGCTGATACAACAGGGGCAGGAGATGCTGGCTTAGCCGCAGGCGCTACGACAACTGCAGGTGCGACAACCGGTGCTGCCGCCTTGGTTACTGGCGAAACAGGAGTGCTGCTGCATGCACCGAGCAGAATGGCCGCAGTCAATGCAGCTGTAAAGGTCAAATGGTTTGTAAACTTCAAGCGAATTCTCCTGGTTACTAAGACTTGTGCGTGAATCATTGCAGGTGACTGATGGCGTCAACCAAGTGATTACGCGGCATGGATGAAAAAACTCCTGCGTGATTCTGGTGAACGACTATTTAGTCGAAACTAAGCATTCCCATAAAACCGACTCTTTTGCACTAAGTGCTTCCGGTAAAAAAATGACACAGGTTACTTTCCTGTAATACACGGGTGTGCTGTCAAATTTTAGCCCCCAGACAATGCAAAAACAGACCTTACTTTTGAACTTAAGTTTCGCCTAAGTTTGCGCCAACGATATTGGGCGTTAATTCAGGTTGACTTTTGTGCCACGTCCTTGTTGCGCGGCTTTGTGCCATGAGCGTGACTCCAAAGCTGCAGGCACCATGCAAGGGATTCACACGAATGGTATTTACAGAATGAATATAAAAAATATGTTGCTGCAATGCCTTGTAGGTGTTTTTGCATTGCAGGTCTCAGGTGCTTTTGCTCTGACCTTGAATTCGCAACATGCTATCGTGATCAATGACCAAACGGGCGCGGTCATGGTTTCGAAAGATGCTGAATCGCCAGTGCCAATTGCGTCTTTGACCAAATTAATGACGGCGATGGTTGTGTTGGACAGTAAGCCCAATATGCACGAGCAAATTTCCATACTAGAAGACGACGTTGATAGCCTTAAACACAGCACGTCACGTGTTCGTGTCGGTACTAAATTGGAACGAAATGCAGTACTTCGATTGGCGTTGATGTCATCAGAAAATAGGGCGGCGGCGGCGCTCGCTCGTACCTATCCAGGCGGAAGAACTGCATTCGTGGAAGCAGTGCATTCCAAAATTAAGACATTGGGGATGACGCAAACACTGATCGGCGAACCCACTGGTCTGTCGCCACAAAATACTTCTACAGCGAGTGATTTGGCAAAGATGGCCGCAGCGGCGGCGTCGTATTCTGAAATAGGAAACATCACGACCAATCAATCAGAGTTGTTTCCCATGAATGGGCGGCAGGTCGAGTTTCACAATACCAATAGGTTGGTGGGGGCTTCGGGTTGGGATGTTCTGCTCTCTAAAACAGGATTTACCAATGAAGCAGGCCATTGCCTGATCATGAAAATCAAACATGCTGGGCAGAGCGCAACCCTGGTATTGCTCAACTCCAGAGCGGTGAGTTCCAGCGTATTTGATGCTTCAAAAATTCGCCAACTAATGAGTCAATCTGTGGACATAGTCAGACGCACACGATAGTTTGAAACTGATTTAAACGGGGGTTTGATATGAAGATGAGCAAATGCGTTGCAATGGCTTTGGTGAGCTTGAACATGGTCTCTTTCTAGGTACTTGCACAAGTTCAGAGGGTGGCAATCGTTAATGCTGCGCGCGTTTAAAGGAATCCAATGCAGCCACTGAGGCAAAGCAACGCGTAGAGCGTGACTTTGCTGTTCGTGAAAAAGCGCTTGCCACTCAAGGTGATGCATTGAAAATGCAGACAGATAAATTTGACGCTGAAGTGTTGAATCTCACAGATGTGCAGCGCGCTCAGCGACGGGCGAAACTTGCAGAACAGTCGCGGGAATTTCAGGAGAAGCGAAATGCATTTTTAGAGGACGAAAATACGGTACAGCGGGCAGATGCACAAAAAATGATTGCGCTAGCAAAAAAGGTAGTGAAGCAGGTAGCAGAAGCTGAGAAATTCGACCTTGTTTTGCAAGACGCAGTGTATGTGAATCCGGAATTCGACATCACTGACAAAGTCATAGCCGGTATGAATGCCGAACCCTTGCAATAGTCGGATTAGCTAACTTCCGATCGGTAAGGAAGCAGCGTCACGGTCAACTACGGGTTTAGCAGTTTCAGGATCAATGAGAATTTGAATGCGTCTTCCACGTGGATCAAGACCATAAAATTCGTAGCAGCCACTTACGATCTTTATGGTTCCGATTAAGTAGCCTTGCCGGAGTAGAACACGCCGTAGGTCTGACTCTTTCATCCATTTTTCTTTAGGCGTGTTGCAGATCAATGGTGGCGTGGCGATGCTCGTTAGCGTAAAAAATCCAACAATGAAACCGATCGCGATTTTGACCTTGAGCATGACCTTAGCCGAAAGGACTTCCAATGTATTTTGACGGCTAGATTCTCTCTAAACAGGCTTATGTGAAACTTAAACTTTTCCAGTGAAACGTCAGTTCAATACCGTGTATGAAATTTTCTCCACGAGTCAGAGAGAATGACTCTTGGACCATGGCTCTCTGGCGATTCACGTGCATTGCAGCTCATTGCCGAGTGCTCCGTCCAGTGAAGGCATCCGGCTTGTGTACGAGTTCAGTATGAGAGATTTATGCGTCTGCTTTTGATTGAAGATGATTTGATGATCGGAGAGTCTGTACTGGATTTGCTTCGCATGGAAGGCTATGCGGTGGATTGGGTTAAGGACGGCGATATGGCCGAGCGAGCGCTAGAGAGCCAGCTTTACGACTTGATTTTGTTAGATCTGGGGCTTCCGAAAGTTGATGGCCTGGATGTACTTCGTAATCTTCGGATGAAGAAGATTCGAACGCCAGTACTGATAGCTACGGCCCGTGATGCAGTGGATTTACGTGTGCTTGGACTTGATTTGGGCGCAGACGACTATGTTGTCAAGCCATATGAACTCACTGAGTTGCTCGCACGAATACGCGCCCTGATCCGACGTGCCTTTGGAAGAGCGGAAACGATATATGAGCATCTCGGTGTCAGCATTGACTCTGTGACCCGCGAGGTTTTAGTACATGGACAGCAAGTATCGCTGGTTGCCCGTGAATGGGCCATCTTGGAGTTGCTGCTCGCACGACCGGGCGTGGTCCTGTCCCGCAAGCAATTAGAGGAAAAACTCTACAGCTGGAAAGATGAGGTAAGCAGTAACGCGATAGAGGTATACATCCATGGCTTGCGTAAGAAACTCGGAGCAGAGATGATTCAAAATATACGCGGGGTTGGATACATGATTCCTAAGGGTTTCCATGGTACGTAATGCCCTGCATTCACTTCGTGGAAGATTGCTGTTACTGCTTTTTGGTGCAGTGCTAGTGACTGCCTGTGTGCAGGCCTACGTCGCGTACCGTACGTCTTTAGACGAAACCAATGAGATTTTTGATTACCAAATGGAGCAGATAGCAATATCTCTTCGTTCCGGTTTGCCTGTCGACGCTCTGCCAAATAAAGGATTTCGGGAATACAAAGATGAGAGCTTTGAATTCATAGTTCAAGTGTCCACTTCAGACGATGAATACATTTTTCGCTCATCTACTAGCATTACTCTGCCCAGATCTGCACAGGCAGGAATATCGACGTTCGATGCACGGGGCACCACCTATAAGCTTTTCTCTCTCACGTCTGGTACGCAACTTATTCAAGTTGCTCAAGATCGAGCTGCGAGACGTGATTTGGCAAGGAAGCTTGCACTCAAAACTGTGATGCCAATTTTCATCATGATGGCCCTTCTGCTTTTTCTAGTATGGGTGGTCGTAAATGCCTCACTCGCCCCAGTGGACAAGGTACGTAAACAAGTAGCCTCACGCCATGCTGACGAACTTCATGAGTTGAGCGAAAGCGGTTTGCCAGATGAGATTTTTCCACTGGTTCACGAACTCAATTTGCTGTTTCATCGTGTTCGCAGAGCCTTTGAAGCACAAAAAAACTTTATTGCCGATGCTGCGCATGAGCTTAGGTCCCCACTTGCAGCACTAAAGCTTCAATTGGAAGGATTGCGAAGGGCTCCTGATGACCAAACGCGTGAAGCAGCCTTTCAACGCTTGTCATCCGGCATTGATCGCTCAGCCAGATTGGTAGAGCAGCTTTTAAGTCTTGCACGCCATCAAGCGACTGCAAGTGAAGCGAACTTGACTACGCCAGTTGAATTTAAACATTTATTGCAGACAATTATTGGGGAAGTGTGGGAGTCTGCAAATGGCAGGCATATCGACATCGGACTAGCTGAGGCTGACGAATGCTGTGTCTTGGGAAACTTTGATGCGTTGAAAATTTTGTTTAGAAATCTGCTGGACAACACAATCAAATACTCTACCGTTGGCGGAGTTGTGAATGTAGCCATCAACACCGATGGAAACTCTGTTCTCGTCTCTATTGAAGACAGTGGACATGGAATACCGACTGGTGAAATCGAAAGAGTGTTTGACAGGTTTTACAGAGTCGCTGGCACAAAAGAAAGTGGTAGCGGACTTGGGCTCGCTATTGTTAAAGCAATTGCAGATATGCACTCGGCGAAAATTTCAATGAGCCGCTCAATAACGCTGGGTGGCCTGCGGGTAGTTGTCGAGTTTCCTGCAACATCCAATGGCAAGTAGCATTGTGTCCGTTAGCAATTTTGTTTGCTGCTTGGGGCAACTGAATTCCCCCAAGTTGGCTGCGTGTATGCCGCATATTATGAGAAGCTGATCGGCATTTTTGGAATAACGACCATGTCCTACCTTGATGATCCTCGTGTACTTTTTGCCGCAGAGCGCACTCTGTTAGCGTGGCAGCGCACAGCCATTGCGCTGATGGGCTTTGGCTTTGTTGTCGAGCGCTTCGGCCTGTTCCTGCGGCTTGTGACAAACCAACCGTTGAGCATTGCTCAGCGAGGAGCATCTCTTTGGCTTGGCGTGGCACTGTTGTTGTTGGGGGCACTGATGGGAGTGGCTTCAGCTATCCAGTTTCGCCAAGTGGTGAGAGGATTAGGCGAGAAGGAAATTCCACGTGGATATTGGGTGAATATGGGAGTTGTACTGAATTTCATATTGGCGGGCATTGCACTGGTGCTGGCCATCTACTTTGTTGCATCTTCTGGTTAGGAGAGGCGGTCACTGGACTGCCATTTAGCAGACTGTCGCGAGTACCCGCAAACGCG
>CANFIH010000188.1 GCA_947446855.1 Burkholderiales bacterium
ACTGCTCACACCGGCGGTGCTGAGCCTGCTGATGTGGATGATCGTCCCGCTGGTGATGACGATTTATTTTTCCGTCATCCGCTACAACCTGATGCAGCCCGAGGAAACCGGTTTTGCCGGGCTGGAAAATTTTGAATACTTTTTGACCGACCCTTCCTTCTCGGTGGCGGTGGTCAACACGCTCTTGCTGCTGGGCAGCGTGATCCTGATCACGGTGCTGTTCGGCATAGCCATTGCGCTGCTGATTGACAGCCCGTTCCCCGGACGCGGCATCGTGCGCCTGCTGCTGATATCGCCCTTCTTCGTCATGCCCACAGTCAATGCGCTGCTGTGGAAGCACATGATGATGAACCCGATATACGGGGTGCTGGCGCAGGTCTGGATGTTCTTTGGCGCTGCGCCCATCGACTGGCTGACCGACTTCCCCCTGGGCTCGGTGATCATCATGGTGGCCTGGCAATGGCTGCCCTTTGCCACGCTGATTTTCATGACCGCGCTGCAAAGCATGAACCGCGAACAGTTGGAGGCCGCGCGCATGGACGGTGCCACCTATCTGCAGCAGCTGCGCTACCTCTACATCCCGCATCTGGGCCGCTCGGTGGCCGTGGTGGTGATGATCGAGATGATCTTTTTGCTCAGCGTGTTTGCCGAGATCTACACCACTACCGGTGGCGGGCCGGGCGACGCGAGTACCAATGTGGCGTTCCTGATTTTCAAGCAGGCACTGCTCAACTTCGATGCCGGTGTGGCCTCGGCTGGTGCGCTGTTTGCGGTGGTGCTGGCCAATATTGCGGCGGCCTTCCTGATTCGCATGGTCGGCAAGAACCTGGATAAATAAGGCTATGGCACAACGTTCCAAATACACCCCCGCACTCATAGCGCGCACCGTTGCCGCCTGGGCGGTCACGCTGCTGCTATTCTTCCCGCTGGGCTGGCTGATGCTCACGGCCTTCAAGACCGAGCTGCAAGCCATCTCGGTGCCGCCTCTGTTGCTCTTCACGCCCACGCTGGAGAACTTCTCTATCGTGCAGGAGCGCAGCGACTACATGCTGTACGCGCAAAACTCTTTCATCACCAGCGTCGTCTCCACCCTGCTGGGCCTGATGCTGGCCTACCCTGCGGCCTACGCCATGGCCTTCTTCAAGGGCAAGCACACCAAGGACATCCTGATGTGGATGCTGTCCACCAAGATGATGCCGGCCGTGGGCGCGCTGGTTCCCGTGTACGTGATGGCGCAAAGCGCGGGCCTGCTGGATTCGCGCACCGCGCTGATCATCGTCTTCACGCTGTCCAACCTACCCATCATGGTGTGGATGCTGTACTCCTACCTGAAGGAAGTACCGCACGAGATCCTGGAAGCCTCGCGCATGGATGGCGCAACGCTATGGCAGGAGTTCCGCCTGGTGCTGCTGCCCCTGACGCTGGGCGGGCTGGCCTCCACCGGCCTCTTGTGTCTGGTGCTGTCGTGGAATGAAGCCTTCTGGTCACTGAACCTGAGTGCGGCCAAGTCCGGGACGCTCGCCACGCTGATTGCCAGCTACTCCAGCCCCGAGGGCCTGTTCTGGGCCAAGTTGTCCGCCGCCTCCCTGATGGCGATCGCACCCATCGTGGTGTTCGGCTGGTTCAGCCAAAAACAACTCGTCCAAGGCCTGACCTTCGGCGCGGTGAAATGATGCACACCCCCCGGCTTGCCCACTGCGTGTGGCCGCTTTCCCCCTTGCAGGGGGCCGCGCCAGCGGCCCGGCGAAGCCGGTTCCGCGGCACCCCTGGTATGGCGTGCTGGGTAAGCGTACGTTTTAGTAAATAAGAAAGATTAGGAGCAATCCAATGGCATACCTTCAACTGCAAGGCATTGAAAAGGAGTTCGGCAATGTGCGCGTGATTCGCGGCATTGACCTGGAAATCAAGCAGGGCGAGTTCATCGTCTTTGTCGGCCCCTCCGGCTGCGGCAAGTCCACGCTGCTGCGACTGATCGCCGGCCTGGAGGAAACCAGCGCAGGCACGCTGATGCTGGACGGCCGCGACATCACCGACCAGCCTTCGAGCAAGCGCGACCTGGCCATGGTGTTCCAGAGCTACGCGCTCTACCCGCACATGAGCGTGTTCGAAAACATGAGCTTTGCGCTGAAACTGGCCAAGGTGGACGAGGCGGTGATTCAGGAGAAGGTCGGCCGCGCCGCCAGGATCCTGAACCTGACCGACTACTTGCAACGGACCCCCAAGGAACTCTCCGGCGGCCAGCGCCAGCGCGTGGCCATTGGCCGCGCCATCGTGCGCGCACCCAAGGTGTTCTTGTTTGACGAGCCGCTCTCCAACCTGGACGCCGCCCTGCGCGGACAGACCCGCATCGAAATCGCCAAGCTGCACCGCGATCTGGGTGCCACCACCATCTACGTGACGCACGACCAGGTCGAAGCCATGACCCTGGCCGACCGCGTGGTGGTGTTGCGCGACGGCAAGATCGAACAGGTCGGAACACCCTTGGAGCTGTACGACCGCCCGGCTAACCAGTTTGTCGCCCAGTTCATCGGCACGCCACAAATGAACATCGTGCCCGCCAAGGACCTGCAAGCCCTGGTCAACAGCACGGGCCTTCCGGTGCAGCCCGATGGCTTCATCGGCATGCGCCCGGAAAACATCAGCCTGTGTGCGCCCGGACATGGCCAGTTGAACGGCAAGGTCGAGCTGGTGGAGGCACTGGGCGCCGAAACCCTGATCTATGTGTCGATCGATGGCGGTGTGCAATTGGTGGCGCGCCAGATCGAGCGCACGGAGTTGACCGTGGGCAGCGCCATCGGCCTGCAGGTGGATGTGGATGCCGCCCACCTGTTTGACGCCGCCGGACATATCACCCGTACGGGCGCTGCCCGGGAAACCCTGGTTCATTAACTATGCCAAACACCACCAAACCATTTCTGATGCTCCACCTGGGGCTGGGCTCCTTTCACCGTGCGCACCAGGCGCTGTACCTGCACCAGTTGCAGCAAAGCGGCGACACCCGTTGGGCCCTGGCTGGGGGCAATATCCGCCCCGACATGGCCGAGACCATTGACGCGCTGATTGCGCAACATGGCGCTTACACGCTGGAGACCGTCACGCCGCAGGGCGAGCGCACCTACACGCGCATCACTTCCATTCAGACCGTGGTGCGTTTTGACCCCCTGCTGTCCGGCTTGATTCGCCTGGGCGCTGATGCCCATACCCGCATCATCTCGTTTACCGTGACCGAAGCCGGCTACTACCTGGACGCCAAGGACCGACTGGACCTGAACTTTGCCGATCTGCGCGCCGATCTGGAAGCGGTGAAGGACGGTCATGCCGGCAGCACGATTTATGGCGCCCTGACGGCCATATTGCGGGCCCGCATGCAGGCCCACGCCGGTGCGGTCACGCTCTTGAACTGCGACAACCTGCGCCACAACGGCGACCGCTCGCGCAGTGGCCTGCTGCAGTTTCTGGAGCTGGTCGGCGACACTGATTTGCTGGACTGGGTGAAGGCCCACACCAGCAGCCCCAACGCCATGGTGGACCGCATCACACCGCGCCCCACGCCTGCCGTGCGCGAGCGCGTGCTGGCAGCCACGGGTGTGGACGACCCCGCAGCACTCATGGGCGAGAGCTTTATCCAGTGGGTGATTGAAGACAACTTCATCGCCGGGCGCCCCGAGTGGGAAGCCGTGGGCGTGGAAATGGTGGACTCGGTGCAGGCCTATGAAGAGGCCAAGATCCGCCTGCTCAACGCCACCCACAGCTGCATCGCCTGGGCCGGCACGCTGGTGGGCTACACCTACATCCACGAAGGCACGCATGACGCGCAGATCCGCCAGTTTGCTTTCGATTACGTCACCGAAGACGTGATCCCGGTGCTGGACACGCCCGAGCATCCATGCCCCATCAACCTGGCGAATTACCGCGACGTGGTGCTGGACCGCTTTGGCAACCCGGCCATTGCCGACACCAACCAGCGCGTAGCCATGGACGGCTTCTCCAAGATTCCCGGCTTTATCGCGCCCACCTTCCGCGAGCGCCTGGCGCGCAATGAATCGATAGCCAGCGTGGCCATGCTGCCGGCCCTGTTCCTGGCTTATTTGCAACGCTGGCACGCCGGAAACATCAGCTACGAATACCAGGACCAGGCCATGGACCCGGCCGTGGCCCATGCCATCTGCGAGTCCGCCGACCCGGTGGCGGCCTTCTGCGCCGACTTGTCGCTGTGGGGCAATCTGGCCGGCGATGCGCGCCTGGTTGCAGCCATGCGAGGTGCTTACGCCCGCGTTCAACAATTCATGCAAAGGTAAATCCCATGACACAGCGTTTAAACGGTAAACACGCGCTGCTGACCGGCGCCGCCGGCGGCATCGGCCTGGCGGTCGCCACTGCCTATTTGCGCGAAGGCGCGAAGTGCACCATCGCCGATATCGGCCAGAGCCCCACGCCCGAGCTGGCTGCGCTAATGGCCGCCAACCCGGTCACGCTGGCCTATGCGCCCACCGACGTCACCAGCCTGCCAGCGATTGACGCCCTGATAGCCTCTGCCCACGCACGCTTTGGCGCGATCACCACGCTCTACAACAACGCCGCCATCTTCGACATGGCGCCGCTGCTGGAAAGCGGCGAGGCCATGTACGACAAGATCTTCGCGGTCAACGTCAAGGGCGCCTTCTTCGTGCTGCAAAAAGTGCTGGCCCATATGGTGGACCAAAAAGTGCAGGGCGGCGCTGTCATCAATATGGCGTCTCAGGCCGGGCGCCGCGGCGAGGCCCTGGTGTCGCACTACTGCGCCAGCAAGGCCGCCATCATCAGCTACACGCAAAGTGCCGCACTCGCCATGGCACCGCACAAGATCCGCGTCAACGGCATTGCGCCGGGCGTGATTGCCACGCCCATGTGGGCCAACGTGGACGCGCTCTTTGCCAAATACGAAAACCTTCCTATCGGTGAAAAGAAAAAGCGCGTTGGCGAGGCTGTGCCCCTGGGCTACATGGGTGACCCCACCGACATCTGCGGCGCAGCCGTCTTCCTGGCCAGCGACGAAGCCTCCTACATTACCGCGCAGACGCTGAATGTGGATGGTGGCAACGTGATGTCTTAAGCCAGGAGCCGTCACAGACAAGCCACCGCCTTCGCCTATGCCCGCCAAACCGCGCCAACTCAAACCCGAACTCGAGCACGACTACAGCCGCTCGCCCGAGCTGGGCTACGAGCGGCCCGAAGAGGTGGGCATCATCCGCTGCCTGTCGCACGGTTTTCCGACGCCGCTGGCGCGCTGGCATTACCACGACGAGTACGAGCTGCACCTGATCACCAGCACCTCTGGCAAGGCCTTTGTCGGCGACTGGATCGGTCAGTTCCAGCCCGGCCACCTGGTGTTGACGGGCCCGCGCCTGCCACACAACTGGGTCAGCATGGATTTGCCGGAAGGGGGCGTGCCCGAGCGTGATCTGGTAATCCAATTCACGCACGCACCCATGGAAGAGGCCAGCCGCCATATTCCGGAAATGCGGGCCGTGATGCCGCTCTTGGAACGGGCCAAACACGGCATTGAGTTTTTTGATTTGTTTCCGCAGGCGGTGGCGCACTGGCAGCGCATCAAGTCCACGCAAGGCCTGGCGCGCTTTGGTGCCTTTTGCATCTTCTTGAACGAGTTGGCGCAGTGCAAGGATTACCGCCTGCTGTCGAATGCGCAAATTCAAAGCGTGGACAACGATGCGCAACTCGACCAGATCAATGCGGTGCTGGTGCGCATCACGGATAACCTGACCGAGCCCCTGTCGGCCGCTATGTTGGCGGAAGAACTGGGCATGAACGAAAGCCGCTTCTCACGCTTTTTCCGCCGGGCCACGGGCAACACCTTTACCGATTTTGTGAACCATGTGCGCATCAACCGCGCCTGCCAATTCCTGATGGAGTCGGACCGTCAAATCACCAGCATTGCCTACGACGTGGGCTTTAACAACATCGCCAACTTCAACCGCCGCTTTCTGGACATCAAGGGCATAACGCCCCGCGAATTCCGCCGCCAGGTGGCCAGCCGCTTCGGCGTGAAGGCCTGAACATCAGAGCCAATGGCTTAAGTGCCCGTTATGGGTGGCGCCGCCGTCCTCTCTGGAATAGATAAATTCCATTGCCAACTGCCTAACCAAGCCGCCAGCTCAGAGCATCCTGTTTGGTTGGATGCAGAAAAATCAGGACGGATGTGGCGCAGGCTCATGAGCCATGAAACGACAGCCAAAGTGGACTGCTCCCCGCAGAAGCAGCGCTCCTGAGCATTGTCATGGTGTGTACTCATTAACGCGGCCCAATCGACCGGATTTGGCGAAACGCACATTCGACTTTTAGCCTGCAGCAGCTGTGTGCATCTTCCAGGCAACAAAGCTGTTATTTCAACCCAAATACGGTTGCAGCCCCATGTTCTCCGCGAAGTACAGCCGGAACTCGCCAGGCTTTTCAAGCTGGCTTGTAGGGGGTGTCATGCCCACGGCGGCCAGCACGTTTTGCAGTGCGCGAATGGCTTGCATGTCCGGGTCCTGATCGATCACCACATCCAGCATGCCCTGCTGTAGATACAGCCGGTGGTCGTCGGAAATTTCGTGAGTCACCCAGCAGACTTTGTCACCCGGGTAACGCTGCAGGGCCGCTTGGATGCCGGGCGACCCGGCACCCGTGTTGTACAGCCCGACGATTCCTGCCGTGCCCAGCAGCGCCTGCCGGACGACCCCATAGCACTTGTCCGGATCATCGTGGGTTTCGGTGGCGTCCACGTCAAAGTGAAGATGGGGGAATTGCTCTGTAAGGACCTTGCGGCATCCCTCGCTGCGTTCGATGTGCCCTGAGTAATCGATGCGACTCGACAGAATGAGTACATGCCCGGCCCGTTGGCACAGCCTTCCCAGGAGATAACCTGCCGTGCGGCCCGCTGCGCGGTGGTCGATGCCAACGTAATCCGCATTTGAAACGTCATTGACCCGCGTGACCACCATGCAAACATGTTCGCCCCGGACCCGTGCGGCTTGCAAGGCCTGACGCACGCCCGGCGTGTCAGGTGCCGAAACAATCAGTGCCTTGCGCGGGTAGCGGCGCGGCCCGATGGCGCGTATGAGGCCCGCCTCGTCTTCCTCGGGCGTCGTCACAGGGTGCACGACCAAGCGCTTGTCGAGCATGGCCACACCGCGCTTCATCGCCAGCTTCAGACGCTTGAAAAACGGCGAGGGATTGTCTGGCAGCACGATGTCGATGTGGATCAGGCCATGCTGTGTTTCGGGTAAGACACGCGGAATGCCGAGTTGCCGCGCGGCCTGCACCACCTTTTCGCGCGACTTGACGGAGCAGCTGTCCCGTTCATTGAGAACACGGTCCACGGTCGCAACGCTCACGCCTGCCAATGCAGCGATCTCGGTGAAACGGGCGGACTTCTTTCGGCGCTTAGGGTTTTCCATAGTTTGACGATATTTCGTCAATTATCTCTCCATCTTTGTCGGCCGGCAAACCTACATTACGCCAGCCGCACAGAGTGTGCAGCCACAAAAAAACCAGGAGACTGAAATGAAAATTGCGTTAGATCCCTACATGATCCGGCACCTCAGCCTGGACCAATTGCCCGCTGCCGTGGCCGCACTGGGTTACGACCAAATCGAACTTTCACCGCGCTCCGACTTTCTCGATTGGTGGGTCATGCCGCGCGCCACCAAGGAGCGCATGACTGGCTTCAAAGCCGCCATGAAAACAGCCGGTGTCGGCCTGGCCAGTTTGCAGCCCATGTACCGCTGGGCCAGCCCGTTTGAGGACGAGCGCCAGTGGGCCATACGCTGCTGGAAGAAGGCCATCGAAGTCTCGGTGGAGATGGGCTGTGAGCTGATGATTTCCGAGTTTGGCCGCGGCGCCTCGCCCGAGCGCTCGGTGGGCGAGAAGCCCGGTGCCAACACCAAG
>CANFIH010000189.1 GCA_947446855.1 Burkholderiales bacterium
AGGCCAGAGCAAAACTGAAGCAACTGCCCAGACCGGGAGTACTCTGGAGCGCCAGCGTGCCCCCCATCAATTCGACCAGCCGCTTGCAAATAGCCAGCCCCAGACCGGAGCCACCAAAGCGGCGCGTGGTTGATGACTCAGCCTGAGAAAAGCCACTGAAAATATGCGCCTGCTTGTCGGCAGGGATGCCGATGCCGGTGTCCTGTAACGAAAATTCGATCAAGGCCTCCTGGCCTGGTTGGACACCTTGACGCACGCGCAGCACCACCTGGCCCTGGCTGGTGAACTTGATGGCATTTCCCCCCAGGTTTACCAGCACCTGACGCAAGCGCAGGGAGTCGCCCAACACCCGCGCCGGCAGTGTCGCATCCACATCGAACAGCACCTCAATATTCTTGCCTCCACTGCTGGAGCCTAGGATGACAGCAATCTCCTCAAGCAAGCGATCCAGCCTGAATGGTTGAGGGTCCAGGTCCAACTTGCCCGCTTCAACCTTGGAGAAGTCCAGAATGTCATTGAGCAAGCCCAGCAGTGACTGCGCCGCACTTTCAGTCTTGGCAGCGTAGTCTTGCTGTACGGAGTTCAGCCCGGTGTTCTGCAGCAGCGCCAGCAGCCCCAAAATGGCATTCATCGGTGTGCGGATTTCGTGGCTCATATTGGCCAGGAACTGACTCTTGTAGCGCGAGGCTTGCTGCGCCTCTTCGGTTGCCCGCACCATTTCGGTAATGTCCACCCGGATTCCGACAATATTTCCGTCCGGCGTCTTGCGGTCTATGACCCGCAGCACGCGTCCATCGTCACGAATCTGGATGCGCGTCTCCTTGCCTTCGCGGTGTGCACGCAAGCGCTCGGCAACCCACACATCCTCCTGTCCTACGGATTCGCGGTACAGACCTCGCTGAGCGCCCCTGCGCACCAGGTCTTCGAACTTTGCGCCGGGTATCAAAACGTCTTGTAAGCCTGGGTAGAGCTGCAGGTACTTGGCGTTGCAGTAAACCAGACGATCCTCTTTATCGAACAGCACAAAGGCTTCATCGACTGCATCAATGGCGCCACGCAAGGTCGCAGCGGCGCGCTGGATTTCAGCTTCAGCCTGCTTGCGCACGGTCAGGTCGCGGATAAAGGCGTAGTTGTATGCATGCCCTTCAAACTCAATGAAATTCAGATCCACTTCCACCGGCACATCATGGCCCTGGTAGTGCCGGTGCGTCGTCTCAAAATGCATGCTCCCGGCGCTTCGTAGGCGCGCCCAATGGTCGGGCCAGTCGGACATGGACATGGCAGGGTTCAGATCCGGAATGCACATCCCCAGCATTTGCAGCTCAGACAAGCCATGCAAATCGCAAGCGGCTTGATTGACCCGCACGATGCGCGCATCCTGCCCGATCCAAAGCGTGGGCTGGGACGACTTGAGCACAGAGGTTTCACTCAACTTGAGCGCTGATTCGGCCCGCAAGCGCCTGCGTAGTTGCTCGATCAAGATGATGGCGGCGGCGCCTAGAAACAAAAGCGTCAACAGCAATCCGGCGCAGGACATAAGCACACGCTGGCGCCAGCGGGCAAGGGACTCTTCCAGCGACACGGTCAATGAAACCACCAACGGATAGTCCGGCAAGACGCGGTAACTGTAGACATGGTGCGAGTCATCTCGCACCGCTGCGGCAGACGCATGCGCAATATGTTGACTAAAGAGCGGTGCTTCGCGCCAATTGTGCTGCGCGATCTCCGACGAAAAGGGCCAGCGCGCAACGGCCCAACCAGCCGTGGTGAACAACGTGACCGCCCCGTTGTCGCCGGTATCAATGGACTGATACAGGTGCTGAAAATACTCTGGATTAACAGCCGCTATCAGATAGCCATCCAGCCCGCCACCCAATTTGGTGCTCACAGGAATAATCCAAAGTCCGGAAATCCGGCTTTTGACCGAAGCCCCGACAAACAATCCGAAGTGCGAAGGATCCCTTGGTGCCAGATAGAAATCACGGTCCGTCGCGTGCTCAAGCTCGGCCACGTTTTCCGTCAGGGTCGAGGCCACAATCACGCCCGTGGCATCCAGGATCGCAAACGAGGCAATCAGTCCATCCTGGGGCAGCAAAGCACGCAGCCGGGTGCCGGTAGTTGCACTAACCTGCCCCCCTTTGGCGGTGCGCTCCCGCACTTCCCGGGCGGCTAATGACATGGAGAGTTCGACCCGTTGCATGCTCTGGCGCGCATGCTCCTCAAGCAACTGGGTCAGGCTGCCGGTTTTGGCCGTGGCCGCAGCAAATTGCTGCTCGTAATCGCCATACAAGTCGTTGCCAACCAGGGCACAGAGCACCAGGCCTACCACCAAGGCAAACACGCCAATTGCGCGTTGGGGTTGCGATGGAAGCAGTCGCAGTAGACCGAGTGGCCGTGGAACGTTCATAGGGAATTCTAAGGTCCGCGACGAGGCCGTCAGCAGCCTGTCGAAGATGCCCCGGCGCCGGTCGATCCAGGCTGAGCACGAAGGTGCGCACGCAGCACGTTTGTTGAGACAGAACATGCCAGACAATCGACTGATCTTGAAAGCCAAATATTTTTTCCAGTTGGTGGCCCTGTCAGCCTTGTGGGGAGCGTCCTTCATGCTCACCCGCATGGCCGCGCCCGCACTTGGGCCCAACTTGGCCGCCGCGCTGCGCATGGTACTGGCCACGCTCATGCTGAGCCTGATCATGTACAAGCTCAAAACACCCTGGCCACTGCGACACTGGCGGGAGTTGTTTTTGCTGGGGTTGCTCGCGGTTGCGGGGCCGCATTTGCTTTACGCACGCTCTTCTCTGGACTTGCCGGCCGGCTATGGGGCCTTGCTGACGGTCACGTCGGTACTCTTTGGCGCCTTTGCCTCAGCATGGCTCAAGGAAGAGTCGCTCAGCTTGCCCAAAATGCTGGGCTGCACGCTGGGTTTCGCCGGTGCTGCATTGGTGGTGCGCCTGGGGCCAGTGGAGCCCAGCCATACGCTCGTGGTTGCAGCACTGACCTGCATGGCCGGAGCAGCCATATCGGGCATATCGACACCCTATCTGAAAAAATCTATTGCGCGCATGGAGCCATTGCAGATCACTGCCGGCATGCATGCAGCAGCGGTGGTTTTGATGTTGCCGGGCGCGCTCTACGACCTGCCCCAGGCGCACTTTTCGCTGCGCGCCATGTCGGCCGTGATGGTGATGGGCTTTGTTACCTCGGGACTGGCCTACTGGATGTACATGCGCATCATGCGCCACGTGCCCCCAATGGCCGCACTCAGCTCAACCTTCCTGAGCACCGGTTTTGGCGTGCTGTGGGCCGTATTGCTGCTTGACGAACCTACCAGTGCGGCCATGGCAAGCGGCGGGGGATTGATTCTGCTGGCCTGCATGCTGGTGATGGGGCTTAATCCCCTGCGTTGGAAACTGTCGGGTATGGCTGACTACGTAAGCGACCTGCCGGCGAGCAGGCACAAGTGACACGTCAAATGGGCTTCAAAAAAAGGCCCACGGTCAGGCACAAGCCGATAACCACGATAGCCAGCCGCAGTACCTTTTCATTGACTCGGTGCAGCGCCCAGGCCCCCATGAGCCCGCCAACAATGGCGCCCGCACCCAGCACAACTGCTTCCAGCCAGTGCACCTCGGGTGAAGTGACGAAGAGCAGGACCGCAGAAGCATTCATCACGCCGCTGAGCGCGTTCTTTGTGGCGCCTGCATTGCGCGCCGGCAACCCGGCCATGGTCAGCGCGGCCATCATCAGGATACCAATGCCCCCTCCAAAGTAGCCGCCATAAATCGCAATGCAAAACTGCGCTGCAGCAGCACCGGCAGTTCCCAACTGCACTGTTGCCTGGCCGCTGCGGCGAAAGAAGCTGCCCCAGGCAAAAACAACGGTTGCAAACAGCACCAGCCAGGGCACCAGACTGGCAAACACGGTAGACGGGGTGTTCAGCAGCAGCAAGCCGCCCAGTGCACCGCCCAGCACGCTCAGCACAAACAACGCCTTAAACGACAGCGCCGCAGCACCGCTGACGAGTTTTCTGCCGGCAATTCCGGAAGTCACTTGCCCGGGGAACAGAGCGACGGTGGAGGTAATGTTGGCGGCCAGTGGCGACATGCCCGAGAGTATGAGCATTGGCAAGGTCACAAACGAGCCGCCCCCCGCCAGAGCATTCTGGAGTCCCGCCCACATGCCGGCGATGCAGATCAGGGTCAACATGTAGCGTCTCCAGATGGCGAAGAAATAGGGAGCGCAGCTAGTCGGTTCAAATATTGAAGCTGACTGTGAACGATTGGCACTGTGTTACCCCTGTGACCGAACGACGGGGCCTACAACCCCATCAAGATTGGATGTGATTGCCTTGCGGTACTCATTGACGTAGAAGTCAACTGCCGCCTCGCGGCTCAATTGCACATCGCCACGGGTCAACATATTGAACGCGTTGTAGCGTCCAGCCGCAAACAGAATGGCGGCGCTGACTTCACCATCCCGCCCCCCCTCAGCAAGGCGATTGGCGGTGTGGACGAACTCATCAACAAGATTTAGAAATTCTGGCGAATAGGACATTGGAAGACTTTATCAACTCTGCAGCGATTGCGTGCCGCCCGGACGGGGTATTGCGGCCACCTGTTTCAACGTTAACGTGTTGTGCGCTGGCCTACGCCCAGTGCAGCCACCACGCTGAGCATCAGCACCGCTGCGGCACCGATCAATGTGGCGCCATACTGCCCACGGTCCATCAGCGGGCCAAACACCAAGGGGGACAACGCAAAGCCTGTGTCCAATCCGGAGTAGACCAGGCCATAAACGCGCCCAGTCGCACCTTTGGGGGTGGCCCTTTTGATCATCATGTCGCGCGAAGGCCCGCCCACACCGATGGCAAAACCGGTGCAGGCCAGGATCACCATGGTGGCGTTGGCTCCCAACCAGCCGGTGCCACACAAGGCAAAAAACAAAGCACCCGCAGCCATACAGACAGCCACCACACGGTCGCTGTGGGCCGAGCGCGCGGCAATAAAGCCGCCTATCAGCATGCCCAATGCCCCGGCCAGCATGTAGAAAGTGATGGTGAGTGTGGCGGCCTCAAAGCTCACGCCCTGCATGGCCTTGAGAATCGACACGGAGAAGTTCTGCACCACGGCCAGCGTCATGGTGGAGAGCAGAAAAAAAGCAAAACACCACCAGACCACCGGCAGCTTCATGAAGGCCATCACGTGTTCTTGAGGGGCATGCGCATCGCCCGCCTGCGTTTTGTGGCTGGTGCTGAGCTTGTCGCGCTGTAGCACCAGCAACAACAAAATCAGAACGTACATGACAGCGGCGGCCAAATAGGCATTGCGCCAGCCAAAAGCCGCACTCATGCCGGCCATGAAAACAGGTGCGGCCGCCCATCCGAGGTTGCCGGTCAGGCCGTGCGCGCTAAAGGCATAACCCAAACGCGGCGCAGAAACACGTTGGTTCAGGATGGTGAAGTCCACCGGGTGAAACGTGGCATTGCCCAGTCCGGCCAGCGCCCCCACCCACAGCAGCCCGGTATAGCCCGTGACCATGGAGGCGCAAACACAAGTCAGCACAAAAATGGCCATGGCAACAAACAGCAAAGGCCGCGCACCCAAACGGTCCACCACAAAACCAGCGCAGGCCTGGCCTACTCCCGAGACGACAAAGAACACACTCATCAACAAGCCCAGCTCCGAATAACTGAAGCCAAACTCTTTCATGAAAAACGGAAACATCAACGGCAATATCAGGTGGCTGAAGTGCGAACTGGCATGTGCCAGCCCCACCAGACCAATGATGCCGGCGTCCTGCCGCAAAGAAACCGGGGGAGATGGAAACACGGCGGCGGTGGCAGAGGTCATTGGGTCATCTTAGTCGCCTGCCCTATTCCCCGTCCCACGCTGCGCTACTAGGCGCAGTGTGGGGCCACCACCGCGTCTGGCTTTCAGTTAAAGCTGAACTGCCCCGGTGTCTGAATCGGGTCCACACCCACCTTGATCGTGGACTTGGGCAGGAATCGGCCTTCCAGCAGCAGCTTAGACAATGGGTTTTCAATGCGCTGCTGAATCGCACGTTTCAGGGGCCGTGCACCATACAGCGGATCGAAACCCACCTTGGCCAACTCGGCCACGGCCGCATCTGACACAGCGAGTGTCAGATCCATCTTCTCCAGACGTGCCATCAGAACCGCCAACTGGATCTTGGCAATGGAGGCAATGTGTTGCGCATCCAGGGCATGGAACACCACCGTTTCGTCGATGCGGTTGAGAAACTCGGGGCGGAAGTGGTTCTTCAACTCGCCGGTCACGGCCTCTTTGATGTCATCCGCATCCTCACCCACCATGCTCTGGATCAGCTGCGAGCCGATGTTGCTGGTCATCACGATCACCGTGTTTTTGAAGTCCACGGTGCGACCCTGACCATCGGTCAGGCGGCCATCGTCCAGCACTTGCAGCAGCACGTTGAACACATCCGGATGCGCCTTTTCCACCTCGTCGAGCAGCAGCACGCTGTAGGGCTTGCGGCGCACGGCTTCGGTCAGGTAACCACCCTCCTCGTAGCCCACATAGCCCGGAGGCGCACCGATCAGACGCGCGACGGAGTGTTTCTCCATGAATTCGCTCATGTCGATGCGGATCAGGTGGTCTTCGCTGTCAAACAGGAAGCCCGCCAGCGCCTTGCACAACTCGGTCTTGCCCACGCCTGTGGGGCCTAGGAACAGGAAGGAACCGGTGGGCCGGTTCGGATCCGAAAGGCCCGAGCGGGAACGACGAATAGCGTTGGAAATGGCGGCAATGGCCTCCTGCTGCCCCACCACGCGGTCGTGCAACTTGGTCTCCATCTGCAGCAGTTTGTCACGCTCGCCCTGCATCATCTTGGACACCGGGATGCCGGTGGCGCGGCTTACCACCTCGGCGATTTCCTCCGCACCCACCAGGGTGCGCAACAGTTGGGCACGGCCACCGTCCTTGGCGGACTGGGCTTTGCCGGTCTCTTGCGCCTGGGCGTCCTTGAGCCGCTTTTCCAGTTCAGGCAGCTTGCCATACTGCAGCTCACCCGCTTTGTTGAAATCGCCCTTTTCAGTCAGCTCCTTGATCTGAAAACGCAGCTTCTCCACCTCTTGCATGATGGTCTTGGAGCCTTGCGCCTGGGCCTTCTCAGCCTTCCACAGCTCATCAAGGTCGGCAATTTCTTTCTGCAGGCCCTTGATCTCTTCGTTGATCAATTCAAGGCGCTTTTGCGAGGCCTCGTCTTTCTCACGCTTGACCGCTTCGCGCTCGATTTGCAACTGGATCAGGCGACGGTCCTTCTTGTCCATGACCTCGGGCTTGGAGTCGAGTTCAATCTTGATTTTGCTAGCGGCCTCGTCTATCAGGTCGATGGCTTTATCAGGCAAGAAGCGGTCTGTGATGTAGCGGTGCGACAACTCGGCTGCGGCCACGATGGCGGGATCCGTGATCTGCACGCCGTGGTGGGTTTCGTAGCGCTCTTTCAGGCCGCGCAGGATGGCGATGGTGGCCTCTACCGTAGGCTCACCGACCAGGATTTTCTGGAAACGGCGCTCCAGAGCGGCATCCTTCTCGATGTACTTGCGGTATTCGTCCAACGTGGTGGCGCCCACACAGTGCAGCTCGCCGCGGGCCAGTGCGGGCTTGAGCATATTGCCGGCGTCCATGGCACCCTCGGCCTTGCCGGCGCCCACCATGGTGTGCAGTTCGTCAATGAAGACAATGGTCTGGCCCTCGTCCTTGGCCAGGTCTTTGAGCACATTTTTCAGGCGCTCCTCAAACTCGCCGCGAAACTTGGCACCGGCCAGGAGTGAGGCCATGTCCAGCGACAGCACACGTTTGCCCTTGAGCGAATCGGGCACCGCGCCGTCCACAATGCGTTGCGCCAGTCCTTCCACGATGGCC
>CANFIH010000190.1 GCA_947446855.1 Burkholderiales bacterium
AGACGTGCGCCGGGAAGTTTGACGAAATACGGGTGCCAACCCAAGCCCACAGGGGACGGCTCATTTCCAGTATTGCGGTAAGTTAGTTGCAGCAATAGGTCGTTGCCATCGATAGAAATAGTCTGCGTCGCCGTGAAGGGAAATGGCCAGCTTTCGTCTGCCTCGTGGTTGTAAATCAACTGCACATGAACTGCATCGTGATCACCCACACTCCACGTGCGCTGCCATCCAACTCCGTGAATGGAGTGTGGTTCGTCACCCTGCGTCGTCCGCAATTGGTACTGCTTCCCTCGCCAGTGCATCTCGCCATTGCCCATGCGATTGGAGTACGGCAGTAGTGCAAAGCACCCCCCCTTTCGAGGGGACTGCAACTCTGCCGCTGGGACGCTGCGGAAGACTGGAAGTCCTTGATACCAAAGACCGGAAATCGCACCGCCAACTGCTGGCACGATTTCACAGCGCAGCAGTCCATTGGTGAGCTCCAAATAGTCATTGCCTTCTCGTCGTGGCTCACTTGTTGAGGTCGGCATTTCTTAGCGGCCTCGTTCAGCCAATCTGCGCAATGCGCAGCAGGTTGGTGGTGCCGGAGGTGCCAAAGGGCACGCCGGCCGAGATGACAATGGTCTCACCCACCTGGCCCAGTCCTTCCTTCTTCGCAGTCTGGCAGGCCCAATCACTCATCTCCAGCACATCCATGACTTCGTGGCACAACACGGGGTAAACGCCCCAGGCCAATGCCATTTGGCGCGCCACGGCCTGGCGCGGTGTCATGCCCAGAATGGGTGCCTGCGGGCGTTCCCGCGCCATGCGCAGCGCAGAGTAGCCCGAGCTGGTGTAGGCCACCACGGCAGACACTTTCAATAGGTCGGCCACACCCCGCACAGCAACCCCGATGGCATCCGAAGGTACCGGGCTGTGCGTAGTCTGCGCGGTATGGATGGATTCGCGGTAGTAGGGGTCGGCTTCGGTCTGGGCAATGATGGAGTTCATCATGCTGACGGCCTCCACCGGGTACTTGCCGGAGGCCGATTCTGCAGACAGCATCACCGCATCGGCACCGTCATAAATCGCTGTGGCTACATCCGAGGCTTCAGCCCGTGTCGGTACTGGCGCGGTGACCATCGACTCCAGCATTTGTGTTGCCACGATAACTGGCTTACCCGCCTTGCGACAGGCGCGAACAATACGTTTCTGGATGGCGGGCACCTGCTCGGGTGGCATCTCCACACCCAGGTCGCCGCGCGCCACCATGATGGCGTCGCTCGTTTCCACAATGGCCTCCAGGCTATTAATGGCCGATGGCTTTTCCAGCTTGGCAACGATGCCGGCCCTGCCTTTGACAATGGCCTTGATTTCCACAATGTCCTCAGGGCGCTGCACAAAGGACAACGCAATCCAGTCAATGCCCAGGGTCAAGCCGAAATCGAGGTCGGCACGGTCCTTTTCGGTTAGTGCCGATAGTGGCAGCACCACACCCGGCACATTCACACCCTTGCGGTCCGATACCGCACCACCCGCAATCACACGAGTTTCGGCAAAGTCTTCACCGCACTGCTCCACCCGCAGACGCACGCGGCCATCGTCGACCAGCAGGTCGGTTCCCACCACCAGGGCGGCGAAGATTTCCGGGTGCGGCATGAAGGCCCGCGTCTGGTCCCCCGGCTGTTCGCGGTTCAGGTCCAGGCGAAAGCTGTCGCCCTCTTTCAGCACAACGGGACCCTTGGCAAAGGTGCCCAAGCGCAACTTGGGGCCCTGCAAATCCAGCAGCACGCCAATGGGGCGGCCAGCATCGCGCTCGATGGCTCGTATGGTGTCCAGTCGCTGCTTGTGATCGGTGTGGGTGCCGTGGCTGAAGTTGAGCCTGAACACATCAGCTCCGGCTTCAAATAGCGCCTGAATGGTGGCCCGGTCTGCGCTGGCCGGGCCTAGTGTTGCCACGATTTTGGCGTTGCGATTGCGGTGCATGATTTTTCCTATGGATTGATCAAAAAAAAGGTGGCCACCACAGACGCAGCGGCCACCCCAAGACTCACTTACAAATCAACGCGGGTCATTCAGGACCTGGCTGATCTTGGTGCCGGCAATCTGCACCTGCTCGAGTTTCATGTTGCTGACGTTCCACAGGTAGATCGCCGATGGGCTGGTGGCGCTGCCAAGCGTTGCCTGACACAACGGATTGCCAAAATCACAGTTCTTGACCGTCACATTGGTGATGGGCAAGACGGTGGGTGTGGGGCCAGCGCCGTTGTAATCCGTCTTGACCGGGCCTTGCGCAACAATCGCCTGAAAGCACGACGCCACAGTGCCGGAAGCCAATGTGCCGAATGCTCCACCAGTGCCGGTGGTGGTCACATTGCCCACGGTGACATTCGAAATCTGGATGTTGTTGACGACCGGCGGACGGGTACGAACGGCATCGCTGCTGGGCGAGTAATCACAGTCAAAGGTGATAACACCGCCTTGCGACTGGGTGGGCTGGCCCGCCGCTGCACCGGCCACACCCAAGGCGACGGTGTTGTTGATCGGGCTTGGCAGCACACTCTTGTTGTCAAACTTACCCACCAGATTCACGCCTTTGGGCAGGCTGACGTTGTCGATGTAGATGTCTTGCACCGACCCACCCCGGTTCATATTCGTCTTGATACGGATGGCGATGTTGAGTGGGCTGGTGGCCCAGTTTTCGTTCAGCATCTGCAAATTGCGGGCGTATATTTTTTCCACACCGGCACCCATCTCGCTACCCATGGTGATGCCACCGTGTCCGGTGTTCATCACGCAATTCTGGATCACATGGTTATTTGCCGTGCCGTAGAACGTGTCCAGATTTTTGGCCGACTTGATGGCAATGCAATCGTCACCAGTGTTGAAGGTCATGCCGTCACACAACACATTGCTGCAGGCGTCGGGATCAAAGCCATCGTTGTTGTGGCCCGCACTGTCGGCTTTGACGGCGCGGATCACCACATCGGTACAGGCCACCGGGTGATGCACCCAGAACGGGCTGCACTGGGCCTGATAGCCTTCCATCAGCACCTGGGTGCAGCTGACAAATTGAACCAACGGCGGACGCAACTGGTGGCCCAGGCCGAAGATGCGGCTGGTGGGCGGCACACCGGCTTCCGACAGGGCCGGCAGATAGTTCTGGTCCTGCTGGTAGGCGGTCGAAGCCGCAGGCTGCAGCAGGGTGTAGAGGCTGTTGGTGGCACCGTTTGTAAAGATATTGGGTGCCAGCACGGCGCCCAAAGTAGCCAGATCCACGTTGAGGGTATTGGCGGTTGCCTGCGAAGCCTGACCCGAGGCAAATCCATAGGTTCCCGGCGTGGAAGAAGACGCCACCGCAGTGGAACCCTTCCAGGTCCACCAGCAGGTGGATGTGGCGCCAGATCCCGCAAACGGTGTCATGGCCTGGCCATTCAGAATGGAAGTCGGGCCTTCACCGGTGATGGCGATTTTCTTGGCCTTGTAGGCATAGATGGGCGAGCCAAAATTAATGCAATCATTGCCCTGCCAGCGCGAGTAGTACAGGTGGCCATTGGCACCACAGGCATACGGACCATCCTTGGCATAGTCGGCAGGATTGGGACTGAAGTAGATGGTGCAGTTGGCACTCAGGTGGAAGTTGACATTGCTCAGCAACACAATCGGCCCGGCGCAATACCAATTGCCGGCCGGCACCACCACGCGCCCGCCGCCGGCCGCATTGCAAGCTGCAATAGCAGCCAGGAAAGCAGGCCGGGAATCAAAACTTCCCGCTACAGGGCCGACATCTGCGCCCGTGCTCACAAAGGAAGAACTGCCATATGGTGAAGTGACAGCCGCTGTCGTGATGGATTGCGCGCCATACGTGACGACGGAAAAATCCGTGGCAGCGAAATAGCTCTGCTTCAGATAGGCCAGGCTGGCCACAATCTTGTCAGCTGCCCCACCGGCGCCCCAGATCGGGTCGACCGTAGCGATGGGCGTGCCGCCGCCACCGCAGGCGAGCAAGGGCAGGCCCGCACCGCCGACTGCTGCCAGCGAGACACCGCGCAACATGAGGTCACGCCGGCTGATTGCACCGGCAATTGGGTTTTGTTTGAATGACTTGTCTTCCATTTGTTTGCCTCGTTTTGATTGAATAGGTTGAACTCTTAACCCGGGCAAAACACCATGGCTTCGCCCGGGTCACTCTCAGACGCTCTAGATCTGAAAACCGGGATGAAATTCCGATCAGAAGGCGGTGCGGAAGCCCAGTTGCACCACGGTTTTTTCGCTGATGTGGTCCTTCAGATCGCCCACTGCCGTGGAAACACCAGCGTACAGATAGGTGTCCTTGCCCAGGTCATGGCGCACCGAGCCGGCGATCTTGCCGAGATTGGCAGTTGCACCGGTGGCGCTCTCGTAGGTCATCAAGGTGTAGTTCACGCCGACCACGTCGGCAGCACCCACGGGGACTTCGACGCCCAGGGTGTAACCGGTCAGTTTCGTAAAAGCAAAGACACCGGCTGGGCCTGTCACAGTGTTGAGGTAACCCGCGGCCGTGCCATTGCCGGAAGTAGTAGTGAAGTCTGTGACGTTCTGCAGGCCGCCCAATAGTTTGAAGCTGCCGAAGTTGTAGTTGGCGCTGAAGGAGAACACCTTGTTGGTCGTGTTCGTTGTGGCGCGGTCCTTGTTCCACTCATAGCTGCCGCCAATGTTCAGGGGGCCATTTGCATAGATGGCGCGCAAGCCAAAGAAGTCGTCCGCAGTGGTGCTGTTTTCACCGGGTGCAACCTGGACTGCAGCGGTTAGACCGGAGAAGGACGGGCTCTGGTATTGCAACACGTTGTCCGCGCGCGAAGGGTTCAGGAAGTAGGGCAACTTCTTGGTAACGTCTGTCACTCCCGTGGTGGGGTTGTTCACCAGTGCATTGCCAAAAGGGTTGCCCATGCCGATGACGGAGTCACTCAGCACATACTGGCGTCCGACACGCAGTTCACCTGCACCAGCCTTGGCCAGCGACACAAAAATCTGGCGACCAAAAGCCAGACCACCTTGACCGGATGCGCCGGTGTCGGTGTTAACGCCACCTTCCAGCAGCGCACCCGCAACCAGGCCGTCGTTCAGGTCTTTTTGTGCCTTGATGCCCCAACGCGAGCCGTTCAAGCCATTGGTCACACCGTCTTGCAACACAACCTTATTGCCGCTGGCGCCGGTCCCGTTCGACGAATCGCCCGCGCTATAGCTGGACAGATTGACGTCGAGCAGACCATAGATCTTGAACGAGTCTTCGGCACTTGCGGCTCCGACCACGAAGAGTAGGGCGATTGCAGCGAGGGGCTTGGATGTGAATTTCATGATGTTTCCTGTTTGGAATGGACTGTGGATATGCCACACGCTGCCGAAAGTGCAACGCGCATGCTCGGGTGACCCATCAAGCGCAGCGCGCTTTAATGGATAAATTTTGAAAAAAGGAAATCCAGGAACGGCGCATAAGCGCATTCCAGAATTGGCTCAGACGGGTTAAGCCTGACTGCGCCCCGCCACTTCGCGGAGCCTTCTTGCGTCGCACATTCCTGCTGCGCTCAAGGCAACAGGAAGCGGGCTGTAGAACTTAGACGGGGTCGGGGGCGACTTGGTGATTGGCCATGATTTCAAGGGCCCTTACCAGGCCGGAGTGGTCGAGATTTTGTAAGCCGTTGGCACTGCACACTTGCATGAGCTGCGCAGCCCCTGCGGTCTGGGGCAGCGCCATGCCGAGTTCACGGGCGCCTTGCAGGGCCAAGCCCAGATCCTTCTGGTGCAGACCGATGCGAAAGCCGGGGTTGAAGGTGCGCTTGATCATGCGTTCGCCATGCACTTCCAGGATGCGCGAAGCGGCAAAGCCACCCATCAGTGCTTGACGCACTTTGGCCGGATCGGCACCGGCCTTGCTGGCAAATAGCAGTGCTTCACCTACAGCAGCAATGTTGAGCGCAACAATGATCTGGTTGGCAACCTTGCAGGTCTGGCCGTCGCCGTTGCCGCCGACCAGGGTGATGTTCTTGCCCATGCATTGCAGCAGCGGCAGCACCTTGTCAAAGGTCTCTTCACTGGCGCCGACCATGATGGTCAGGCTGGCGGCCTTGGCACCCACTTCACCGCCGGAGACCGGTGCGTCCATGTAATCGCAGCCCAGAGCGTTGATGCGCTCTGCAAATGCCTTGGTCACCACGGGCGAGATGGAACTCATGTCCACTACGGTCTTGCCAGAAGTCAAACCTTCGGCCACGCCCTTGGCGCCAAACAGCACGGTTTCCACATCGGGCGTGTCAGGCAACATCAGGAAAATGATGTCGGCTTGTTGTGCCACTTCAGTGGCATTGGCGCAGGGCTTGCCACCGGCGTTCACCAAGTCATCGGGCGGGTTGCCGCGAGTGTTCAGGTACACCGTGTGACCGGCGGCGATCAAATGCCGGGCCATGGGTGCGCCCATGATGCCCAAGCCGATAAATCCAAGTGTGCTCATGCTGTGAAATCCAAAAGTTAAGTAAGAGAGTTATGCGATGTAGCGGTCTTTGAGCGCTTGTGTGGCGCTGCGAAATACTCCGAGGTCGCTGCCCACGGCCACCAGGGTGGCGCCCATTTCCATGTAGCGACGTGCGTCCGCCTCCACCGGCGCCAGAATGCCGCTGGCAATGCCGGCGCGCTTGCAGGCAGCAAAGATGTGGGCAATGGCAGTCTGCACATCCGGGTGCGCAGCGTTGCCCAGATGGCCATAGGTAGCGGCCAAATCGGAGGGGCCGACAAATATGCAATCCACACCGGGTGTGCTGGCAATCTCGTCGGCAGTTGCAACGCCCTGTGGGCTTTCGATTTGCACAGCCATGGTGATGTGGCGGTTGATTTCCTGAAAGTAATTCGGCACCGTGCCGTAGCGGTTGCTGCGCTGGGCCACCGACACACCGCGAATGCCTTCGGGCGGATAGCGCGTGGCGGCAACAGCGCTGGCTGCGTCTTCCGCGCTGTGCACCATGGGAATCAGGAAGTTGTAGAAGCCGGCGTCCAGCAGTCGCTTTATTTCCACCGCGTTGTTGCTGGTGGGGCGCACTACAGGTGCGCTGCTGCTGTCTTTCAGTGCCATGAGTTGCGGCACAAAACTGATGACGTCGTTGGGCGAGTGTTCGCCGTCCAGCAGGATCCAGTCGAAGCCGGCCACGCCCAGCACTTCGGTGGCAATCGGGCTGGCCAGTGAGCACCAGCAACCGATCAGCGGCTGGCCCGCCAGCAGGGCCTTCTTGAAGGTATTGGGAAATGCCTGGTAGGGAGTGTGTTGTGTCATGGGGTAGGTATGGATGTATCGGGCGTTGGATGCAGTTCGGGCTGCGGCTCAGGTAATCGGTGCCGGGTTGAACAGCACCAGGGCGTTGTGCAGCTTCCAGTGCTCAGCCCAGCTTCTCTTCTCGCCACTGGCAACGCTGAGCAGCAGGTGGAACAGTTCCCATCCGACGTCGGCAATCGTGGCTTGGCCATCGGCAATGCGTCCGGCATTCAAGTCCATCAGGTCGTGCCAGCGCGTCGCCAAATCGGTGCGTGTGGCCACCTTGATGACCGGGCATTCGGCCAGACCATAGGGTGTGCCGCGGCCGGTGGTGAACACATGCATGTTCATGCCAGCGGCCAGTTGCAGCGTGCCGCAGATGAAATCACTGGCTGGCGTGGCTGCATAGATAAGCCCTTTGCTGCTGGCTTTCTCGCCCGGCGACAGCACCGCGCTGATGGGCACCGTGCCGGACTTGATGATCGAGCCCATGGCTTTTTCCACGATGTTGGAAAGCCCACCGGCCTTGTTGCCTGGCGTGGTGTTGGCACTTCGGTCAGCACTACCACGGCCC
>CANFIH010000191.1 GCA_947446855.1 Burkholderiales bacterium
CTGATGGCCAAGCCGGACGGCTCCATCATCGAGACGCCGATTACCGCCAACTTCCGCGAAGGTCTGAACGTGCTGGAGTACTTCATCTCCACCCACGGTGCCCGTAAGGGTCTGGCTGACACGGCCCTGAAGACGGCTAACTCCGGTTACCTGACACGTCGTCTGGTCGACGTGACCCAGGACTTGGTGGTGACCGAGCAGGATTGCGGTACCCACGCCGGTTACCTGATGCGCGCCATCGTTGAAGGCGGTGAAACCATCGAATCCCTGCGCGACCGTATCCTCGGCCGTACTGCGGCGGAAGATGTGCTGCACCCCGAAAACCGCAGCGTGCTGGCCGTGGCCGGCGAGATGCTGGATGAGGACAAGATCGAAGAGCTGGAAGCAGCCGGCGTCGACGAAGTCAAGGTGCGTACCGCCCTGACCTGCGAGACCCGCTTTGGTATCTGCGCCAAGTGCTACGGGCGCGACTTGGGCCGCGGCGGCCTGATCAACGGCGGCGAAGCTGTCGGTGTGATTGCTGCCCAGTCCATCGGTGAACCTGGCACCCAGCTGACCATGCGTACCTTCCACATCGGTGGTGCCGCATCCCGTGCTGCCATTGCCTCCAGCGTGGAAGCCAAGTCCAACGGCGTGATCGGCTTCAACGCCACCATGCGCTATGTGACCAACAGCAAGTCCGAGTTGGTGGTGATTAGCCGTTCCGGCGAAATCGTCATCCAGGACGAGCATGGCCGTGAGCGTGAGCGTCACAAGGTACCGTACGGTGCCGTGTTGACCGTCAAGGTCGACCAGACCATCAAGGCCGGTGCGATTCTGGCCAATTGGGATCCGCTGACCCGCCCCATCATTACCGAGTTCGCTGGTAAAGCGCATTTCGAGAATGTGGAAGAAGGTCTGACGGTTGCCAAGCAGCTCGACGAAGTGACCGGTCTGTCCACCCTGGTGGTGATCGATCCCAAGCGCCGTGGCTCTGCCAAGGTGGTGCGTCCGCAGGTCAAGCTGATCGACGCGTCCGGCCACGAGGTCAAGATCCCCGGTACCGACCACTCCGTGACCATCGGCTTCCCCGTTGGGGCGCTAGTCCAGGTACGTGACGGCATGGACGTGGGCCCAGGCGAAGTGCTGGCCCGTATCCCGATCGAAGGCCAGAAGACCCGTGACATTACCGGCGGTCTGCCCCGCGTGGCCGAGCTGTTCGAAGCCCGTTCTCCCAAAGACAAGGGCGTGCTCGCCGAAGTCACGGGTACGGTCTCCTTCGGCAAGGAAACCAAGGGCAAGATCCGCATGCAGATCACCGACCCGGAAGGCAAGGTCTGGGAAGAACTCGTGCCGAAGGAAAAGAATATCCTGGTGCACGAAGGCCAGGTGGTCAACAAGGGCGAGTCCGTGGTGGACGGCCCCGCAGACCCGCAGGACATCCTGCGCCTGCTGGGCTCCGAAGAGCTGGCCCGTTACATCGTGGACGAAGTCCAGGACGTATACCGCTTGCAAGGCGTGAAGATCAACGACAAGCACATCGAAGTGATTGTTCGCCAGATGCTGCGCCGTGTGGTGGTCGAGGCTACGGGTGACTCCGGTTACATCAACGGTGAACAGGTTGAGCGTTCCGAAATGCTCAACACCAATGACCGTTTGCGTGCCGAAGGCAAGGTGCCCGCCGTGTTCACCAACCTGTTGCTGGGTATCACCAAGGCGTCCTTGTCCACCGACAGCTTCATCAGCGCGGCTTCCTTCCAGGAAACGACCCGCGTGCTGACCGAAGCCGCCATCATGGGCAAGCGCGACGAGCTGCGTGGCCTGAAGGAAAACGTGATCGTCGGTCGCCTGATTCCTGCTGGAACCGGTCTGGCCTACCACGAAGCCCGCAAGGTGCGCGAGAGCATGGACGACGCCGAGCGCCGTGCCATCTCCGAAGCCGAAGCCGCTGAACTGGCGGGTGAGACTTCTGAGGTCTCGGCTGACGAGGACGTAGCCGGCGAGTAATCGCGCCAGCTACCCTTTGTGTAGCGCCCCAAGTCCTCAGCCCGAGGACTTGGGGCGTTTTTGCTTCTGCCCAAGATTTTCAAGTATGCTGTTTTGATGAGCGCGTCCGTATTGATCTGGTTGCTTGCCGCCGTTCTGTTGTTCTGGTGCGTGGGCCTGTACAACCGCTTGATGCGCATGCGCGCACGCGGGCTGGATGCACTGGGCTCGGTGGAAAAGCACTTGCGCAGTTACACCACTCTGATCCAGGTGCAGTTCCCGGACGAAGAGGGCTCCTACATCCCGCTGGAGTGGGCCGGTCTGGTCAGCAACGTCAAGTTGCTGGAGTTGCAATGCAAAGCGGCAAGGGGCGCGCCATTGCAGGCCTTGCCGTTGCAGGTTTTGGGCCAGACGGTGGACGCCATCGAAACGGAGTGGACTCTGTTGCGTGAGCAACCTGCCGATCTGGCCGGACCCACCATGCCAGAGGCCATGCAGAAGCTGTGGGATGAGGCTGCGCTCAAGACGCGCACGGCACGCGGAGGTTTCAACCAGATTGTGGATCGCTATAACGAGGCCCTGCACCAGTTTCCTGCCAGTCTGGTGGTGGGCATGATGGGCTTTAAAGTGGCCGGTAAGCTGTAAAGAATTGATGACAAGAAACCAAGAACCCATACCGCTGTGGCGGCAACTCCAGGCCACGGCCCAGGTGATACAGGCCGTGCGCGAGGGCCAATCCGGCAGCGCCGCCGTCGAGGCCGTGGCACCCGATCTGCGCCCCGGCGTGCAGGCACTGGCCTTTCATGCCTGGCGCAATCTGGGTCGTGCCGAGGCCCTGCGCCGGCAGCTCGCCCAGCGGCCGCCGCCGCCAGCGGTGGATGCCCTGCTGTGTCTCGCGCTGGCGCTGGCCTGGACCGAAGAGGGTGCTCCCTATGATGCGTTCACCCTGGTCAACCAGTGTGTGGAAGCCGCCAAGCACAGCCCGGATACGCGGCCTCAGGCCAATTTTGTCAACGCGTGCCTGCGCCGTTTTTTGCGCGAACGCGAGGCCTTGGTAGCCAGCACAGACAGGGATCCGGTGGCGCGCTGGAATCACCCGCAGTGGTGGATACAGCGGCTCAAGCAAGACCACCCCGGCCATTGGCAGGCCCTGCTACAAGCTGCCAACCTGCAGGCTCCCATGGTCTTGCGCGTGAACCGGCTGCAAGGCACGGTCAGTGACTATCTGGCCGAGCTGGCCCACTGCGGCATCCAGGCGCAGGCCACAGGCCACAGCGGCATTGAACTGGCCAAAGCCGTGCCGGTTGGCCAATTGCCCGGTTTCGCCAGTGGACGGGTCTCCGTGCAGGATGGCGCCGCGCAAATGGCCGCCCCCTTGTTGCTGAGTGGCCTGGATGTGAAGAAAACCCAGCGCGTGCTGGATGCCTGCGCCGCACCTGGCGGCAAAACCGGGCAATTGCTGGAATTGGGCGTTGCCCAGGTGACCGCCCTGGATGTGGATGGCGAGCGCTGTGACCGTATCCGCCAGAACCTGATGCGCCTGGGGCTGCAAGCCCAAGTCGTCACGGCCGACGCGGCCCGTCCCGACACCTGGTGGGACGGTACGCCCTTTGACGCCATTCTGTTGGACGCACCCTGTACCGCTTCCGGCATTGTGCGGCGCCATCCGGATGTGCGCTGGCTGCGCCGCGAAACCGACATTGCGCAGCTCGCAGATCTGCAGCGCAAGCTGCTGGATACGCTGTGGCCACTGCTGGCACCCGGTGGGCGCCTGCTGTATTGCACCTGTTCAGTATTTTTGGCGGAAGGGCATCAGCAGGTGCAAACGTTTCTTGCACACAACACCGATGCCCTCTTGCTGCCCTCACCAGGGCATTTATTCCCCGGAAAATCCGGTAAAGGCGACGTGGTCACGGACAATCCAACGGGTGAACATGACGGATTCTTCTACGCACTGCTACAAAAGCGGCCTGCTTGACGCAGTGCTGCGACTGGTCCTGGCGTGGCTCTTGCTGGCGTGCACCCTGGCCCATGCCCAGGTTCAGACCGAAATCAGCCAGCTCCGCGTGGAACGCTCCGATGACGAGTGGCAGTTATCAGCCCAGTTGCAGTTTGACATGCCTTCGGTGGTGGAAGATGCGTTGGTCAAAGGCATTCCCATGGTCTTTGTCATCAGCGCCGATGTGGTGCGGGAGCGTTGGTACTGGTACGACAAAAAGCTGGTGGCCGCAGAGCGCTTCATGCGGCTGGCCTACCAACCCCTGACCCGCCGCTGGCGGCTCAATGTCAGCTCCGGGGCGGTCGTCAATAGCGGCGTCGGGTTGGCCTTGAACCAGAGTTTTGACACCCTGAACCAAGCGCTGTCCGCAATCAAGCGCGTATCCAAATGGAAGATTGCCGATGCCACTGAACTCGATGCTTCAGGCAAATTCAAACTGGATTTCCGTTTCCGGCTGGATCTGGGTCAGCTACCCAGGCCGTTCCAGATCGGTGCCCTGGGACAAACCGATTGGGACATTTCTGCCAATGTGCTGACGCCACTGGTGGTCGAGTCCGCCAAATGAGCGCGCCCGGACTCTCAGCGCAGTCCGGCATAGGCCACAGTTCCCGGGCGGTGCGGCGCGCCGTGGCCGTTGGCTCGGCCAGCATGGTGTTGATAGGCGCGGTGCTGCTCTACATGCTGATGCAGGCCACCAACAACCGCGACCTCTACGAACGCAACTACGCGCTGCTGTTTTATGTGAATGTGGCCGTAGCCTCGGTGCTGCTGCTGGCCATCGTTTGGGTGGCTTACCGGCTGCTGGTGCGGCTGCGCCAGGGCCGCTTTGGCAGCCGTTTGCTGGTCAAACTCGCCGCTATTTTCGCGCTGGTGGGCTTCGCTCCCGGCCTGATGATTTACGTTGTGTCTTACCAATTTGTTTCGCGCTCGATTGAAACCTGGTTTGACGTCAAGGTGGAAGGTGCCCTGGAGGCGGGCCTGAATCTCGGGCGTGCCACTCTGGACACGCTGACCAACGAATTCACCCTCAAGGTGCGTGCGGCCGCGCCCCAACTCAACGACGTATCCGAAGGCACGGCCGGCCCCCTGCTGGAGAAGCTGGTCGACCAACTGGGCGCCGCTGACATGGCCATCTGGACTGGCAGCGGCACGCTGATCGCCAGCGGTGGGCAAACGCGCATCCAACTCAGTCCCGACAAGCCCAGCAGTACCCAATTCCGGGCGGCCCGCAGCGACCGGTATGTGGCGTGGATTGACGGGCTCGAAGACGCGGCGCCCGCTGCCAGCGTGAATGCACGCATCCGTGTGTTGGTGCCCCTGGCTTCGCTCGGGCTGGGTCTGAACCCGGAGCCGCGCTTCTTGCTGGTGTCCAAGGCCTTGCCGCGCAGTTTGGTGGCCAATGCCCTGGCAGTGGATGCAGCCAACCGCGAATACCAAGAGCGTGCGCTGGCCCGCGAGGGGCTCAAGCGCATGTACATCGGCACCCTGACGCTGAGCCTGTTTCTGGCGGTGTTCGGCGCCGTGCTGCTGGCCGTGGTGCTGGGCAACCAGCTGGCGCGCCCCTTGCTGCTGCTGGCCGAGGGTGTCAGCCAAGTGGCTGCGGGCGACTTGACCCCCAAATTGGCGCTACAAGGCAAGGACGAATTGGGCGGCTTGACGCGGTCCTTTGCCACCATGACGGCCCAATTGGCCGATGCGCGTCAGGCGGTGGAAAACAGCATGGCCCAGGTGGACGCGGCCCGGGCCAACTTGCAAACCATTCTGGACAACCTGACCGCTGGCGTCATTGTGCTGGGGGCGCAAGGTGAGCTGCTGTCGGCCAACCCCGGCGCCACCCGCATCCTGAAGGCCCCACTGGCCGCCCACCATGGCCATACCCTGGCCAGCATCGCCGGTCTGGAAGAGTTCGGCCAGGCGGTGCAGACCCAGTTTGCCGACTTTCTGTCGGCCAAACAGGAGCACGAGCCCGACCACTGGCAGCAGACCTTTGAACTGGGGGGCAGCCATGCCGCCATGCACACCCCGTTTGACCGCGCCCTGACCCTGGTGGCGCGCGGCGCGGAGTTGCCCGGTGACTCACGCCTGCTGGTGTTTGACGATATTTCGGAGATCGTCTCGGCCCAGCGTGCCCAGGCCTGGGGCGAGGTGGCCCGTCGCCTGGCCCACGAAATCAAGAACCCGCTAACCCCGATTCAGCTCTCGGCCGAGCGACTGGAAATCAAGCTGACCGGCAAGCTCGAGGCGGCCGAGCAGCTCATTCTCAATAAATCCGTCAAAACCATTGTCGACCAGGTGGATGCCATGAAGCGCTTGGTCAACGAGTTCCGTGACTACGCCCGCCTGCCCGCTGCCGAGCTCAAGCCGGTAGACCTCAATGCGCTGGTGCAGGATGTGACGCATCTCTATGAAGCAGAGGCGCAGCATGTTCCCGTGGAACTGGAGCTGGACGCCAACTGCCCCTCGGTACGCGGCGATGCACAACAACTGCGCCAAGTCATCCACAACCTGCTGCAAAACGCCCAGGATGCCTGCGACAGCGCCAGTTCAGGCAACCGCGCGGTGCGGCCCATTGTGGTTCGCACGGTCTGGCAGGAAGCCAAAGGCCGGGTACGAATGAGCGTGCTGGACCACGGCACCGGCTTTGCCGATGCCATTCTCAAACGCGCCTTCGAACCCTATGTCACCACCAAGGTCAAGGGCACCGGTCTGGGCCTGGCGGTGGTCAAGAAAATTGCGGATGAGCACGGCTCCCGGGTGGACATCGCCAACCGGGTCGTGGACGGCGCCGTTGTGGGTGCGCAAGTGTCGTTATCATTGCCTGTTGTAAATAGCTCACAAATGTGAGCGCTTGACGAATTACCAAGGAACTGCGCGCACACGATGGCAAATATTTTGGTGGTGGATGACGAGCACGGCATTCGAGACTTGCTCTGGGAGATTCTCAATGACGGCGGCCACCAGGTGGAGCTGGCTGAAAACGCAGCCCAGGCGCGGGCCGCGCGCTTGCGGGAGCGCCCTGATCTGGTCTTGCTGGACATCTGGATGCCCGACACCGACGGCGTCACCCTGCTCAAAGAGTGGTCCAGCACCGGACTCCTGAACATGCCCGTGATCATGATGAGCGGTCATGCCACCATCGATACGGCGGTGGAGGCTACCAAGATCGGTGCATTGGCCTTTCTGGAAAAGCCAATCACCATGCAGAAATTGCTCAAGGCCGTGGAGCAGGGACTGTCGCGCAGCCTTCTGCGCCAGTCTTCCTTGGCCGACCCGGCACCCCGCGAGGTGGTGACCCTGGATGCGGTGGAGCTGTCGCTCGTTGTAGCGCCTGTGGTACCAGAGGAAGGGCCACTGTCGAGCCAGGTATTTTTGCTCGACAAACCCTTGCGCGAAGCCCGTGACGAATTCGAGAAGGCCTATTTCGAATACCACCTGGCGCGTGAGAATGGCTCCATGACCCGCGTCGCGGAAAAAACCGGGCTGGAACGCACCCATTTGTACCGAAAACTCAAGCAATTGGGTGTGGACCTAACGCGCGGCAAGCGCAGCGGCATCTGAAGTTTTTTGCTCTGTGCCCGAGTTTTTGCCTGAACCCCGTTTCTTGCTGTTATAATTTTAGGCTTGGCCCGGTAGCTCAGTCGGTAGAGCAGAGGATTGAAAATCCTTGTGTCGGTGGTTCGATTCCGCCCCAGGCCACCAAATTAAGAAGTGCGCACCAATGTACTTTTTAATGATCACGTAAGTGGTCACCATGCGGGAATAGCTCAGTTGGTAGAGCGATACCTTGCCAAGGTATAGGTCGAGAGTTCGAGCCTCTTTTCCCGCTCCATGGTTTTCGATGTAAAAAGC
>CANFIH010000192.1 GCA_947446855.1 Burkholderiales bacterium
ATATCACGATGATGGCCTTGCCCGCAGCGGCCAGGTCGTTGACCAGCTTGTAGATCTCGCTCTTGGCGCCCACGTCAATGCCACGCGTGGGCTCGTCAAAAATCAGCACCTCGCAGTCCTGCACCAGCCATTTGGCGATCACCACCTTCTGCTGGTTGCCGCCGGACAGCAGACGTGCCACCTGCGTGAGCGACGGGGTCTTGATGCGCAGCTTGTCCACCATCTCCTGCCCGATGGCACGGATGGCGCTCTGGTTCAAAAACACGCCCCACTTCAGCCAGCGGCGCAGGCTGGGCAGGGTGATGTTGGATTCCACGTCCATGCCGGTGGCCAGGCCAAAATGCTTGCGGTCTTCCGACAGGTAGCCGATGCCGGCCTGCACCGCATCGCGCGGGGTTTTCAGGGTGAGCAACTGGCCACGCATGCGCACCTCGCCGGAATCGATCGCGTCGGCACCAAAGACCGCGCGCGCCACCTCGGTGCGCCCGGCGCCCATCAGGCCGGCAAAACCCAGAATCTCGCCACGCCGCACGGTAAAGCTCACATCACGGATGGCCCGCCCCCGGTTCAGACGGCGCACATCCAGCAGCACCTCGTTGATGGAGGTGTCCGGAATGATCTTCTCGGTGGTCTCCAACTTGCGCCCCACCATCATGGCGATGATCTCGGCCATGGGCGTGTGCGCCGGCACGGTGTTGATGTAGCGGCCATCGCGCATCACGGTGATGCGGTCGGCAATGCGCTGGATCTCGTCCATCTTGTGCGAGATGTAGACGATGCCCACGCCCTCTTCCCGCAGCTGGCGGATGATGCGAAACAGCTCTTCGATCTCGGCATTGTTCAGTGCGGCCGTGGGCTCATCCATGATCAGTACGCGGGACTTGTGCGACAGCGCCTTGGCAATCTCGACCATCTGCTGGCGCGCCACCGTGAGGTCACCAATACGGGTGTCGGGTGGCATGGCCAGATTCATGCGGTCAAACAGCGCCTGCGTGTCGCGGTTGAGCTGGTCTTCGTCCAGAAACAGGCCCGACTTGCCCTTGGGCTCGCGCCCCAGAAAAATGTTCTGCGCCGCCGTCAGGTGCGACATCAGATACAGCTCCTGGTGGATGATGCCAATGGCCAGCGACTGGGCATGGGCCGGGCTGGTGATTTCCACCGGCGTGCCATCGAGCAGCACCTCGCCCGCGTCCCGTGTGTAGACCCCGGCCAGGATCTTCATCAGTGTGGATTTGCCCGCGCCGTTCTCACCCATGAGCGCATGCACCTCACCGGCCTGCAGATCGAACTGCACATCCTGCAAGGCCTTGACGCCAGGGAAGGACTTGCTCAGGTTCTTGACGGATATAAGTGCGGTCACTGTGTTGCCTGTTGCTGCAAAGAATGCAGCCTAAATGGTTACGCCGCCATCCACCAGTAGGGCTTGCCCGGTGACAAACTGCGACTCGTCACTGGCCAGATACACCACCAGCGGCGTAATGTCATCCACCGTGGCCAGGCGGCCTACGGGTTGGCGCGCAATGAAGTCCTTCTCTGCCTGCACCGGGTCGGCCGCGCTGGCAATGCGTCCGCGCAAGCTGGGTGTATCCACCGTGCCGGGGCACAGCGCATTGCAGCGCACCCCCTGGCGTACAAAGTCTGCGGCAATCGACTTGGTCAGGCCGATCACCGCCGCCTTGGTTGCTCCATAGGCGCAGCGGTTGGCAAAGCCCTTGATGCTCGACGCCATGGAAGCCATGTTGATGATGGACACACTGCCGCCGTTCGCCTTGGCATGGGCCAGCATGGCGGGCAAAAAGGCCTGGCACATGCGGTACATGCTTTTGACGTTGATGTCGAAGCTGCGGTCCCAGTCGGCCTCGGTGCAACCCAGCACCGAGCCGTTGGCCACAATGCCGGCGCAATTGAACAGCACGTCCAGCGAAGGTGTGCGTGCAGCCAGCGCCTGCACGGCTTCGGCATCGCACACATCGAGAATTTCGGTCTGGATCGCGCCGGACTCTTTGGCCAGACTGGCCAAAAAAGTGGCGTCAATATCGGTGGCAATCACCCGCGCACCCTCGGCTGCGCAAGCCAGCGCGCTGGCCCGTCCCATGCCTTGCGCTGCGGCGGTGATCAACACCGTTTTGCCAACCAATCGACCTTGACGCATGCGATGAACTCCGGTTGAATAATTCATTTATGAATATATGATTCATATATGAAGTCGAATCATAGCGATGCCCGGGCTAAAAAAGCCTAACGTTTTCCCTGAGTCAACCGGCTACCAGCAACCCAAGGGACAATCCCACATGACAAGCAAGCCTGCCAAAAAGCCCAAGGCCACGCCAGCAGAGTTCGCCCTGCCCGCCCGCCCCGACGAGCGCTACCGGGCACCGGCACTCGACAAGGGACTGGACATCCTGGAGCTGCTGGCGCAGCAACCCCAGGGCCTGACCCGCGCAGAAATCGTGAAGGAAATGGACCGCAGCGCCAGCGAGATTTACCGCATGCTGGAGCGCCTGGTGGTGCGCCAGTACGTCACCCGCTCGCTCTCGGGTGACCGTTATGCGCTGAGTCTGAAGCTGTTTGCCTTGGCCAACCAACACCCTCCCATCAATCGGCTCGTGAACCAGGCCTTGCCGGTGATGGATGCGTTCGCCCGCCAGGCCGAGCAGTCCTGCCACTTGGGCGTATACGACCGGGGCAATGTCTTGATCACGGCGCAGATCAACAGCCCGCGGGGATGGAGCTTTTCGCTGCAACGCGGTGCGCGCGTCGGACTGCTGGACACGGCATCGGGCCACGTGCTGCTGGCCTTCAGTGAGGCGGCCGATTCCGTGCGCATGCGCACAGAACACACAGCGGTGGAGGGTGAAGTGCCTATCACCGAGGCCAGGCTACAGGCCACCCTGGCTGACATCCGTGTGCAGGGCTATCTGGAGCGGGACAGCCAGCAATCCTTTGGTGTGGTGGACGTTTCCTACCCCATTCTGGGGCCGGACCAGAGCGCGCTGGCAGCCCTGACCTGCCCCTACATCCGGCGCATTGACAGCCACGTCGGGCCGGACCTGCAGACGGTGCGTGTGCTGCTAAGCCAGGCGGCACAGCGCCTGTCGCTGACACAGGGCGCGGCACGCTAGGCCCGCCGCCTGTTCGCACCGGCCTTACGGCTGCACCGGCTTCAGCACAGCGCGTATCGCCGCAGCAAATTCACGCGGCATGAACTTGGCCACATAGGCATCAGCGCCTACGCTTTTCACCAGGTTCACGTTGGTGCTGCCGGTGAGCGAGCTGTGAATGATCACCGGAATGCCTTCAAACTGCTTATCTGCCTTGATGTTGCGCGTCAGGGTAAAGCCGTCCATCTCGGGCATCTCCACATCTGTCAGCACCAGGGCGATCCGGTCCTTGACCGGCTTTCCTTCGGTTGCGGCCTGGCGGGCCACCTCGTGCAGCGTGTCCCAGGCCTCTTTGCCGGACTTGGTCATGATGTAGGGAACGCCCAGGGCCTTCAAACCAAGTTCGATCACCGAGCGCGCCACGGCCGAGTCATCGGCCACCAGAATCGTGCTGCCCGGCGGCAACACCACCTCCGGGCCCACGGCCTCGCGGTTGATGTCCTGCGTGGTGTCGGGCATGACACTTTTGAGAATTTGCTCCACATCCAGCACCTGCGCCAGGCGCGTATCACCCTGCGCGCCGTCAAGGCGGGCAATGCCGGTGATCAGCGCTCCGGCCTGACTGGCGTCTGCCGGCAGCACCTGGCTCCATTCCAGGCGCACGATTTCGTTCACCTCTTCCACCGCAAACGCCTGCACGGTGCGGGCGTATTCGGTCACCATCAGAATGGTGCGTCCTTTGGTCGGATTGCAGCCGACCACGGCCGGTAGATCGATCACGGGGATGATCTGGCCGCGGATATTGGCCACGCCCATCAGATGGGGGTGCGATTGGGCCAACTCGGTAATGTGCGGCAGCACCAGCACCTCACGCACCTTGAAGACGTTGATGCCAAACAGCTCGCGTTGGCCGGTATTTTTGGAGTCCCCCAGGCGAAACAGCAACAACTCGAACTGGTTGTTACCGGCCAGCTTGCTGCGCTCTTCGATTTCCTGCTCTGCAGATTTGGTCGCCATGGTGAATCCTCGGGAATCGGGTGGATTGGACTGAGGGGGTCAGCATAGCGGAGCCGCGGGCATGGCTAGCGCATGTGCTTGAACATCTTTGCGTCAAAGCGCTCCGGGATGCTGACCCGGCGCGGGCCGGGGTGCAGCACAAAAGACTCCCCCGCCTGCAGCGTGCCGGGCTGGCTGACCGACAGGTAAAAGCCGCAAAAGCCACTTTGCGCCATGACCTTGACCGCGGTGTTGAATCCCATGGCGGCGTTGAACTTGAAGCAAGGCTCGCGCGGCTGCTCCACGCGCAGGCTGCAGTGGGCAAACTCCAGCACATCGCCCACCCAGACATCGGCCTCCAGCAGCCCGGCAAGCGTCAGGTTCTCACCCATCGCACCACAGGGCAGTTGGTCATCGATCTCGGCCAGGCCCGCCAGCGCGCGCTGTTCGCGCCAAAAGGCGTAATGCGCAAGGGGATAGGCATAGACCGCCTTTTCCAGACCGCCATGCACGCTCAGGTCGGCCTGCTCGTCCCCCTCCAGCCCCAGCGCCCTGACCGCAACCGGCCCCGCCACCGCGGTTTTGCGGATCGCCGTGAGGATGGCGCGACCGCCTATCAGCGCCTTGCGCGCACTGCCGATTTGTATACCTTGAATCTGCATATTGCCTGCCTTGTGCACACTAAAGTTGCTGCTGCGTCACCACGCCGGGCCGGCTGGAAAAGCGCACCAGCGCGTCCTGCTTTTCCAACTGCACAAGGGCACGGCGCTGGCCATAGACATTTTCCTTGAGCCAAGCGCACTCGGCGTTGAGCTCCTCATCGGTCTTCAGGCGGGTGTGCCAGACACGCTGCTCGGCATTCCAGCGGTAGCCGCGTGCCTTGAGCTTGTCCTTGGCCTCAAACGGCGCATTGGTCGCCTGCAGCATATAGCTGGGGGAGGACGCGGCTTGCAATAGCCAGGCCAGGCCCGTGTGCGCAGCCTCGGGCAGCTTTTGCGCCAGCACTGCCAGCAAGGCATGGCAATCCATCTCGGCGCGGTGCGCGTCATAAAACCAGCCATGGGCCTGGGCCAGGCTCTCCAACTTGGCGGAGCCCCGGCCCTGCGCCTTCCAGTCGATATCGGCAAAAGAACAGGCCCAGTTCAGGTGGGCAAACTGGGCGAGGCGGCTCTCTACAAACGGTCGGTCGAAACCTGCGTTGTGGGCAATGACCAGATCCACGCCCTGCAGCAATTCGGCTACGCGCGCCTCATCCAGGCGCTGGCCCTGCACATCCGCATCGCGGATACCGGTAAGCGCCACGACCTCGGGCGGAATCGGCTTACCCGGGTCTTCCAGACCGTCATACACCTGCACCTCGCCCACGGGCAGGCCGGTGGCGTTGTCAATGTCCACTCGCAGCATGGCCAGCTCGATGATGCGTTCCTTGCCCTGATCCAGGCCGGTGGTTTCGGTGTCCAGCACCACCACGCGGGTGATATCCGGGGCCGGCAGGCCGGGCCAATTCAGCAGGGGCTTGAGCCGACGCAACACACGGAAGTCGCCCTGCGCTTCCAGCTGTACGGCCATGGCCTCCAGAAAAGCGGTATCCGGTGTGAGCGCCGCAGCCTGCGCGCTCAGCTGGGGAAGCAGTTGCGTCACAGCAGGCGATGGGAGGTCGAACGGGGCTTGGGCAGGGGTTTGCGCCGTGGCTTTGGGCACTGGCACGCGCTTGGTGCGCTTGGGTTTGTCAACAGCCGCAGGGGGCAATTCGGGAAACAGGTCGAGTGCGACGTGTGGCGTTTTCAATGAAACCTCTTGGGGATGGCGCGGGTAAACGGAAGCTGCATTATTGCCTCTATCATCCACGGCAAACGAAACCCCGCAGCCTTAGGAACGCACATGGCAACAGCCCCCTCCCCCACAGCATCCATACGGCCGCTGAAAGGCGTACGCATTCTGAGCCTGGCGCTGAATTTACCCGGCCCCGCCGCCCTGATGCGCTGCCAGACCATGGGCGCCACCTGCATCAAACTGGAGCCGCCGCCCCATCCCACAGCACCCAAAGGCTCGTCCGGTGACCCGATGGCCATGTATGCCCAAACCGCCTACGCGGCCATGCACCAGGGCGTCAAAACCCTCTGCGCCGACCTGAAGTCCGATGCGGGGCAAAAGGTGTTGCGGCGTGAACTGGCCAAGGCGGACGTGCTGATTACCTCGTTTCGTCCCTCGGCGCTGGACAAGCTGGGGCTGGGTTGGAAAACCCTGCACAAAGCCTACCCGCAGCTCTCCCTGGTGGCCATCTTTGGCGCGTCGGGCGAACGTGCCGAAGAGCCGGGCCACGACCTCACCTACATGGCCGAGCACGATCTGGTCACCGGCCTGGACCTGCCCGCCAGCCTGTATGCCGACATGGGCGGCTCCTTGATGGTGAGTGAGGCGATTCTGCAGGCGCGCCTGCTGCAATTACAAAAGGGTAAGAGCGTGCGCCTAGAGGTGGCCTTGTCGGGCGCAGCTGGCTATCTCGGCCTGCCCCGAGCCTGGGGCCTGACTACCTCGGGTGCTGCCGTGGGCGGCGGCCATGCCGGCTACCGCGTGTATGCCTGCAAAGACGGCCGCGTAGCCATGGCGGCACTCGAGCCGCACTTTGCCGCCTCGCTGGCCGAAGCAGCAGGGCTGGCCGATTCCCGGGTCACCAGCATGTTCAAGCCCGAATCCCACGCGGCCATCGCTGCGTTTCTCGCTGGCAAGACGCGCAAACAACTCGACGCGCTGGCGCTGGCCAAAGACATCCCATTGCAGACCCTGAACTAGCTTGAACCCCCACTGGCGCATTGCGGTGCGGTCAGGCGGGCTCGTTCATCAAGGCGAATGCGTCCAGCGGCGGCATGGGGCCACTCATATTCGGCTGGGTTCGATCCTGCTCCATGGCCAGGTAATGCATGTACCGCAGGTGGTGGAAACCGCAGAAGGGGCCGTTTGGCAAAAAGAGCGCCGGTGCCTGGGGCGTGCCGCCCAAGGGTGTGTGTGCCCGCAGGCCACGCGTAGACTGCCCAGCGGCCGAATTGGATCGGATGCCCTTCATGCCTTAGGTCGCTGGCGGCCCACCATGCCCAAGGCGGGTTTGGTTACTGTGTTCATGCCGTCAATTTATTGAATGGCGACGGAAATATCTTGCGAATTCGCAAGCCAGCGTCAAGACAGCGGGTTGCCTGCCCGCCTTGATTCGCACCCCAAGGAGATGGCAATGCCACCACGGCCAAACCGCCACCTGGCAGGAGTCGGCGGCTGCAAGGTACGTTGCTACGTTGCGCCACGGCCGCCGCGGTTGCACGCGGACGCCCTTACCGAAGCGGGCCGGCGGGGCTACGCGGCCTGCCGGCCCCACAACCTTGCTTAGCGCGGCTTGCGTGCGGTCTTACCAGCCGCACCGGTGACCCGCGGCGGCAGGCCGGTGTGCTGGGTCAGCAGGCGGCCCTTGACGGGCTGGCTGGATGGCTTCGCGGGTGTCGCGACGCCCGCCTTCACCGGCACCGCTGTGGAATTCTTCTTGCGTGCGCTCTGGTAGGCACCGTCGTTGAGTGGCTGGAAGGTGGGGATCAGATGGTGCTTGCCATTGCCCACCAGGTCCGCGCGGCCCATGGCCTTGAGCGTCTCGCGCAGCAGCGGCCAGTTGGCGGGGTCGTGGTAGCGCAAAAAGGCTTTGTGCA
>CANFIH010000193.1 GCA_947446855.1 Burkholderiales bacterium
GCTTACTTTTCTTTGGCGAAGCAAAGAAAAGTAAGTCGGCCGCCGGGCCGAGACCCGGCTTGCAACGAAAGCAAAAACACCCAACAAAGAATAAGCCGCCCGCCGGGCCGAGACCCGGCTTGCAACGAAAGCAAAAACATCCAACAAAGAACAAGCTGCCCGCCGGGGCGCAACCCGGCGGCCTGCAACGAAAGCAACAACATCAAGCAAAGAAGAACAAATCACAAGTTGTCCTGCAAAATCATCTCAGAGGCCTTCTCCGCCACCATCATCACCGGCCCATTCGTATTCCCCGAAGTCACCGAAGGAAACACCGAAGCATCCACAACCCGAAGCCCAGTAACCCCATGCACCCGCAACCGCGAATCGACAACAGAGGAAGAGGGATCAACCCCCATCGCACAGGTGCAGGAAGCGTGATAGACCGAGCCACTGCGTGTGCGGAAATCTTCCAAAATCTCTGCATCACTTTGCACGGACACGCCCGGCAGATGCTCACTCGCCAGCACATCCACCAAAGGCCGGCTATGCGCGATGCTACGCACCATGCGCGAGCCTTCCACAATGTCGCGCAGATCATGCTCGGTCGTCAGAAAGTTGGTTTCAATCTTCGGCTTGTCCAGCGGATTGCTGGAGGTGATGGTGACGCTGCCGCGGCTGGTCGGCACACAGGTGTTGAAGGAAATCAGAAAGGCCGAGAACGGGTCCGGGTTGGTGATCTTGAAGCGCCCGGGAACAATCTTCGCCGCGCTGTAGCTGATCGGGTTGAAGTACAGATGCAGGTTGGGCCGATCCAGCCCCGGGCGGCTGCGCACAAAGGCGCCGGCCTGGTTCACGCTCATGCCCAACGGGCCACGGCGGGTGAAGGCGTAGCGGATGCCGGCCCACAACTTGCCGTACCAGGGGTTGAGCTGGTCGTTCAGCGTCGGCACTTTTGATTTGAAGAAGTAGGACACGCACAAATGGTCCTGTAGCCCCTGGCCCACGCGCGGCAGGTGGTGCACCAGCGGCACGCCCACTTGCTCCAGCAGGGCGCGGTCGCCAATGCCGGAGAGTTGCAGGAGTTGCGGTGAGTTGATGGCGCCGCCCGACAGGATCACTTCCTTGCGTGCCGTGAAGGTCTGCTTGGCGCCACCGATCAGGCATTCCACACCGACGGCCTTTTTGTCTTCGACCAGCACCCGCGTCACATGGGCTTGCGTTTTGAGCACCAGCTGGATGCGCTGCAGGGCCGGGCGCAAAAAAGCGTTGGAGCTGGAGGCGCGCCAGCCGTTGCGAATCGTCATCTGCCACAGGCCAAAGCCTTCCTTCACCTCGCCATTGAAGTCGTCTGTGCGCTTGTAGCCCAGGTTCTTTCCCGCCTGCAGAAAGCGCGCACACAGCGGGTGCACCTGGTCGGCAAAGTCGCTCACGCGCAGCTCGCCACCGGCTCCGTGGTGCTCGTTGGCGCCAAACACATGGTCTTCATGCTTCTTGAAATAGGGCAGCACGTCCTTCCAGGCCCAGCCGGTGTTGCCGGCGGCGGCCCAGTCGTCATAGTCGCCCTGCTGGCCGCGGATGTAGACCATGGCGTTGATGGAGCTGCTGCCCCCCAGCACCTTGCCGCGCGGCCAGAAAGAAGCGCGCTGGTTCAGCGCCGGGTCGGGCTCGGTGGTGTACATCCAGTTGTATTTGGGGTCGGCAAAGGTCAGGCCATAGCCTAGCGGTACCTGGATCAGCGGGCTGCGGTCGCTTCCCCCGGCTTCCAGCAGCAGGACCCGGTCCTTACCGCTGGCCGACAGGCGGTTGGCCAGCACACAGCCGGCTGAGCCTGCGCCCACGATGATGTAGTCAAATGCATTCATTGCCGCATACTATGCTGCCGATTGCATGCTATCAATGCAGCCGGTTTGAGTAATTGCACATTCGTAAGGGAAAGCACCGGTGCCCCTAGAAAATCTGATTTCCAAGGCCTGCTTTCACGATGCCAGCCGCCCCAAGTACCAGGCCATTGCCGATGAGCTGGCGCAGCACATTCTGAACGGTCAGTTGCCGACCGGCGAGCGCCTGCCGCCCCAGCGCAAGCTGGCCCAGCGCCTGGCCGTGACCGCCGGCACCGTCAGCCACGCCTATGCCATCCTGGAGCAGCGCGGCCTGGCCACGGCGCGCATCGGCGACGGCACCTATGTGCGCTCGCCCGAGCAGCCAATGCCCTTGGCGGACAGCGCCACGCCGGTCGACCTGGCGCACAACGTCGCCATTGCCACCGACGACGGCCGCGCCCTGGCCGAGGCCCTGCAGCGCGTGGCGGCCGATCCGCAGGTGATTCGCCAGGTGCTGAGCTACCAGCCCGAAACCGGTCATGCCCACCATCGGCAGGCCGGTGCCCGCTGGCTCAAGCGCTTTGGCACCACGGGCGATGCCAACCGTGTGATGGTGACGCACGGCGCGCAACATGGCCTGTCCTGTGTGCTGCGCACCCTGGCGCGCCCTGGTGATGCATTGCTGACCGAGTCGCTCAGCTACCCCGGCTTGCAGGCGCTGGCGCGCCTGATGCGGCTGCAACTGGTGGGCATCGAGATGGACGCGCAGGGCATGCTGCCCGAGGCGCTGGAACATGCAGCCCGCAACATCGACGCCAAGCTGGTGTTTTGCTCGCCCGATCTGCACAACCCCACCAACGCCAGCATGTCGCCAGAGCGGCGCCAGGCCATTGCGAATGTCGTACGGCAACGCAATTTGCTGCTGATTGAAGACGCGGTGCATGCCGCGGCCCAGGTGTCACCGCTGCCTGCGCTCTCCACCTTGCTGCCCGAGCAGTCGTTTTTGCTGACCAGCTTTTCCAAGGTGGCCGGGCCCGGCTTGCGCGTGGGCTATATCGAGGCCGCGCCCCAGTGGCTGAGCAAGCTGGCTGCCAGCATGCGCGCCGACTGCTGGATGGTGGCGCCGCTGTTGCCCGAAATTGCCAGCGACTGGATTGAAAGTGGCGTGGCCGGGCAGCTGATCGATTTGCAGCGCCGGGCCATCGCCGAGCGGCTGGCCGTGGCGTTGCCGCTGCTGCAAGGCCTGGACTACCGCAGCCATCCCGAGTCGCCGCTGGTCTGGTTGCCCCTGCCCGAGCCCTGGCGTGCCGGCCAGTTCTCGGCGGCCCTGCGCCAGGCCGGTGTGCTGGTGCGCACGGCCGACCACTTTGCGGTGGGTCGCTCGGCCGCGCCACACGCCGTGCGCCTCAGCCTGAACGCCGCCAAGTCGGTGGCCGAGGTTGCCAGTGGGCTGCAGACGGTTGTGAATGTGCTGCAGGGTGCGCCAAACATTCAGATGGACCCCTGACAGGGGATGGGTGAGCAACCCTCAGCTCAAGATTGCCGGCACGCAAAGCTGGTAGCCCTCCAGCCGCCTGGCGCGCACCGTCACCCCGGCAAATCCAACCGCACGCAGCAAATGGCGCAACCGGACCACCCGCACACCCAAGGCGGCGATGGTGTAATGCGCCGCATCCTCGTGCAGCGCCTCTATCAGTTGCCAGTGTTCCAATTGCCGCCCTGGCGCCAATGCCAGTGCCGAGAGGAGGGTGGCGGCACCGTGGCTAATCGCCACCTCGCCTGCAGGCCCTCCGAGGACCATGCGGCGCAAGTCCAGGGTGGCGCTGGTCAGAGTGGCGCCATCCTGGGTGCTCAAGTCCTGGGTCAGGGCGCTGCCCCGGCGCACGGTCGCCTGGATGATGGCCAGCAACTCATCCGGGTGCGTGGGCTTGGCGATGAAGGCATCGGCGCCCGCCTGGTAACAGGCCAGCCTGTCCTCGATGCGGTCGCGTGAGCTGACCACAATCACGGTGAGCCCGGGGTAGGCCGCCCGGTAGCGGCGTACCAGGCTGAAACCGTCCTCGCCCGGCAGATTCAGGTCCACCAGCAGCACATCGATCAAGCCGTTGGCCTCTTCGTCGCTCAGGGCCTCCGCGCTGGTCACGCCCACTGCGCGATGTCCGTGTTGCTGCAGCAGCTCCACCGTCACGGCGCACAAACTCTCGTTGTCCTCCACCACGGTGATGCACAAGCGGTGGGAAAAAGCGATGGGGTTACTGGAGGTCATGGGAGGCAAAGCTAGCGCAGTCAGGCCTGGAAAATCCTACACAAGCCTACAGCGGTGCCACAGCCTGCGAGCGCTGCTCCGGCAGCACCAGCGTGAATGTCACCCGGTGGGCCACGGCCTGGTACTGCAAATCGCCGCCCATGCGACGCGCCAGCAAGCGCGACAGGTACAGCCCCAGCCCTGAGCCGCTGATGCGCTTCACCGCGTCACCACGGTAGTACTTCTGAAACAGGCGCAACGCATCCGGCAAGGGCCCGTCCAGTGGCTGGTTGCTCACGCGCAGCTCTTGCACCGCACCTTCCGGGTTGCCGATGCGCAGCAGGGTCACGCTGATCGGTGAGCCAGCGGGTGAATATTTGAGGGCGTTGTCCAGCAGGTTGTTAAAGATGATGGACAGCATGCGGGGGTCCACCAGTAGCAGTGGCATATCGTCCGTTGGCGCCACTACGATGCGGGCCTTTTCGGCCAGTGCGTCGCAGCGCAACTGCAGCGTTACCGGCAACGAACAGGCCACCCGCTGCGTGGGCGTGTCCCCGTCGATCTCTGCGGACTGGGCGCAATGGCTGATGACCTGGTGCATGGATGTCAGGGCCAGCATGGCATGCCGGCGCATGGTGGCACTGGCCACGGGCGAGCCGATCACCATGCCCAGCGTCGACAAGGGGGCCTTGAGTTCATGCGTGAGCATGGTCATGAATTCTTGCTGGCGCTGGCGCTCGCTGCGTTCAAAGTCCAGTGCCAGCGCATTCAGCTCAGCCCGGTGTGCCATTTGCACCTGTCGCTGCCGGTCGGTCTGGAAGCGGCGCCAGCCCAAGGCCACCAGCATGCCCACCGCGCCAAAGGTCATGATCGGCATTACCAGGCAAAAAAAGGAAAACTCCTGCGTCTTGAAGACGCCGCTGGTGAGGGAGGCTGCCCATGCCGCCGCCAGCAACAGCCCGAAGCCCATACGTTGGGCGCACCGGCGTGCCAGTCCCGGGCCTGCGAGCAGTGGCTCGTTTTCACGGGCCATGCTGCCCAGCAGCAGGATGATCGGCACGGCAGGGTACAGCAGCAGATCGATGGTACGCACCAGCGCCAGTTGTCTGTTTACCAGCAAGACAAAGCAACACGCCAGGACTGCCAGCGGCAATCGTTGCAGCTGCAGTGCCCAGCGCGGCACATGCAACAGCTCCAGCACCTTGATAAAGAACCACAGGTTGATCCCCTTGTTCAATAGCCTCAGGCACTCCACCGCGTAGCTGCCACCGTCGACGCTCCAGTGCAGCAGGCTGTACAGGTCCGGCAGCATCAACAGGTCTGCATTCAATGCTGCCAGCAGCAGGTTGAACACTTGCTTGGTCAACAGAGATTTGCCGATCCCTCGCCGGTCCATCATCCAGGCGATTACGCCCAGCAAAATCATCATGGCGTACAGGCCGACTATCACCCCCAGCAGGATGGCTTCCGATACGGTGCGGACGGCCGCAGCCTCAGTCTCCATCAGCGCTACGGTCACATAGCAGGGGCCGTTCGGTTGCAGGCGCAGCCACAGATCACGTGCCTGGGCCCCCTCCAGAATGGGCATTGTGCTCACGCTAAAAGGTGCCGATGCGGGGCCGGCCTCTAGCTTGCGTATGCGGCCGCTGGCGTCCTGTTGCAGCGGGTCGTAGAGCGACAGCGACTGGTACCACATCGGAATGACCCGCAGCCGCTGCGTCACAGCCACGCCGCCTGGCGGCGCTGGCAGGCCGTCCGGTTCCGGTACCACATGCAAGCGTACCCAGACCACCGAGTGCTCCAGCGAGCGCACCAGCGCCCCGGAATAGACCGTTTGCGGCTGGCGCATGGCCTGCTCCAGCGTCATTTGCCCGCCGGGGTCGGTCACAAAGGCCTGCTCCACGATGTGACCGGGTGTAGCCAACACGCTGGAACAGCAAAACATAGCGGCCAGCCAGAGCGCAAGCGAGTGCACAAGGTAACCCAGGGGGCGGCGGAGGGACGGGGTAAGGGTCATCGGGATAGGTGGTAGCGCGCAGAGGCTCAGGGGCAAGGTGGCGCCACAGTCCAGGACGGTGCCGACGGGCGGGGATTCACTAGCGTGTTGTGGGTTGCAGCCCTGTCGGGGAATGCATGCAGGTTGCGTGCCAGTTCAGTGGTGTCGGTCTTGGTCGCGGCGAACCAAGCCGCCAACGGGCAGGACTGTAGGTTTATGTAGGTTTTGTCAAATGTGCCTCCTTAGTATTTACCCTTATTGGAGGTCAGACCTTGCAGTGTTTCGAGTGGGCCGCGGTTCGTGAAGCGCTGGGCACCCTTTGCGCAGGGTATTTCTGGCGTAGTCAGTTGGAACGGGTAATCGGCCATGAATCACCGTCATTTCAAAAGTTGACGCTTCATTTTTTAACTCAAGAACAATGCAATATGAATGCTCTCTCAAATACCGATTACCGTATTCAGCGCGAATGCTCAAAACAATGGCGAAGGCTGCTCTCCGCCGTCATCTTTGAATTGCAGTCGGTAAACAGTGCGGGTATATCGCCCGACATGTTACGCAGGATTGGTGAACGCTTCGCCAATCAAAGTCCCTTGCCCGAATGCAAATCACTGGCTGACCTGGAGCAGGCCATGTGCAAGCTGTGGAATACCATGGACTGGGGGGCGACGGTGCTGCAGGTACAGGGCCGGGTCATGCGCATCGTTCACCATGGCGCCGACAAAGGCAAGCTCTTGGTTGGCGCATTGGGCAATGATGTGGGCGAATGGGCTCCCCAGTTAATCGGCGGGGTATACCAACAATGGTTTTCAACCATGGGCTCCAGCACCTTGCTTCAAGTGCGGATGATTTCAGAAATAGACGAGTTTGGCACCGTCGAGTATCAGCTGAGTCTGTGATGGCCAACGCAAAAATAGCCGCCCCAAAACCAATTTCTTTAAAAGGTATTCCCATGGAAGAAACCAACGACATCCAGCACCTGTTGCAGCTCATCGGAAATAGTTCTGATACATACCTGGACATTCGCAAACCGGTGCCGCTCGTTGCCCCAGTGGTTGCGCAACCTACGTTAGTGCAGCCCATGGTAGCGGAACCCCCGGCAGCGCAGACCATGGTTGACCACCATGCCTTGCGTTCCGAGGCAGTCCCAACCCCTTTGCCGGTGCCACCTCCCGCATTGGCGCAGAACGCGTCCAAAAGTGAATTGACACTCATCCTTGAGAGTTTGGTGGGCGTCGATCGCCGACAAAGGGGCGGCAGCGCATCGCGGGATAGAAACTCCACGGATTTTCATTGATTTCTTGAAATCGCAGGACGGAAATCTGTCCGGGATAGTGCGGGTAATACCTCCGCCGGGGCCTCCAGTTGCTCCACTTACGAAAATAAATTGCAAATCACCCAGCACAGAAAAGTGAAAATATTTTGACCGCCATTAAATTAAATTCCGAGCAAGACATGCAACGTGGTTGGGTGGAGTCGGTGGTGCAGTGGAAACTGTGGCGAATTCCCCTGATCACGGCCATTGCCTGGGTATTGGCCATGGGTCTGCTATACGCCGTCATTTCGGCTCCGCTGGACCTGTATCAACAGCTATTTTTCGGTGTACTGAGTTTTGTGGTGGCTTGGCTTATCAGCAAGACCAGCGCGTTCAACCGCTTTGGCATTGTCGCCATGATCGTCCTGTCGATCATGGTGTCTCTGCGTTATATGTACTGGCGTTTAACCAGTACCGTCAATTTTGAA
>CANFIH010000194.1 GCA_947446855.1 Burkholderiales bacterium
ACAAGTTGTGCTGACCGCACGCCTTGACAATGCCTTTGATGAAAAGTACCAGTCGGTCTATGGCTACAACCAGCAACCGCGCAGCCTGTACGCCGGCCTGACCTGGACGCCCAAGTTCTGATGGCTGCCTGCCCCGCCATCCTGATCGCTGCCCCGGCCTCAGGTCAGGGTAAGACCACGGTGACTGCGGCCCTGGCGCGCCTCCACGCGCGCCAGGGCCACAAAGTGCGGGTGTTCAAGTGCGGGCCGGATTTTCTGGACCCCTACTGGCTTAGCCTGGCCAGCGGCGCGCCGGTCTACCAGCTCGATTTGTGGATGACCGGTGAAGTCGATTGCCGGTCGCGCCTGACCGCTGCCGCGCAGGAGGCGGATTTGATTCTTGTCGAAGGCGTGATGGGGCTGTTTGATGGAACGCCCAGCGCTGCCGATCTGGCTCGGCGCTTTGGCCTGCATGTGCTGGCGGTGGTGGATGCGTCGGCCATGGCGGGAACCTTCGGTGCAATGGCCTTTGGTCTGCAGCACTACCAAAGCGATCTGCCTTGGGCTGGTGTGCTGGCGAACCGGGTGGCCGGCGAGGGCCATGCCGACATGTTGCGTGACAGTCTGAACAAGCCGCAGGATTGGCTGGGTGCACTGATGCGCAACCCGGCGCTGGTCCTGCCGGAGCGCCATCTGGGCCTGACGGTGGCTAGCGAAGTGCCGGACGCGTTGGCCCGTTTGGATGCGGCCGCAGAGGCTTTAGCCGATACCCCTTTGGGCCGTATGACGCTGGATGATTTGCAGCGCTGGAGCACCGGGTTTTTGCCTGTCGAGGATGGCCAAGCGCATACGGCGCCCCAACTGCTGCGGGGCAAAGTGATTGCCGTGGCGCGCGATGCCGCCTTCTGTTTTATTTACACCGCCAACCTGGACTGCCTACAGGCCATGGGGGCTGAGCTGCGTTTCTTTTCGCCGCTGGCCAACGAAGCCTTGCCTGCCTGTGATGCGCTCTGGTTGCCCGGCGGTTACCCGGAACTGCATGCCGACACCATTGCCGCAGCCACGCGCACGCGCAGCAGCATAGAGCAACACATCGCAACCGGCCGGCCGGTGTGGGCCGAGTGCGGCGGCATGATGGTTTTGCTGGATACCTTGCTGACCGTTGATGGGCAAAGCCACACGCAATGGGGCTTGCTACCGGGCGTGGTCAGCATGCATCAGCGCCTGGCAGCGCTGGGGCCACAACAATTGACACTCCCATCGGGCACACTGCGCGGCCATACCTTTCACTTTTCTACGACTGCCACCACCATGCAAGCTGTTACACGCACCGCGCCGCCGGATACCGCCGTTGCCAATGGCGCGGGTGAGGCACTGTGGCAACAGGGCAGTGTGCGTGCCAGTTACTTTCATGCGTGGTTCCCCTCGTCACCTGCGACGGTGGCAGAGCTGTTTAGCGTATCAGCCGGGGAGGCTGCATGCTAGGCCCCCAACGCATCGTCTGCCTCACCGAAGAGACCACCGAATGGCTCTATCTGCTGGGGCAGGAGCATCGGATCGTGGGCATCTCGGGTTACACCGTGCGCCCGCGACGGGCCCGTGAGGAAAAGCCCAAGGTCAGCGCGTTTTTGAGTGCCAAGATCGACAAGATTCTTGATTTGAAACCAGACTGCGTGCTGGGCTTTTCGGACCTGCAGGCAGACATTGCCTCGGCCTTGATTCGCCACGGCGTGCAGGTCACCATCTTCAATCAGCGCAGCGTGGCGGAGATTTTTTCCATGCTGTTCCAGGTCGCGGCCATGGTGGGTCAGGCCAAACCCGGCCTGCAGCGCATCACTGCCATGCAAGCGGATTTGCGCGCCATGCAGGCGGCAGTGGCCTCCCGTGTGGCAGCCGGTGCGCGCCGGCCCAATGTGTTTTTTGAAGAGTGGGATGTGCCGCACATCAGCGCCATCCGCTGGGTGTCCGAACTGCTGGGCATTGCCGGCGGTGACGATTGCTTTGCGGAGTTGTCGCTCGAGTCATTAGGCAAGAACCGCATCATTGCCGACGGGGCCGAGATCGTGCGGCGCAATCCAGACATCATTTTCGGCTCCTGGTGCGGCAAGAAGTTCCGCCCGGAAAACGTGGCGGCACGGCCGGGCTGGGCAGACGTGGCTGCCGTCCAACACCAGCAACTGTTCGAAATCAAATCGCCCGACATCCTGCAGCCCGGCCCCGCTGCACTGACGGATGGCGTGCACAAGCTGCACCAGCACATCCTGCGCTGGATGGATGCCGATGTGCAGAAGCGCGCACAGCCATGAACCAGCCCACCTCCATTGCAGCCAGTGAGTTGATTCTGGGTGGCCAGCGCAGCGGCAAGTCACGCCGCGCCGAGCTTTTGGCACGCCAATGGCTTGATAGCGACCCCGCGCACCAGGCCGTGTTGATTGCCACGGCCCAGCCCTGGGACGACGAGATGCGCCTGCGCATAGCCCGGCATCAGGCCGACCGCGCCGAGCGTGTGCCTGGCATGCAAACGGCTGAAGAGCCCGTTGCGTTGGCCGAGGCGCTCACCCGCCTGAGCCGTCCCGACACGCTGGTGGTGGTGGATTGTCTGACGTTGTGGCTCACCAACCTGGTGATGCCCGCCTCGGCAGACGACGGCCAGCACGACTTTGCCAGCGACAGCAGCATGGATTTGTCACGCGCACCGATTGACCGGTTTTTGCAGGCACTGACGCAGGCTTGCGGACCGGTGGTGCTGGTGGGCAATGAAATCGGTATGGGCGTGATTCCCATGGGGGCGCAGGTGCGGGCCTTTGTCGACACACTGGGCCGCCTGAACCAGGACGTGGCCCGCGTGTGCAGCCGTGTCACTCTGATGGCAGCCGGTCTGCCGCTCACACTCAAAGGAACACCATGAAGCTTGGTTACGGCCTGGTAGCGCTGGTCTTTGTTTCCGTCACCACCCTGATCGCTCCAGCCCGGGCCGTGCAGGTTACCGATGACCAGGGCACCACCCTGAAGCTGGCCAGGGCACCTCAGCGCATCGTCAGCCTGTTGCCGTCGCTCACCGAGACCGTTTGCGCCCTGGGCCAATGCCAGCGCCTGGTGGGTGTGGACCGCTATTCCAACTTCCCGGCGTCCGTCAAGAAACTGCCGCAGGTGGGCGGCGGTATGGACCCGAACATCGAGGGCATCGTCGCGCTGCATCCGGACGTGGTGTTGGCAGCGCTGTCATCGCGTTCGGCGACAAGGCTGGTGGCTTTGGGCATTCCGGTGTTTGCCTTGGAACCCAAAACCCATGCCGATGTGCAACGCGCGATCGACAAGCTGTCCCAACTGCTGGAGGTGCCCGACGGGCAGAAGCTCTGGCGCGAAATGGATGCCGGCGTCCACGCGGCAGCACAATCCGTTCCGGCCCAGGTGAAGGGAACGCGGGTGTACTTCGAGGTGAATCGCGGCCCTTTCGGAGCCGGTGAGGCATCCTTCATTGGCGAGACACTGACGCGACTGGGCGTGAAGAACATTCTGCCGGCCAAGCTCGGCCCTTTTCCCATGATCAACCCCGAGCTGGTGGTGCGTGAAAACCCCGACCTGATCATGGTGGGTGAGTCCAATCTGGAAGGTATGGAGCAGCGACCCGGCTGGAGCCGGATACGGGCCATCCGTGAGCACCATGTATGCGTTTTCACGCCCGAGCAATCCGACGTGCTGGTGCGCCCGGGGCCGCGCATGGTCGACAGCGCGCGCATCATGGCCCAGTGTTTGACGGACAAGGCACCACCTGCAAAGGGAACGCCGCAATGAACGCTACCCGCACGGGCTGGTTGCTCTGGCTGGCACTGCTGGTGTGTGCTGTCATGGGCGTGCTGGGTTTGTGTATAGGCAGCGCCGGTTTTGAGAACACCGTAGGCCAGCTGCTGGGCCGGCACACGCCGGATGTCGAAAGGGAAATGGCCCAGCAAATAGTGTGGGACATTCGCCTGCCGCGCACCGTGGGGGCGTTGGCCGCCGGTGCGCTGTTGGGCCTGGCCGGTGCCTTGGCGCAGGGTCTGTTTCGCAACCCGCTGGCCGACCCCTATTTGCTGGGCAGTGCCTCGGGTGCCTCGTTGGGTGTCGCGCTGGCCTTGGCCGGTATGGGAGGCGGCGCGGGCATGGTGGGTGGCAGCATGATGAGCGAGGGCGGGGTGGCCGTCACCGTGTTCTCCAGTAGCGTCTGGGTGCGCCTGGGGTTGACGGGTGCTGCCTTTGCTGGTGCTGTCTTTGCGGTCATGTTGACCTTGTCTTTGGCGCGCGGCGTGCAGCACACCTTGCGTCTGCTGCTGGCCGGTGTGATTGTGGGCGTGGTGTTGGGCGCGGTGACCTCGCTGGTGTTGTTGTTCTCGCCCGACTCGCTGCAGGCCATGCAGTCCTTTTTACTGGGCTCCACCAGCTTTATCGGCTGGACCTCCTGTGTGCTGATGGCCGTGGTCTGGCTGGTCTGCGTCGTGGCGGCCTGGGCGCTGGCCCGGGTGCTGGATGGATTGAGTTTGGGGGAGGCGACGGCACTTAGCCTGGGCCTGCCCATAGGCCCCTTGCGTGCAGCCTTGGTCGCCGTGTTGGCCTTGGCAACCGGCACGGCCGTGGCGCAGACTGGCCTGATCGCCTTTGTCGGGCTGGCCGCACCGCATCTGGTGCGCGCCTTGGTCAAGGTGCCGCACCGACAGTTGATGTGGCTGGCCAGTGCCATGGGTGCGGTGTTGCTGGGTGGCGCTGATCTGTTAGCGCGCTGGCTGATTGCGCCGCAGGAGCTGCCGGTGGGCGTGCTGACGGCCGTGCTGGGCGGACTCTACCTGCTGTGGCTGATGCACCGGGGTGGTGGCGCATTGGGAGGGCACAAGGCATGAGCGAAAGCCTGCACATGGTGCCTGACCCAATGGCGGTTGCAGCGGCGCCAGGGGCTTGGGGAATTGCCTTGGGTGCGCAGCACTTAAGCGCCAGCTTAGGGGGCAGGGCGGTATTGCACGACATTTCTCTGGACCTCGCGCAGGGCCAATGGACCAGCATTCTGGGGCCCAACGGTGCCGGCAAGTCCACCCTGCTCAAGGCCCTGGCCGGCTTGTTGCCGCATAGCGGACAGGTCTCTCTGTTGGGCCAGCCTATCCAATCCCTGCCACAGCGGCAAAGAGCACGCGCCTTGGCCTGGCTGGGGCAAAACGAAGCCTCGGCCGATGACCTGAGTGCATGGGATGTGGTGATGTTGGGCCGCCTGCCGCACCAGGCCTGGCTCGCACCACCCAACGAAAAAGACCTGGCCGCAGTGGAACGCTCCCTGCGCTACACCCAGGCTTGGGACTGGCGCGAACGTGCCTTGGGCCAACTCTCCGGCGGCGAGCGCCAGCGCGTGCTGCTGGCCCGTGCCCTGGCGGTGGAGGCACAGGTGTTGCTGATGGACGAGCCACTGGCCAATCTGGATCCGCCGCACCAGGCCGATTGGTTGTGTGTGGTGGAGGCGCTGCTCATGCACGGCACCACCGTGGTCAGCGTGCTGCATGAAATCACCATTGCGCTCAATGCCAACCGCCTAGTGGTGATGCGCGAGGGGCGGGTTACGCACCATGGTGCCACGGCCGAAGCCGCCACACGCGATGCCGTCTGTCAGGCCTTTGACAACCGCATTGCCATCCATCCCCTCAATGGCCAATGGGTTGCGTTGCCGCATATCCCTACGAGAACCACCCATGGAAATTGAAACCGCGCCCACCGAGAAGCCCTATGAGAAATCCGAGGGTGAGCGCCGTGGCATCGTCATCGTCAACACCGGCGACGGCAAGGGCAAAAGCACGGCTGCCTTCGGGCTGGCGTTGCGCGCGCACGGCCGTGGCAAGGCGGTGCGGATTTTCCAGTTCATGAAGGTGCCGACAGCGCGCTTTGGCGAACACCGCATGTTCGAGCAGATCGGCATACCGATCGAAGGGCTGGGCGATGGCTTCAGCTGGAAGAGCCAGGACCTGGACCATTCCGCCCAACTGGCGCGCGACGGTTGGGCCAAAGCCAGTACGGCCATTCTGAGCGGCGAGCACTTTCTGGTGGTCCTGGACGAAATCACCTACCCGCTGATCTACGGCTGGATGCCGGTGGATGCGGTGCTGGAAACCCTGCGCATGCGGCCTAGCCATGTGCATGTGGTGTTGACGGGCCGGCGCTGTCCGCCCGAAATCATCGCGTTGGCCGACACCGTGACCGAAATGACCCTGGTAAAACACGCTTTCCAGGCCGGTATTCCCGCACAGCGCGGTATAGAAGACTGATGACCATGCCCGGTGCCGGCAGCCTGTTCCTTGCTGTGGTGTGTGCGCTGCTGGTGGACCGTTACCTCGGGGAACCCGCGCTGCCTTGGCACCCGGTGGTGTGGATGGGTAAGTTCCTGGCGCGCGCGGGGGATTGGGTGCAACAGCGCACGTTGCAGAACCCGCCGCACAGAGACTGGCAGGCTTTCTGGCTGGCAGCGTTGGCCTGGACCTTGGGTGCCGCGCTGGTGACGGCAGTAGCCTGGCTGCTGCAAGTGGCGCTGACTGCCTTGCCCTGGTGGGCTGCTGCACCGGTGCTGGGTTTTGTGCTCAAGCCTCTGCTGGCCTGGGCCATGCTCAAAACCGAGGTGCGATGCGTGGAGTCGGCCCTGGGGCAATCGCTGGATGCGGGGCGTGACCGCCTGCGCGGGCTGGTCAGCCGCGACGTCTCGGTGCTGAGCGAAACCCAGGTGCGCGAAAGTGCCATCGAGACCCTGGCCGAAAACCTGAATGATTCCGTGGTGGCGCCCTTGTTCTGGTTTGCCCTGTTGGGCTTACCGGGTGCGGCGCTGTATCGCTTTGCCAACACGGCCGACGCCATGTGGGGCTACCCCGGCCAGTACAACGGCCGCAACTGGGCCTGGGCCGGCAAGTGGGCCGCCCGTGTGGACGATGGCCTGAGTTGGCTGCCGGCACGCATCACGGCCTTGTGCCTGTTGCTGGTGGCTGGCCGGCAGGGACTGCTGCTGGCCCGTCAGCTGCCTGCAGAGGCCGCACGCACGCCCTCACCCAACAGCGGCTGGCCCATGGCGGCCATGGCACTGCTGCTGGGTATCGGCCTGCGCAAGCCGGCGGTCTATGTGCTCAACGCAGGTGGCGCCGCGGCGCAGAGCAGCAACACCGCGCAGGCCTTGCGCGCGGGCAATCTGGCTCTGCTGGGCTTTGTACTCGTGGGCTGCCCTGGCGTGCTGGCAGTACAGCAGGGGGTTGCAGGTTGGGTCGCGATTGCAGGTCTGTTAGCCGATGTGCGGGTGTTGCCGTGAGCATCCGTTTGAAGGCACGCATCCCTGGCGACATCGATGTGTCGGGCTCTGTCCGCAGCAACCTTTCTCCCCACAGCAATGCCCTGTCACCGTCCTGGTCCGCGGGCGCCGCACAAACGAACGCAATTTTGGAGACAAGCCAATGACTGCTCAATGCATCATGGTGCTGGGCACTACCAGCGGAGCCGGCAAGAGTTGGCTCACCACCGCCCTGTGCCGCTATTACCAGCGCCAGGGCTTGAAAGTGGCACCCTTCAAGGCGCAGAACATGAGCAACAACGCCAGGGTTGTTGCCAGTGAAAACGGCCAGGGCGAGATCGGTAGCGCGCAGTACTTTCAGGCACTGGCGGCGCGCGCCGTGCCCGATGTGCGCATGAACCCTTTGCTGCTCAAGCCCGAGCGCGATACCCACAGCCAGGTGGTACTCATGGGCCGGGTGGACGAGGCGCTTACGCGCATGGATTGGCGCGGCC
>CANFIH010000195.1 GCA_947446855.1 Burkholderiales bacterium
AACGTGGTGCACGAATTCGTGCCGGAAATGCTTGATCATGGCGCGCACTGGCATGGCGGCGGCGTCACCCAAGGCGCAAATGGTGCGGCCCATGATGTTTTCAGCTACGTTGTCCAGCAGGTCCAGATCGGAGGCGCGACCCTGTCCGCCTTCAATGCGATCCACCACGCGCGAGAGCCAACCCGTGCCTTCGCGGCAAGGTGTGCACTGGCCGCAGGACTCATGGGCGTAGAAGTAGCTCAAGCGCTGCAAGGCCTTGACCATGCAACGGCTGTCGTCCAGCACGATGACCGCGCCCGAGCCCAGCATGGAGCCGGCCTTGGCGATCGAGTCGTAGTCCATCGTGCATTCCATGATGACCGAAGCCGGCAACACCGGCGACGATGATCCGCCGGGGATGACCGCCTTCAGGGTGCGGCCCTTGCGCACACCACCGGCGAGCTCAAGCAGCTTGGCAAACGGTGTGCCCATGGGCACTTCGTAGTTGCCGGGAAGTTCCACATCGCCACTGACGGAATAGATCTTGGTGCCGCCGTTGTTGGGCTTGCCGCATTCCAGATAAGCCTGCGCGCCGTTGCGGATGATCCACGGAACTGCCGCAAAGGTTTCGGTGTTGTTGATGGTGGTGGGCTTGCCATACATGCCGAAGCTGGCAGGAAACGGTGGCTTGAATCGGGGCTGGCCCTTCTTGCCTTCCAAGGACTCCAACAAAGCGGTTTCTTCACCGCAGATGTAGGCTCCAAAACCATGGGCGGCGTGCAACTGGAAGTTGAACTCACTACCCAGAATCTTGTCACCCAGATAGCCAGCCGCACGGGCTTCCTCCAATGCTTCTTCGAAGCGCTGGTAGGAGGCGAAAATTTCGCCGTGAATGTAGTTGTAGCCTACCGAAACGCCCATGGCGTAGGCGGCGATGATCATGCCTTCAATCACGATATGCGGATTGAATTGCAGAATGTCACGGTCCTTGCAGGTTCCGGGCTCGCCTTCATCCGAGTTGCAAACGAGGTACTTCTGACCGGGGAACTTGCGGGGCATGAAGCTCCACTTCAGACCCGTCGGAAAGCCTGCACCGCCACGTCCGCGCAAGGCGGATTCTTTGACGGTTGCAATCACCTGATCCTGCGTCATGCCTGCGATACCGGTTTCGGCATTCGGTGCTGCGCCATCTTTGCCTAGAATCTTGCGCAAAGCCTGGTAGCCGCCACGTGATTCGTAATCGCTCAGGCGCCAGTTGGAACCATTCAGGCCCGCATAAATCTGCGGATTGATGTGGCGACCATGAAAGCAGGTCTGCACGCCGGTGGCTGCAAACTGGTTGATGATGTCCTGTGCGCTCATGCCTTGCCCTCCGCGGCACGGATGCCGTCTACCAACTGGTCGAGCTTTTCGTTGGACATGAAACTGCACATTTTCAGGTCGTTGACCAGCAACACGGGAGAATCAGCGCAAGCACCAAGGCACTCGCTTTGCTGCAGGGTAAACAGGCCGTCGGCGGTGGTCTCACCCATGTGGATGCCCAGCTTCTGCTCCAGATGGTGCAAGGCCTTTTGGCCATCACGCAACTGGCACGGCAAATTGGTGCAGACGTTAAGCTTGAACTTGCCCACCGGACGCTGGTTGTACATGTTGTAGAAGCTGGTCACCTCATGCACCGCCATCGGTGCCATGCCGAGGTAGTCGGCTACTTGTTTTTCACTGTCAGCGCTGACATAACCCAGTTCTTCCTGAACAATGGTCAGACAGGCCATCACAGCCGACTGCTTCTGGTCAGCAGGGTACTTGGCAACTTCTTTGGCGAAGCGCTCTTTGGTAGCGACGGAGATCATCGGTCAATCTCTCCAAAAACAATATCGATAGTGCCAATGACGGCTACGGCATCAGCAATCATGTGCCCGCTGGCCAACTCATTGAGGGCGGACAGGTGCACAAAACCGGGCGGACGAATCTTCAGACGATACGGCTTGTTGGCACCATCGCTCACGATGTAAATGCCGAATTCCCCCTTGGGATGTTCGACGGCCGCATAGGCTTCGCCTTCAGGCACGCGGAACCCTTCGGAGAACAGCTTGAAGTGGTGAATCAACTCTTCCATGCTGGTCTTCATGGACTCGCGTGAAGGAGGTGCAACCTTGTGGTTGTCAGTAATCACCGGACCCGGATTCGCGCGCAGCCATGCAACACATTGTTTGATGATGTTGTTGGACTGCTTCATCTCTTCCATACGCACCAGATAACGGTCGTACACGTCACCGGTCTTACCCACCGGAATGTCGAAGTCCATCTGGTCATACACATCGTAGGGCTGCTTCTTGCGCAAGTCCCATGCAATGCCGGAGCCACGCAGCATCGGACCGGTAAAGCCCATGTTCAAGGCCCGCTCAGGCGTCACGATACCGATGTCCACGGTGCGCTGCTTCCAGATGCGGTTGTCGGTCAACAGCGTGTGGTATTCAGCCAAGCAGGCGGGAAAACGCGTAGTGAAGTCGTCGATGTAATCGAGCAGAGATCCCTGGCGATTGCGGTTGAGCTCTTCAATGCCCTTGGCATTACGGACCTTGCTGGCCTTGAACTGCGGCATGGTTTCCGGCAGGTCACGGTACACACCACCGGGACGGAAGTAAGCGGCATGCATGCGAGCGCCACTGGCGGCTTCGTACATGTCAAACAGGTCTTCACGCTCACGGAAGGTGTAAATCAGAATGGTGGAGCTACCCAGATCGTTGCCGTGTGAACCCAGCCACATCAGGTGGTTGAGCAAACGGGTGATTTCGGCATACATCACACGGATGTACTGGGCGCGAATCGGCACATCGATACCCAGCAGCTTTTCGATGGCCAGGCAGTAAGCGTGCTCGCTGCACATCATGGACACGTAATCAAGCCGGTCCATATAAGGGAGCGACTGGATGTAGGTCTTGGTTTCGGCCAACTTTTCAGTGGCACGGTGCAACAGGCCGATATGGGGATCGGCACGCTGGATGACTTCGCCATCCAGCTCCAGCACGAGCCGCAGCACACCGTGTGCTGCTGGGTGCTGGGGACCAAAGTTGAGGGTGTAGTTCTTGATTTCAGCCATGCGTCAATCTGCTTATTGCAGGCCCCCGTATTTGTCTTCGCGAATCACACGCGGTGTAATTTCGCGCGCTTCGATGGTCACCGGTTGGTACACAACCCGTGCCTGCTCGGCGTCGTATCGCATTTCCACATGCCCTTCCGCAGGAAAATCCTTGCGGAACGGATGCCCAATAAAACCGTAGTCGGTCAGAATGCGGCGCAGGTCTTCGTGACCTTCAAACACGATACCAAACAGATCGAAAGCTTCGCGCTCGAACCAGTTGGCAGTCGTCCACAACCTGCTCACCGATGCCACGACAGGCATACCGTCGTCAGGCGCAAACACCTTCAGACGCAGGCGCTGATTCAGCGCCACAGACAGCAAATGGGTCACAACGCAGAAGCGTGGACCCTGGTAGTCGCCATTCTTGTAGGCGGAGTAATCAACTCCACACAGGTCAATGAGTTGCTCAAACTGGCAGCCAGCGGAGTCGCGCAATAGTTGGGCCGCAACCAGGTAGTCGGCTGCCGCCACATGAACGGTCACCTCACCCAGAGCGATGGCAATTTGTTGTACCTTATCACCCAACACAGCCACCACCGCATCGCGGGTGACCTCAGGGTGCACGGAGAATGTTGTCATGCTTATTCCTTAGGCCCGTGCAATGGTCTCGGTACGGCGAATCTTGAGCTGGAGCTGCATGATGCCGTAGATCAATGCCTCTGCCGTCGGCGGGCAACCCGGCACATATACGTCAACCGGCACAATGCGATCACAACCGCGAACCACCGAATAACTGTAATGGTAGTAACCACCGCCATTGGCACAGGAACCCATGCTAATCACCCAGCGCGGCTCCGACATCTGGTCATAAACCTTGCGAAAGGCAGGCGCCATCTTGTTAGTCAAGGTGCCGGCAACAATCATCAAGTCAGACTGACGCGGACTGGCACGAAACACTTCAGCGCCAAAGCGACTCAGGTCATAGCGAGCGCAGGCTGCATGCATCATTTCCACCGCACAGCAAGCAAGACCAAAGGTCATGGGCCACACAGATCCGGTCTTGGCCCAGTTCATCACCGAGTCGTAACTCGTCGTGACAAAGCCTTCTTTGAGTACACCTTCAATCATCTGATTACTCCCAGTCGAGGGCGCCTTTTTTCCACATATAGACAAACCCGATTGTGAGCACGCCCACAAATTCGAGACCAATCAAGAAACCCATCAAACCCGTTTCCTTGAGCGTCACAGCCCAAGGAAAGAGAAAGGCAGTTTCGAGGTCAAACAAGATGAACAGAATGGCTACCAAGTAGTAGCGCACATCGAACTTCATACGGGCATCTTCAAATGCCTCGAAGCCACATTCATAAGGGGAGTTTTTTGCCGCATCCGGCCGATTAGGCCCTAGCACGTAGCCAATGACCTGTGGCGCAACACCGATGCCGATGCCGACCAAGATGAACATGAGGACGGGAAGATATTGATCGAGGTTCATCTTTGGATCTAATCACCGTTAACTGACTACACCATTTCAAACCCGGTGCAATCCAAACTATTTTGGTGCCGTCGGCGAGACTCGAACTCGCACAGCTTTCGCCACTACCCCCTCAAGATAGCGTGTCTACCAATTTCACCACGACGGCGGCTTTACTTTACTGAGCTTGCGTGAGGAACCTTGCGGTTTTTATTGCTTGCTCAACGCCCTAGAGTTTACCCTGAATTCACCCCGCTTCTTGTAGGGTGAAGGTATTTACTTCGCTGGGATTTGTGCAGCACCGGATGCTGCAACTGCCGGCACAACCGGAGCGACATTGACGGCTGGAACCGCAGGCACAGCCGACTCCAAAACGCTGCCGGAACTGGCCGGGCGCAGGTTACCAAAATAGGCCAAAGCCAAGGTACAGACAAAAAATACGGTCGCCAGTACGGCGGTCGTGCGGGACAAGAAGTTGGCGCTGCCGCTGGCACCAAACAGGCTGCCGGAACCACCACTACCGAAGGCTGCCCCCATGTCTGCACCTTTACCGTGTTGCACCAGAATCAGGCCAATCATGGCCAAGGCTGACAACATCTGAACCGTCAAAATAATCGTTACCACTACGCTCATACTTCACTCCTGATTTGTTAAACAGCTGTCAGCACGCTCTTAGCGGGCCGCAGCGATGATGGATAGAAAATCGGCCGCCTTCAGCGCAGCACCGCCCACCAGACCGCCGTCAATGTCCGGTTGCGCCAACAGCACTTGCGCATTTGACGCATTCATGCTGCCACCGTACAAAATGTGAACGCGGTCGGCTTTTTCGCTGGCGGCATGCAACTGTGCACGCAGCACCGCATGCACCTGCTGCGCCATTTCGGGCGTCGCAGTCTTTCCGGTACCAATGGCCCATACGGGTTCGTAGGCCACCACAATTTCACTGATGCAATGGCCATTCGCATGGATCACTGCAGCGAGTTGGCGCTTGACGACCTCTTCGGTACGCCCTGCCTCACGCTCGGCCAGGGTCTCGCCGACACACACGATCGGTGTGATGCCTGCTGCCAATGCACGCGTTGCTTTGATGGCTACGATGGCATCGGTTTCACCATGGTATTGGCGACGCTCCGAATGACCCACTATGGCATAGCGCACACCAAAGTCTTTCAACATGGTCGCAGAAATTTCACCCGTATAGGCACCCGACTCATGCGCGGACACATCCTGCGAGCCCAGTGCAATACCAGTACCTTCGACAATACCCTGCACTTGTGCCACGTACACTGCCGGCACACAGACGGCAACCAGGCAATTCCAGTCAGACGACTGGTCCAGCAAGGCCTGCAACAGGACTGAGTTGGAAGCGGCCGTGCCGTTCATCTTCCAATTACCGGCAATCAGTTTCTTCTTCATGCTGTTCTCCAATTCAAAACAATCTTGCCCACATGCTGATTGGACTCCATCAGGGCATGTGCAGTCGCTGCACCACTGCCGGACGCCTGCGCAGGGTCCACGGCGGCGTACACACTGTGAACCACCGGCTTGATGCGTCCGGCTTCCAGCAAGGGCCACACGTTCGCAAGGCAGGCCTGTGCAATCGCCTGCTTGAAGGCAACCGGACGTACCCGCAGGGTAGAACCCGTGATGGTCAATCGCTTGCGCATCACCAGCCCCGCATTGATCTCGCTCTTGACACCACCCTGCACCGCAATGACGACCAGACGGCCATCTTCAGCCAGGCAATTCAACTCGCGCGCAACGTAATCACCGGCCACCATATCCAGCACCACATCCACGCCGCGTCCATCGGTCAGGCGTTTCACCTCTGCCTCGAAGTCCTGCGTTTTGTAGTTGATGGCATGGTCAGCGCCCAGCGCACGGATTGCGTCACACTTGGCGTCACTGCCCGCAGTGGCAATCACTGTGGCGCCCAGGGCTTTGGCCAGCTGAATGGCGGTGACACCAATTCCGCTGGTACCGCCTTGCACCAACAGGGCCTCACCGGCAACCAGACGGCCACGGTCCACCACATTGCTCCAGACGGTAAAAAAGGTTTCCGGCAAACTGGCTGCCTCGACATCACTCAAACCCTTGGGCACCGGCAGACATTGGGCCACTGGCGCAACACAGAACTCAGCATAGCCGCCACCCCCAACCAACGCACAGATTCGATCACCCAGCTTCAATCCAGCCGCTTGCATGGCCTGCAGGTCACCACTGACGATGACGCCAGCGACTTCCAAGCCCGGAATATCCGAGGCTCCAGGCGGTGCCGGGTAATGCCCGGCACGCTGCAACACATCCGGACGATTCACACCGCTGGCACTGACTTGCAGACACAACTCTCCCGCACCGGCAACTGGCATCGCGCGCTCGGCCAGACGCAATACATCCGGACCGCCGAAGGAGGAAATTTCAATGACTTTCATGGACTTGCAGGTCAAACGCCATCTGCGCGGAAAACGCAGATGGCGCCTGTGGCTATGCTTCGCGCACTTTAACCCTGTTGGTCGTGTGAGGGACGGTCCAACAAAGCCTTCATGGACAGCTTGATGCGGCCTTTTTCGTCGGTTTCCATGACCTTGACCTTGACGATCTGGCCTTCGGACAGGTAGTCGGAAACCTTTTCCACGCGTTCGTGAGCGATCTGGCTGATGTGCAGCAGACCGTCCTTGCCGGGCAGCAGGTTGACCAGGGCACCGAAGTCCAGAATCTTGGTGATCGGACCTTCGTAGACCTTGCCGATTTCCACTTCAGCCGTGATCTGCTCAATGCGACGCTTGGCTTCTTCAGCCTTGGCAGGATCAGCCGAAGCGATGGTGATGGTGCCATCTTCCTCGATGTTGATCTGGGTACCGGTTTCTTCGGTCAGCGCACGGATGACCGAGCCGCCCTTGCCGATCACATCACGGATCTTCTCGGGGTTGATCTTCATGGTGAACAGGCGGGGAGCGAAGTTGGACACTTCGGTCTTGGCCTCGCTCATGGCTTCCTGCATCTTGCCCAGAATGTGCATGCGGGCTTCCTTGGCCTGGGCCAAAGCAACTTGCATGATTTCCTTGGTAATGCCCTGGATCTTGATGTCCATCTGCAGTGCGGTAATGCCGTTGGTAGTACCGGCCACCTTGAAATCCATGTCACCCAGGTGGTCTTCGTCGCCCAAGATGTCGGTCAACACCGCAAAGCGGTTGTCTTCCTTGATCAGGCCCATGGC
>CANFIH010000196.1 GCA_947446855.1 Burkholderiales bacterium
AGTTGAGGGCGTCCAGCCCCGAGACGGTCAGGTCGACCGCCACGGGTTTGGCCGTGCCCACGTTCTTGTCGCCAAACAGGCCGGTGCCCACGATGGCCAGCGCATCACCGGCCACGCGGTTGTCACTGACTTGCAGCTGCGCGGTACGTGTGCCGTCGTAAACCTTGTCCTGGGCCGTGGCGCCAAGGGTTAGTTCCCGCTGCGTGATGTTGGCCGTGCCCTGCACCTGCACCAGGTAGTTGGGCGCATCGGCGCCGGTGATCAGGCCACCGGCCACCAGCAACTGCTTGTTCTGCCCGGCATTCTTGTCACTGAACTCGACCGTGATGTTGGGCGTGGGGATGATGCTGACCGCGTCATTGGGCAGCACACCGCCACTGAGCACCGCAGTGCCGCTGGCCGTCGCGGTCTTGTTGCCGTCATAAATCTTGTCCAGCGCCGTGATGCCACTGACCGTGAGCAGGCGTGGCGTGATGTCGATGGCCGAGCTGATCAGGCTGTAGTCGCCCACATTGGTGCCACTAAGCGCCAACGTGCCGCCGCTGACAGCCTTGTGCAGCCCCACGTTCTTGTCGAGCATGTTGCCGCTGCCGCTCAAGCCGATGGTGTCGCCCGCCATGGTGTTGGTCAACGCAAAGTCGGCGGCAGCCACCAGGGCCGTGCCGTCGTACACGCGCGTGCCACTGGCCTGCAGCGGCCGTGCGGTGATGTTGGCGCTCAGGTTGAGTGCGGTGGTAAAGCTGTAGTTGCCAGCATCCACGCCGCTCACCGACAGGCTGCCAGTGACCGCCTTGCCCGTGCCCACGTGCATGTTGGCAAAGTCAGCCAGGGCCGAGAGGCTGATGGCATCGCCCGCAATGCGGTTGTCGGTAAAGGTAACGCTGGCTGAGGTGCTGCGGTCATACACCTTGTTCTGTGCCGTGGCGCTGATCGACAGGGGTCGCACCGAGATGTTGCCATTGGCAGTGGCCACAGCGTTGGGCAAAAAGTAATTCTGCGCATCGGTACCGGTGAGATTCAAGTTGGCAGACACCAGCTTACCCACGCCTGCATTTTTGGTGTCAAACGAGGCACTGCCGTTCACACTGAGCACGTCGCCCGTCAGCCGGTTGTCGGTGTAGGCCAGGCTGGCGGTGCGCGTGCCGTCGTACAGCTTGTTTTGTGCGGTGGCATTGACGCTCAAGGCCCGGGGCGCAATGCTGGCGGTGTCGGCCACCACGATCTGGTAGTTGGCGGCGTCCGCGCCGGTCAATGACAGGCCGGTGGCCACCAGCGGCTTGTTACTGCCCGCATTCTTGTCCACAAACGAGACTGACAGGTTGCCGACGTTCAGCGTGGCCGCGTCGCCGCTCAGCAGGCTGCCGCCCAGCGTGGGCGTGCCGGTGTAGTAGGCGTTGGTGGTGCCGTCATAAACACGGTTTTGCACGCTGATGCCAGTCACACCCAGCTGCAGGGCGGTGATATTCAGGGTGGCACTGTTGAGAACATAGTTGCCGGCATCGGCACCGCTTACCGCCAGCGTGCCCAGCGTCACCGGCTTGGCCGTGCCTACCGATTTGGTGGCCACACTACCGATGCCCTGCAGGCTCACGCTGTCGGCTCCGATGATGCCCCCCAGGGTCAAATTGCTGGCCAAGGCGTTGGTGGTGCTGTCATAGGCGCGGCTGCCCGAGGCACCCACGGACTTCTTCAGAATGCTGGCCGTGGTGCTGGGCAAAGTGCCGCCCAGCACGTAGTCATTGGCTATGCCGGTGCCATTGCTCAGAATGGCGCTGGACAGGGTGACGGTCTTGCCGGTACCGGCGTTTTTATCGGCAAAGCGGGCGCTTCCGCCGCCCAGCACCAGCGTCTCGTTGCCCACCAGACCCGTCAGCGTGCCATAGCCGCTGACGGTAGCCACGATGTTGCCATCGTAGGTTTTATCTTGCGCTGTAAAGCTGGTCAGACTGACAGTTTTGCGGTTGATATCTGCGAAGCCATACAGGTTGGTCACGCTGTAATTGCCAGCATTTGCGCCGCTGAGGGTCAGGCCGGTAACGTTCACCCGCTTGGCCAGACCGACGTGGATATCTGCAAAGGTGGCAATTTCTGCGGTGTTGTTCACCACCACCGTGTCGCCCGAGAGCAAGCCCGTAATGCTGCCCAAGCTGGCAATGGTGGCGCTGGCGCTGCCGTCATAAGTCTTGGAGTTGACCGAGAGTCCATTCAAGGACAGTTGCTTGGCATCCACTCGCAGGGTGGCGCCGCTGTTGCCGGCATTGACCACGTAGCCCACATTGCTGCCGGTTTGGGTATAGGCCACGGTGATGGCATAGCTGCCCACGGCGCGGTGCAGCGGGTCGGCCACCGCGGACACACTCAGGGTGGGTTGGCTGAAGCCTGCGCTCAGGAAGGTGTCGGCCACACCGTCGTCATTAATCAGCCCACTGGAGTAATAGGTCAGCGTCGGGTCGGCATCGCCGTAGATCTTGCTGGCGCTGTTGGCGTACACGTAGGCCGTGGGCTGAGAGCGGTAAAGCACGTGGTTGCCTGCAGCCACACCGCTCGGTGGATTGAGGGCGTAGGTTTGGTTGTACAGGCGCGGCGTGCTGCCACCTGCAGCACCCACCAGACCGTTTTCATAGGAGTTCCAGTCGGTGGCGTAAACCAGCCAGCGTCCGGCGCTGCTTGCGAGCGCAGTGGCACCAAAGTTGTTGGTCAGGTTGCCTGCGGTGGTGGCGACCACGATGTCGCCGGTACTGCTCAGCTTGCCGTTGAGCACAATGCCGCTGCCCGCAGTGGGTCCCAGGTTTTCCACCGTGATGGTCGAGCCCTTGACCGTGCCCAGGGTGATGTTGCCCGAGGTGCTGTTGGTCAGCCCCGTGCCACTGGCCAGGGTGAGATTCACGCTGCCGGTGCCGGCGTCAATGCTGCGGCCCGTGTCCATGGTGAGCACCGACGGTCCTACGTCACGCTCGGTATTTACCACTCCGTCGGCCAGCGGGGCATTGGCCTTGATGGTGAGGTTGCCGTTGGCCGTGGTGATGTCGCCGTTGAGCAGCACACGCCGTCCGGCTCGCAGCGACAAGTTGCCGCCCGTGGTACCGCTCACATTCAGGGCGGCGGCCAGCATCAGGTCGTTATTGGCCTGCAGGCTGACGTTGGTACCGCTGGCCAGGGCTGCCGCCAGGTCGCTCACGCTGACGGCTGCAGTGGCACTTTGGTTGGCACCAAAGGTCAGGGTGGTCAGGTCGGTGTTGGGGCTCAAGGTGGTGGACTGGAACAGGTACACCGTGCCGGTGTCGGTCAGCGTGCTACCGCCGGTGCTATCGCGCCCTGGCGCACCCACCGCCAGGTGGTCACCGGCGCCATTGAGTGCCAACGCGCTGCCAAAGAAATCGTTGGCAGCCAGATTTACCGGCACCTGGCCCACGCTGGTGTAGCCACTGCCCAAAATGTTGCCGCTCTTGCCGCCGCCAAAGGCAGTGTCGGCAAAGCCGAACATATACACCGCACCGGCTTGCGACACGTTGTTGGTCGGGCCGCTGTCCAAAATGGCACCTGCGGCCAGCACCGTGGCGTCACTGGAGAGAGCGACCGAGGTACCAAAGTGGTCGTTGTACTCCAGTGGCACGGCAATGTCGCCGGCGCCTGCATAGCCCAGCCCCACGCTGCCAAGTTTGGTGGGCGTGCCAAAGCTGCTATCGGCAAACCCGAACAGATGTACGGCACCCGAGCTGTAGCCGCAGCAATAGTTACTGACGTTGTTGAATCCGTCATCGCCAGGCGTACCGACTGCCAGCAGGCTAGCGCTGCCATTGAGTGCCACGGCTAGGCCGAAATAGTCGGAGTACTCCAACGCCAGGTTCAGGTTACCGGCACCGCTGTAGCCCGAGCCGATGCGCCCTGCCAGTGCGCCACCCGAGAATGCCGCATCGGTAAAGCTGTACAGATACACCGCACCCGCATCGCCCAGGGCATTGGTGGCGCCATCGTCATACGGCGCGCCCACGGCCAAACGCTGGCCATTGGCCGACAGGGCAACGGCTTTGCCAAAGTAATCCTGCGCATCCAGACTGGCAATGTTCACATCACCCGTGCCGGTGTAGCCATAGCCCACGGTGCCGGTCTTGTGGCCGCCAACAAAGTTGCCATCGGCAAAAGTAAAGAGGTGCACCGCACCGGCGTCCTGGCGGTCGTTGCCAAAGCCATCGTCCTTGGGCGCACCCACGGCCAATTGCGTGGCCGTGGCGTTCAGCGCAACAGCGCTGCCAAAGGCGTCGCCCCAGCCCAGATCGACATTGACGTTTTTGCCACCGGTGTAGCCAAAGCCCACCGTGCCTTCTAGCGAGGCCCCGGAAAAGTTGCCGTCGGTAAAGCTGAACAGGTGCACCGCACCGGCATCGGCGCGGTCATTGGCCAGGCCGTCGTCACCAGGGGCGCCCACGGCCAGCCGGGTGCCATCGCTGGAGAGGGCCAGGGCCGCACCAAACTGGTCGTTGGTGGTAACGGTGGGGAAAGACACATGGCCTGGCAAGCGGCCATCGCCCAGCGCGGCGATCTCAAAACCCTGGGCATAGCTTCTGTCGCCAAAGGCGAGCACACGCACGGCGCCGGCGTTGGTCTTGTTTTCAGCCATGCCATTGTCAATCGGTATACCTACGGCCAGGCGCGAACCGTCGGCGTTGAAGGCCACGGCGCTGCCAAAGTTATCGCTGTTCTCCAGTTTTAATTGCAAATCGCCCACGGCGCTGTAGCCTGCACCCACCGTCGAGAGGGGTGCGGGGCTGGCAAAACCGGTACCGCCAAAAGCAAACAGGTACACGGCTCCGGAGTCGTAGTTGGTGTTGGTGGGGCCGTCATCGAGCGGCGAGCCAACCGCCAGACGCAGGCCATCGGCGGTCAAGGCCAGAGCACTGCCAAAGTAGTCGTAATTGGTCAGTACGGAGAGGTTCAGGTTGCGGTCATTGGTGAGGTCTGCGTCGCTCAGGTTGGCCACATAGCCGTAGCCCATCATGCCCACCTTGGCGGGAGCCGCAAAGCTGCTGCCCATGGTGAACAGGTGCACCTCGCCTGACTGGTACATCTGGTTGTTAAAGCCACTGCCAAAGCGCGCACCCACGGCCAGGAGGCTGCCGTCGGCGTTCATGGCCAAAGACGAACCAAATTGGTCGTAGGTATCAAGACTGCTGGTCAGGTTCACGTTGCCTGTGCCGCTGTAGCCAAAACCCAGGGTACCGGTTTGGCTCCAGGTACCGCCCACCGCTTTGAACAAATGCACTGCGCCATAGCCGGTCGTGGCGCTCACGTAGCTGTTGGCCACGCCCTTGTCGAGCGGCGCACCTACGGCCAGCAGACCCGCGTCGGCGCTCAGTGCGACAGATGCGCCAAAGTGGTCGCCATAGTCCAGGGTGTTGACGCCCAGGCTGCCAATGCCGCTGTAGCCCGTGCCCAGTCTGCCGGTCTGGCTGCCACCCGAAAAGGCGCTATCGGTAAAGCTGAAAAGGTGCACGGCGCCGGAGTCCGTCAGCAGGTTGGCGTTGCCGTCATCCAGCGGTGCGCCCACGGCCAGCACGGTACCGGTGGAGTTCAGCGCAACTGCGCTGCCAAAGGCATCACCCGCGTCCAACGCCACCGACACGTTTTTGCCACCGGTGTAGCCGGAGCCCATGGTTCCCAGCAGGCTGGCCTGCGTGTTTCCGACACCGCCAAACTGGAACAGATAAACCGCGCCCGAGGCCCGGTTGGCGTTTCTGAAGCCGTCGTCGCCCGGGGCACCTACGGCCAGCAAGTTACCGCTGGCATCCATGGCCACGGCCGAGCCGAAATAGTCACCGCTGTAACTAGTGGCCCCCGCCCAGGGCAGCGAGAGGGACGAAGCGGCGGTCTGGTAGGCGTAGCCCAGGTTCCCGACCAGTTGCCCGTTGCTGAAGTCACCATCGCTAAAGCTGAAAAGTTTGACGGCACCCGCTTGAGGACGACTGTTGATTTGACCTGCGTTGTTAATGAAGCCCGCAGCCAGACGGCTGGCGTCGCCACTCAGTGCCACCGAGTAGCCCAATTCGGTGTCGTAGTTGCCATTGCCCACAAAGTTGACATCTTTGATGCCGCTGTAGTCAGCACCGATGGTGCCGGTCTTGCTGCCCCCCGTGAAGCCGCTGCCCGCAAATGAAAACAGGGAAATGGCGCCGTAGTTGCTGCGCGTGACAAAGGCCCCGTCATCGCCCGGAATGCCAACGGCCAGGCGGCTGCCGTCAGTGGAAAGGGCCACCGACCGGCCGAAAAAGTCGGAGTTGTGCAAGTTGATGTTGATGTCATTGACACCGCTGTAGCCCAAGCCCAGGGTGGCCACCTTGGCCCCGCTGGCAAAGGCGTCAGCAAAGCTCAGCAGGTAAACCGCGCCAGCGTACGTCATGTTGTTGGCCAGGCCATAGTCCTGCGGAGCGCCGGCAGCCATCAGTTTGCCGTCGCCACTCAGGGCCACCGACCAGCCAAAGTTTCTGTTGCTGCCAGCCGCCAGATTCACATCACCCGCGCCAAGGTAGCCCGTACCCACGGTGCCGGTTTTGCTGCCTGCCGTAAAGCCCGGCGCAAAGGTAAACAGGTGCACCGCACCGGCATTGCCCACCGCGTTGTTGGTGCCATCGTCGTACGGAGCGCCCACGGCCAGGCGCGTGCCGTCCTGATTCAGAGCCACACCCTGGCCAAAGTAATCGGCAGTGTCCAGTGCCACCGACAGGTTGTTGCCGCCGCTGTAGCCATAGCCCAGGGTGGCGACCTTTTGACCACCTGCAAAGGCCGTGTCGGCAAAGGTGAACAGGTGCACGGCGCCAGAGTCTGTGCGGCTCTTATCGGCGCCGTCATCGCCCGGTGCACCGACCGCCAGTGACAGCCCGTCGCGGCTCAGGGCGACGGAGGAGCCGAAGTAGTCGTTGGTGCCCAGCGATAGGTTGATGTTTTTGCCGCCGCTGTAACCCGAGCCAATGGTGCCGGCTAGCTGGGCACCACCAAAATTGCCATCGGCAAAGGTGATCAAGCTGACCGCGCCCTGGGAAGTCTGCAGGTTGCCCCTGGTAACGCCCACGTTATTGGGGCTGCCCACAGCCAGTTGGCGAGCGTTGGCGCTGAGCGCCACGCTGTAGCCAAAGGCGTCACCCGTGCCATTGCCGGTGCCCACAAAGCCCAGATCGAGTGCCTGCGACACGGGTACGTAAGCCTGGCCGATTGCGCCCAAATGCTGCCCGCCACCAAAGCTGCCATTAGTGAAGGTAAACAAATGCGCCGCACCGGCGCCACCGGCGTTGTTGTTGGCGCCGTCATCCCCGGGCGCGCCAACAACCATGCGCTGCCCGTCGCCGCTCAGCGCCACCGAACGGCCAAAATTGTCGCTGCCCTCCAGGCCAAGACTGACATCCTTGGCCGCGTAATATCCCGAACCCACGGTGGCCACTTTCTGGGCGCCACCAAACAGGGTGTCGCTGAAGGTGAAGAGTTGCACCGAACCGGAGTCGGCCACGGCCTGACCACTGCCATCGGCACGGAAAGCGCCAACTGCCAGGCGCGTGCCATCCGCACTCAGGGCCACGCCGGAGCCAAAGTAGTCGTTGCCGTTGAGCGCTATCCCCAGGTTGCCTGCGCCGCTATAGCCACTGCCGATGCTGCCGACTTTGGTGCCGCTGACAAAACCATCGCCAAAAGTAAACAGGTGCACCGCACCTGCCAAACCCAAGACGTTGGTGGCGCCGTAATCGCCC
>CANFIH010000197.1 GCA_947446855.1 Burkholderiales bacterium
CTCCTACATGTTTGTGACCGGACCCGAAGTGGTCAAGACCGTGACGCATGAAGACGTGACGGCTGAAGAGCTGGGCGGCGCGGTCAGCCACAGCACCAAGAGCGGTGTGTGCGACCTGGCCTTCGAGAACGATGTGGAAGCGCTGCAGATGCTGCGTCGCCTGTACAACTATCTGCCCCTGTCCAACCGCGAAAAGGCACCAGTTCGCCGCAGTGGTGACCCGGCCGACCGTCTGGACAAGAGCCTGGACACGCTGATTCCGGACAACCCCAACAAGCCTTATGACATGAAGGAGTTGATCGTCAAGACGGTGGATGACGGCGACTTTTTCGAGATCCAGCCCGAGTACGCCAAGAACATCATCATCGGCTTTGGCCGCATGGACGGCCAGACCGTAGGCATCGTGGCCAACCAACCCATGGTGCTGGCCGGTTGCCTGGACATCAAGAGCTCGATCAAGGCCGCGCGCTTTGTGCGCTTTTGCGATGCCTTCAACATTCCCGTGATCACCTTTGTGGACGTGCCCGGCTTCATGCCCGGCACCGCGCAGGAGTACGGCGGCATCATCAAGCACGGTGCCAAGCTGCTCTACGCTTATGCCGAGTGCACGGTGCCCAAAATCACCGTCATCACCCGCAAGGCCTACGGCGGTGCGTATGACGTGATGGCCTCCAAGCATTTGCGCGGTGACGTGAACATTGCCTGGCCGAACGCCGAGATCGCCGTGATGGGTGCCAAGGGTGCAGTGGAGATCATCTTCCGCGAGGAAAAGGGCGATCCGGAAAAGCTGGCCGCCAAGGAAGCCGAGTACAAGTCGCGTTTTGCCAACCCATTTGTGGCCGGCGCGCGTGGCTTTATTGATGACGTGATCCTGCCGAATGAAACGCGCAAGCGCATTTGCCGTTCGCTGGCGATGCTCAAGGACAAGAAGTTGGAAAACCCGTGGCGTAAGCACGGAAACATTCCGCTTTAAGTTCGGCTTAGTCAGTTGATATGAACCTGTACGTCGCTGGATCGGTCTGCCCGGATGCTCTGCTCCGTGTCCCCCGGCCTGCGGCCTCCTCCTTTACCTGCGCAGAACATCCAGGCAGCCCGATCCCGGGTGTTTGGTATTCCGGTGTGGAAAGCCAATTCGGCACTTCGCGGCAACAGGGTGGAATCAGCACCACAGCGAATTTCAACATTCGCAGACCCCATAACGTTAGTTAGGAGAGCACTATGTTTACCAAAATTTTGATCGCGAACCGCGGCGAAATCGCCTGCCGCGTGATCGTCACCGCCCGCAAGATGGGCATCAAGACTGTCGCCGTGTATTCCGACGCCGACCGTGACGCACGCCACGTGCTGCTGGCCGACGAGGCCGTGCACATCGGTGCGGCGCCCAGCCGCGAGAGCTACTTGCTGGCCGACAAAATCATTGCCGCGTGCAAGCAGACCGGCGCGCAGGCGGTGCACCCCGGCTACGGCTTTCTGAGCGAGAACTCCGAGTTCTCCAAGCGCTGTGAAGATGAGGGCATTGCCTTCATCGGCCCCAAGCATTACTCCATTGCCGCCATGGGCGACAAGATCGAGTCCAAGAAACTGGCTGGTGCTGCGGGCGTCAACTGCATACCCGGCGTCAACGACGCCATCGATTTGCCCGAGAAAGCGGTCGAGATTGCCAAGGGCATCGGCTACCCCGTCATGATCAAGGCCAGCGCCGGCGGCGGTGGCAAGGGCTTGCGCGTGGCTTATAACGACAAGGAAGCTTTTGAAGGCTTCACCAGCTGCCGCAACGAAGCGCGCAACAGCTTTGGTGACGACCGCGTGTTCATCGAGAAGTTTGTCGAAGAACCCCGCCACATTGAAATCCAACTGATTGGCGACTCCCACGGCAATGTGCTGTACCTGAATGAGCGCGAGTGCTCCATCCAGCGCCGCCACCAGAAGGTGATTGAAGAGGCGCCGTCACCCTTCATCAGTGACGCCACCCGCAAGGCCATGGGCGAGCAGGCGGTGCAACTGGCCAAGGCCGTGAAATACCAGAGCGCCGGTACGGTGGAGTTTGTGGTCGGCAAGGACCAGAGCTTCTACTTCCTGGAAATGAACACCCGCCTGCAGGTGGAACACCCTGTGACCGAGGCCATCACCGGCCTGGACCTGGTGGAGTTGATGATCCGTGTGGCGGCCGGCGAGAAGCTGCCGCTGACACAAGACCAGGTGAAGCGCGATGGCTGGGCCATGGAGTGTCGTATCAACGCCGAAGACCCGTTCCGTGGCTTCCTCCCGAGCACGGGCCGTTTGGTGCGCTTTGCACCGCCCGAGCAGACCATGTGGCAGGGCGACACCGAACACCTGTTTGGCGTGCGCGTGGATACCGGTGTGCAGGACGGTGGCGAGATCCCCATGTACTACGACTCCATGATCGCCAAGCTGATCGTGCACGGCAAGGATCGCAATGACGCGATTGCCAAGATGCGTGAGGCGCTCAACGGCTTTGTGATCCGCGGCGTGTCCAGCAACATCCCGTTCCAATCGGCGCTGTTGGCCCACCCCAAGTTCGTCTCGGGTGACTTCAATACCGGCTTCATCGCCGAGCATTACAGCAAGGGCTTTGTGGCGGAAGAAGTGCCGCATGACGACGCCAACTTCCTGTTGGCGCTGGCTACCCTGGTGCGTCGCAAAACCCGCGAACGTGCGGCCGGAATCAGCGGCCAGATGGATGGTTACTCGGTGACTGTGGCCAAGGACTACGTGGTGGTCACCTTGGGCGCTGAAGGCCGCAACGTCTACACCCCGGTGCATGTGGACGACTACGTTGGCCTCACCGGCGCGGCGCGAGTCACCATCGACGGACAGGTCTATGAAATTCAGAGCGAATCGCGCCTGAACGCGATCTGCCTGCGCGGCACGGTGAATGGCCAGCCCTTCACGGCCCAGGTCGAAAGTGGTACGCCCGGCAATCCGCTGGCCTGGCGCGTGCAGCACAACGGCAAACGCATTGACGTGCAGGTGATGTCGCCCCGCACGGCCGAGTTGCATGCCCTGATGCCCTTCAAGGCGCCGCCGGATATGAGCCGCTTTGTGCTGTCACCCATGCCGGGCCTGCTGGTCAACGTGGCCGTGGTGCCCGGCCAGAAGGTGCAGGCCGGTGAACGTGTGGCCGTGATTGAAGCCATGAAGATGGAAAATGTGCTGTTCGCGATTGCCGACGGCGTGGTCAGCAAAGTGTTGGCGACCAAGGGTGAAAGCCTGACAGTGGACCAACCCATCGTGGAGTTTGTTTAAATGAAACGTCCTTTTCAGGTGCTGGGCGTCCAGCAAATTGCCATTGGCGGGCCGGACAAGAAACGGCTGCAAAAACTGTGGGTGGACATGCTGGGATTGGAAGTCACCGGCACCTTCCAGAGCGAAAAAGAGAATGTCGACGAGGACATCTGTGCCATTGGCGCGGGCCCGTTCAAGGTCGAAGTCGATTTGATGCAACCGATGGATCCGGACAAAAAGCCGGCCGTGCATGCCACGCCGCTCAACCATATCGGTTTGTGGATTGACGATCTCCCCACCGCCGTGGAGTGGCTCACCGCCCAGGGCGTACGCTTTGCACCGGGCGGTATCCGCAAGGGTGCCGCCGGTTTTGACATCTGCTTTTTGCACCCCAAGGCCAATGAGGAGTTCCCGATTGCTGGCGAGGGTGTGCTGATTGAAATGGTGCAGGCGCCGCCGGAAGTGGTGAAGGCCTTCTCGCAACTGGCCAGCCCGGGACGCAGCGTTTAGTCTTGTCATGGGCAGCCATTGCGCTGCCTTCAGTTGGCACATGCCGCCCGATTGGGCGGCATTTTTGTTGCTGCGCACTCCTGGCGCACTTCTGCAGGACTCAGGCGGGCTTGCGTTTGGCGCGGGCGCGCTCCAACGCGGCTTCAATAATCGAACGTTTTTTCGCCAACACCGCAGGGTCTGTATGCTGGGAGTGCGCTGCCAGGTCGGAGACCTTGAGCTCTGCTTTGGCCTGTAGACGCAATTGATGCTCTGCGTCCTCGCGTTGCAGGCGCAGGCTGCGCTGTTCATAGCGGGTGCGTGCATGCAAAGCCTGCTCGGCGGACCAAGCTTGCCAGCCGGTGGCCTCACCGCTCACGTTGTGCAGCGGAATGCAGTCCACCGGGCATACCGGCAAACACAACTCGCAGCCGGTGCAATGGGCCTCGATCACGGTGTGCATGCGCTTGTTGCTGCCCACAATGGCATCCACCGGACAGGCTGCGATGCACAAGGTGCAGCCAATGCACCAGTCTTCATCAATAAAAGCCAGGGTACGCGGCCCCTCTGCACCGAAGTCCGCATCAATGGGCTTGATCGCTCGCTCGGTCAGTGCTGCAAGCCGCCCTACGCCCTCGACGCCTCCGGGCGGGCATTGGTTGATATCGGCCTCCCCAACGGAAACTGCCCGGGCATAGCCCAGGCAGTCGGGATAACCACAGCGCTTGCACTGGGTTTGGGGCAGGGCGTCGTGGATACGCCCCGCCAGCAGGGCCGTGTCAGCGCCCTGCAACTTCACTTGGATGGTGTGGGCTTTTTGGGCTCTGCCATGACCGTCTTGAAGACGGGCTGGACGTTCGCCACCGAGACTGCCGGTTTGGCTTTGACCTTTGCAGGCTTGGCCGCCGGTGCCGGCTTGTTTGTCACCTGGATCTGGCCCTTTTGCGCAGCGCCATCTTGCACGTTATGGTCCAGGATAAAGGCCTTGACGAAGGGATACACGTTCTCGCGCCAGCGGCGGCCAGAAAAGATGCCATAGTGACCGGCACCTTCAGCTTCGAAGTGGCGTTGTTGATCCTTGGCGACGCCGGTGCAGATCTCATGCACGGCACGGGTCTGGCCGGAGCCGGAAATATCGTCCAGTTCTCCTTCGACCGACAGCAGTGCCGTAGTCTTGATGTCACCGGGACGTACGCGCTCGACCTTGCCACTGGGACTCTTCACATCCCAGGTGCCATTGACCAGGCTGAAGTCCTGGAATACCACCCGGATGGTTTCCAGGTAATAGTCGGCGTCCATATCCAGCACGGCGTTGTATTCGTCGTAGAACTTGCGGTGCGCTTCGGTGCTTGCGTCGTCGCCCTTGATCAGATCCTGGAAATAGTCGTAATGGCTCTTGGCGTGGTGATCCGGGTTCATGGCCACAAAGCCGGTGTGCTGCATAAAACCAGGGTAGACGCGGCGTCCGGCACCGGGGAAGCTGCTGGGCACGCGGTAGATCACATTGTTTTCAAACCAGCTGTGGCTCTTGTTCATGGCCAGATTGTTCACGGCTGTGGGCGACTTGCGCGCATCGATGGGGCCACCCATCATGGTCATGCTCAGCGGCGTTTTTTCACCGCGGCTGGCCATCAAGGACACGGCTGCCAGCACGGGAACGGTAGGCTGGCATACGCTCATCACATGGCAATTGCCGTACTTGGCTTGTACGTGGCGGATGAATTCCTGCACGTAGTTGACGTAGTCGTCCAGGTGAAACTCTCCCTCGCTCAGCGGCACCAGGCGGGCGTTCTTCCAGTCGGTGATGTACACCTTGTGATCGCCCAGCATGGCCTTAACGGTGTCGCGCAGCAGGGTCGAGTAGTGACCGGAGAGTGGCGCCACGATCAGCACGGCGGGCTGGTTTTTGATTTTCTCCAGGGTCGCGGTATCGTCGCTGAAGCGTTTGAAGCGGCGCAGATCGCAAAAGGGCTTGCTGAGTTCAATGCGCTCGTGGATGGCGATGTCTACGCCGTTGACGTCAATCGTGCGCAGTCCGAATTCGGGCTTCTCGTAATCCTTGCCCAGGCGGTGCATCAGGTCATAGGTTGCCGAAATGCGCTGGGCAAACGGGTTTTGGCCAGCCATGGACATGGGGTTGCCGTAGACCTTGGCCGCCGCTTGGGCCAGGTCGGAGAACGGTTCCATCAAGGAGCGTTGGGTTTCGTAAAGCTGGTACAGCATGGATCACTCGCTTTTTAAAAATGGTGCAGTGCAATATAACAGTTTAATCCACATCAATGTGGGGTGCTTTCCCTAAGTATGCCGCGCAACGCGTTGCGGCTATGCGCGCCAAAATTTCCCGTCAATTCGGCGAGGGTCGCGTCAAGCCGTGTACGTTCCGGGCTGTCGCGTCCGGCCAGTTCGGCCAGCAGGTTTATGCTGCCTTCCTGGCTGCGAAAGTCAAAGCCCGGATCGGAAACGTAGTTGGCAGGCATGGTGGCAATCAGGTTTTGTGCCAGTGCAGCGGCTGCGCGGTTCGCTTGCAGGCTGACGGTCTCGCGCACATAGCGGTCACTCCAATCGGGGTAACTGCGGTCCTTGTCCGTGTTGTGCAAGGCCCGCTCCAATGCGCTCTCCTGTTGCCTGGCCGCGGACCGTTGCAGCAGCTCCGACTGGTATTTCTCCAGCACCAGGTGGCGGTTGGACTGCTGGGTGAGCAGGTCATGCTTCATGCCGGACAAGCCGGCCATAGCCAAGGTGTGCGCCGCGAGCAGTTTTGCGCTGGACTCTGCGGGTGCCAGCGTTGCGTGGTAGGGCTGGGTCAGGTCTTGCACATAATGCAAGGACATACCCGCAAAGCGCCAGCCCCAGTAGGCGTGACCGGTGCGAAACGCCAACGAAGCCAGTGAGGCAAATTGGTGCGATCGCAGAAGGGGAAATGTGCGCTTCGTAAAGGGGGCGGCCAGCTTGAGTAAACGGCTCTCGTGCAAAAAGGCCATTTGGAACGGGGCCTCGGACGCGTGAGGCAGGGACGGATTGCCAAAGGGTTGCGGCCCGAAGCCATAGACACTGCCCCAGTCGGAGGGGCTGTCCGCCCATAAATTCACGTCCAGTCCGTAGTCAGGCTCATCGGCCGCACTTGCCAGTACGGCCAGAGGCGGCAACATATCGCCAGCAGTCACCGCCAGGTATCGGGCGTTTGCGCCCGGTGTTTCCGGCAAGGGACTGACGGCGCTGTAAGGCAGTGGGGTTCCAGACACCGGGTTCCACAGATCAGCCTGGTAATAGAGCGCCAGCTTGCTGTTGGTTGCCACCCGCAACGCCATCAGGAACGCGAGAAGCCGGCTCGGGTCCGAGCGCGCGGGGTCGGCCTTGAAGGCTAACTCTGCCGGACGGGCCGGGTACTTTTCCAGATTGGAAATGGCCCAGGCTTCCTGGCTTGCCAATAGCGCCTCCAGGGTGTTTTCTTCGGCCCGCAGAAAGGCGTCCAAGGGCTCGGCTACGACCGGCGCCGCGTTGGCAACCTCCGGCATTTTTTCAAATGCCCGGTAGGTTGCCAGACTGTGATTTCCCCACGCCTGAACTTGCGTTGTCGCGAGCCCGGCCAGCAGTAAAACTGTAACGCGGAGAGACTTCATCAAAGCCGGCTCAGATCACTTTCGCAATGCAGGCGCAGACGTAGTCGATGTTCTTGCTGTTCAAGGCAGCTACGCACATGCGGCCAGTGTCGGTGCCGTACACGCCGAACTCGCTGCGCAGGCGCACCATCTGGTCTTTGGAAAGGCCGGAGTAGCTGAACATGCCGATCTGGGTGGTGATGAAGCTCATGTCCTGCTGTACGCCGGCAGCCTTCAGGCCGTCCACCAGCTTCTGGCGCATGGCCTTGATGCGCACGCGCATCTCGCCCAGTTCTTTTTCCCACAGGGCGCGCAATTCGGGGTTGTTCAGCACCGCGGCCACCACGGCAC
>CANFIH010000198.1 GCA_947446855.1 Burkholderiales bacterium
AGGCTTGTATTTTGTATTGATGGGCAAACTCAGTCCGCTGGACGGCATCGGTCCGCATGAGTTAGGCCTGAAAAAGCTCTTTGAACGCGCTTGTGACGGTGTGGTTCAGGAAGTCATTCTGGCCACCAACTTCACTGCCGAGGGCGAGGCCACGGCCCACGTGATCAGCGAAGGTCTCAAGGCCCGGGGCTTGAAACCGACGCGTCTGGCACGTGGTGTGCCGGTGGGCAGCGAGTTGGAATACGTGGATCTGGGCACTATTGCCCATGCGTTGGTGGATCGGCGCTAGCCGGCGCACGATTCGCTACCCTCTACTTGCGCTTCTTCTTTGCAGGTACGGCTGCATGCACTGCGGGCTTGCTCGCATGTGCAGGCGTATGTTCAGTCGCATGTGTAGTTGGCTCCGAGGCTTTAATCGCCTGGCTTTGCGGCAGAAACAGAACCACCATTTGCTTGGTCTTGAAGCTCGCCGATGCGCTTACGTTATTCCACTGCGCAACGTTGGCCGCGCTGACCCTGTACTTCTGGGCAATATTGGCGACGGTCGCGCCCTTTCCAGCATGAACCAGCATCTTGGCGAGAATGATTTCTGGCGATAGTGACACTTGCCCGGTGTCGGCAACGTGGCTGGTTACATCCTGCTCTGTGTGGGCCGCGCGCGGCACCAGCAAGGCAGAGCCCGGACGAATCAGCATGCGCGGCGGGATATTGTTGATGCTGCGGAATTCGGCTTCGCTCATGCCCACTTTCTTGGCTGCATCGGCAGCGCGCATGGTGCTTGGCGCGACCCAGACGGTCCAGCTGGCCAGACGCCCTCCGCTGTAGGCGTCCAGATTGGACTCGAACACCTTGGCGTTGTCCCATGGCAGCAAGATCTGAGGTGTGCCTGCTGCCATGATCACCGGCTTGTTGACCGAGGGGTTAAGGGCCTTGAAGTCCTCCAGTGATACCTCCGCCAGTTTGGCCGCCACTGTCACATCCATATCGCGCCGGATGGTGACGGTGTCAAAGTAGGGGTGGTTTCCGATAGTGGGCAGACGCGAATTAAAGCCTTGCGGTTCTGCGACGATGTTTTTGATGGCCTGCAGCTTGGGTACATACATGCGTGTTTCCATCGGCATGACGAGATCTTGGTAACCAATATTCAAACCGGCCCGCTGATTCTTGCTGATCGCTCGCCCAACACTGCCTTCGCCCCAGTTGTAGGCGGCCAGTGCCAGATGCCAATCACCAAACAGGTTGTAGAGTTTTTGCAGGTAGTCCAGCGCGGCCCGGGTGGACGCCAGCACATCCCGGCGGTCATCGCGGAAGACGCTCTGCTTGAGCTCAAAGGTCCGCCCGGTGGCGGGCATGAACTGCCACATGCCCGCTGCCTTGGCGCTCGACACGGCCTGGGGATTGAAGGCGCTTTCCACAAAGGGTAGCAAGGCCAACTCGGTTGGCATGTTGCGAAACTCCAGCTCCTCCACGATGTGGAACAGGTATTTTTTGGAGCGCTCAGTCATGCGGAAGATGTAGTCCGGGCGCGTGGCATACCACTGCTCGCGGTCGTGTACCAGCTCATTGTCCAGGTCCGGCATTGCGTAGCCACGGCGTATGCGTTCCCAAAGATCTTTGGGAGGTGTCATGGACACTATGGTGCGTGAGCCCGCCCGCTGGTCGGCTTCCAGATTGGCTTTGGCATTGATGTCCATCTGCGGAACCGATCCGGCGCCAGCTGAAGGTAGTCTTGCGGTGGACTGGGTATTGGATGCAGCCAGTCTGGCCTGGTTGTTGATCCCGGTACTGGGTACCAGCACGATCGCGTCAGTGTTTTTGCCGGGCGCCCCAAGGGAGTTATCGGCAGTCGTGGCGCAGCCGGTGAGCCAAATCAAGGCGCACAGACCCATCCATTGGAAAATCTTCATCGGTAATCGTTCTTCCACTGTCGCAATGTGGCAAAAGCACCGACTTGTTTGGTCATCTCGGCGTCGTGCTCGGCAGCAGAGGCTATTACCGTCGGCAGTCGGCTGCGCAGGAACGGGTTGATCTGACGCTCTAGCGCCATGTTGGAGGGCAGGGTGGGCAACCCGGCTGCGCGCAGTTGCTGGCAGTGCGCTAAGTACTGCTGCAGTTCGGCGTTGGCCGGTTCCACGGCACAAGCAAATTTAAGATTACTCAGGGTGTACTCGTGGGTGCAGCAAACACGCGTGTCATTTGGCAGTGCTGCCAAGCTGTCCAGTGATGCCAGCATTTGTGCCGGCGTGCCTTCAAAGAGACGGCCGCATCCACCGCTGAACAGGGTGTCACCGCAAAAGAGCAGGGGCGCCCCATCCATGGCTTCGCAGTAATAGGCAATGTGACCTGCCGTGTGGCCCGGTACGTCCATGACCTGAAACGACAAACCCATGGCGTTGCAGGTCTGCCCACCGCTGAGCCGCTGCAAGGGTTCGGGCATTTCTTCCCCGGCCGGGCCATAGACCTGTGCGCCGGTGGCGTTACGCAACTCTGCCACACCGCCTGTGTGATCTGCATGGTGATGCGTGACTAAAATGGACTCCAGTAGCAAGCCCTCGCGCTGCAATGCATCCAGCACCGGCTGGGCATCACCCGGGTCGACGACCATTGCTTTGTGCCCGTCGTGCAGCATCCAGATGTAGTTGTCAGCGAAAGCGGGCAGCGGAATTAACTTCATGAGCGACTCGATTATAAGTTTGGTGGATTGGTTGCAGACTCCCCCAGGGCAGTACCTTCTGGCCTGGGAGCGCAAACAGCTGGATGCGGCTGTGTCCGATATTTTCGGTTACCACGCACTGCAACTGGGACTTGCACAACTTGATGGTCTGCATACTAACCGGATGTCGCACCAGTGGCTGGCGCTGGACCGGTTCGGCCTTGCCGGATCCAAACCTGCTCGGGAGCCGGCACTGTTGACGGACTTTACCGCTCTGCCGTTTCCCTCCAGTAGTCTGGATCTGGTGGTATTGCCGCACACACTGGAGTTCAGTGTCGACCCGCATGCTACGCTGCGGGAAGTGGAGCGCGTGCTGGTGCCCGAGGGGCGGGTGGTGATTTGCGGCATGAACCCCACTAGTCTGTGGGGCTTCAAGCAAAGCCGGGCGCGGCTGTGTCGGCGTTTTGGACATGGCAGCCTGTTTTTGCCGGAGGGCGGCGACTTTATCGGCTACTGGCGTCTGCGCGACTGGCTGCGTTTGCTCAGTTTTGAAGTGGAGCAGGGGGAGTTCGGTTGTTATAGCCCGGCCTTGCGGGCAGATAAGTGGTTGCAACGCTTTGAATGGATGGACCGTTTCGGCGCCCGGTGGTGGCCAATTTTTGGTGCCACTTATTTTTTGGTGGCCGTCAAACGCGTGCGTGGCATGCGCTTGTTGGAGCCCGCTTGGAAGCCCAAGCCGGCGCTGGTTGGAAAATCCGTACCGGTAGCCAACAGCGCCCGAGGGCGCTATTCAAATCTGGAGAAAAAGCTTGAATGATGTGGTGATTTATACCGACGGCGCCTGCAAGGGTAACCCTGGACCGGGCGGTTGGGGCGTGCTGCTGCGCTCGGCGGATGGCACTGAAAAGGAGCTTTGTGGCGGCGAGTTGGGAACGACCAACAACCGCATGGAAATGATGGCTGTGATCGAGGCTCTGGCCGTGCTCAAACGCCCCTGCATCGTGGTGCTGCATTTGGATAGCCAGTATGTGCTCAAGGGCATTACAGAGTGGCTGGCAGGTTGGAAGGCCAAGGGCTGGAAAACGGCAGCCAAGCAACCGGTGAAAAACGTGGATCTTTGGCAGCGTCTGGATACGCTGGTGGCAAATGCGGGTCATACCATTGACTGGCGTTGGGTCAAGGGACATGCCGGCGACCCCGGTAACGAACGGGCCGATGCCTTAGCCAATGCAGGTGTGGATAAGGCGCTGGGGAGGGGCTAAGTCCGCTTTTCGCCCGGGGTTGAACGAAGTCTCAACTTAAATCACGCCGTCAAACATCAGAACGTCGACTTCCTGTCCGATCGCTACGTTACCCTGATCGTGCGGGAGCACCAGTAATCCATTTGCCGCCACCATGGAGCTGAGCACACCGGAGCCCTGCTGACCGGTAATGCGTACCTGCAGTTTGCCGTCACTGCTGGTTTGCACAACCGCACGCTGGTATTCTGTGCGCCCCGGTTTTTTGCGGATCGGATCCATGCTGTGTGCTTTGAGCATGGGTGTGCCCTGGACCGCACAACCCATCATTTGGAGCAGTGCTGGACGTACAAACGCCAGAAAGGTCACCATCACTGCGACCGGATTGCCCGGCAGGCCAAACAGCATGGCATTGCCTATGCGGCCAACGGCCATGGGTCGCCCGGGGCGCATGGCGATTTTCCAGAAAGCTACGCCAGAAGGTCCACCCGCCATGCTTTTCATCACGGCCTTGGTGTGATCCGCTTCGCCCACACTGACGCCGCCGCTGGTGATGATGGCATCTGCTTGTGAGGCGGCAGCACCGAATGCCGCTTCCAGCGCGGCCGGGTCGTCGCGCACCACGCCCATATCCAGCACTTCCACGCCCATGCGCGTGAGCAGACCAAATAGGGTGTAACGGTTGCTGTCGTAAACCGCGCCTTCGCGCGGGCTTTCGCCCAGGCTGAGGATTTCGTCGCCGGTGGAAAAGAATGCCACCTGGAGTTTGCGTTGCACGCTGACTTGTGCGAGGTTGAGGCTGGCCAGCAGTCCCAGCGCGGCCGGGCCTATGCGGGCGCCTGCCATGAGCGCGGGCTTGTCCTTGGCGAGATCTTCGCCTTTGAAGCGGCGGTTGTCACCTTGGTGCAAAGCCCCAGCGGGAATTGTGATGCGTTGCCCGTCGGTTTGCACCAATTCCTGTGGCACTACGGTGTCTAACCCAGCGGGCATGACGGCGCCGGTCATGATCTTCAGACATTGTGTGGAGGTGATGGTGCCGCTCCAGGCGGCTCCGGCCAGCGCGGTGCCGGCGATGTCCAGGACCAGTGGCTGGCCCGGCTGCAGCAGAGCTCCGTTGAAAGCGAATCCGTCCATAGCCGAGTTGTCATGCGCAGGCACGTCTATCGGCGAGACAACATCGTGCGCCAGCACCCGTCCCAGCGCGGCTTTTAGCTCCACCAGCTCGCTCTGCTCCACCGGAGTCACCAGTGTTTGCAAAAACTGCTGTGCCGTATCTGCGCGCAAGGCCTGCGGGTCGTAGCCTTGCAGGCTGGCGGCGACTTGTTCCAGGGTCTTCATGGGTTCTCCAAAGCGTGTAGATCTTCCAGCGTGTTGGCGTTGGCAAAGGCCCGTGCATCGTCGCCTGGGGCGTCAAATCCCAGTTTGATTTGATGTTGGCTTGCGGTCCAGGCGCCAATCTTGCGTCCGCCACCTTCAATAAATACCCGCAGGCTGTCGGCGAGACTGGTACGCATCAGGCAAAAAACAGGTTGGGGACGCAGCAGCGTGCTGCCGTCTTCTTGCCACTCCGGTGCCATGGCCATGGCGATGTCTGCTTTGTTTTGCACGAGCGTCGCCGAAAGGCGTGCCAGCAGGTCCAGAGGGAAAAAAGGCGAGTCGCACGGCACGCTGAGCACATAGTCGCAGCGACTCTCGCAGTGCTGCATGGCCGTCAGGAAGCCAGCCAAGGGGCCGGCGTAATCCGGTACACAGTCGCTCCATACTGGAACTCCCAGCGACTCGTAGTATGTCTGGTTGCGGTTGGCGTTGATTGCAATTTGTCCGGGCGCGCCGCCGACCTGCCGAAGTAGCCTGTCAATCGCAATGTGCACCAGACTCTGGCCGTTGAATAGCTGCAGCCCTTTGTCCACCCCGCCCATGCGCGTGGCCCGGCCGCCGGCCAGAATGACAGCGCAGACGGACGCTGCTGAAAACACCGCACCGGCCATTAATTAACCACCGATATAGCTCATCTCGACACGGCGCTTGCCATCACCCATAGGCGCAGCACCTTCAGAGCCGCGCAATTCGGAGTACCTGTCGCTACGCCCGCCCCATATGTGGGCAATGGCCGAGGCCAGTTCCTCATCCGCATGCCCACCGCGAACCAAGTCACGCAGGTTATAGCCCTGGCTGGCAAACAGGCACAAATAGAGCTGGCCCTCTGTGGACAGACGGGCGCGATTGCAGTCCGAGCAAAAGGCCTGGGTCACGCTGCTGATCACGCCGATCTCGCCAGCCGCCTTGTCGTGCCTGCCAGCTGCATCTGCATAGCCCCAACGCTGTGCGGTCTCGCCGGGTTGAGTTGCCTCCAGAGCGATAAGCGGAAGTTCCTGCTGAAGCAAGTGGACTACCTCGGCCGAGGGCAGTACGTCGTTCATGCGCCAACCGTTGGTTGCACCCACGTCCATGTACTCAATGAACCGCAGCACAATGCCGGTGCCCTTGAAGTGTCTTGCCATGGGAAGGATCTGGTTGTCATTGGTGCCCCGTTTGACCACCATATTGACCTTGATCGGGCCCAAACCAACTTGGTGCGCCGCCTCAATGCCATCGAGCACGTCTCGAACCGGAAAATCCACATCATTCATGGCGCGAAAAACAGCGTCATCCAGGCCGTCCAGACTCACGGTCAGCCTGTTCAGGCCGGCCGCTTTGAGTGCTGCAGCCTTGCGCGCCAAAAGAGCGCCGTTGGTGGTCAGTGTCAGATCAAGAGTCTCACCCTCGGGCGTGCGCAGGGCTGACAGTTGCTCGATCAACACCTCGATGTTTTTGCGCAGTAGCGGCTCGCCTCCAGTAAGACGGATTTTTTGCACACCATGGGCCACGAACTGGCCAGCAATCCGTGTGATTTCTTCAAATGTCAGCAGCGAAGCATGGGGCAGATAGGGGTAGTCTTTCGTGAAAACATCCTTGGGCATGCAGTAACTACAGCGGAAGTTGCAGCGGTCAGTTACGCTGATACGCAAGTCACGCAAGGCCCGTCCCCGCGTGTCGCTCAGCAATCCGGTCGCAGGTAGTAGGCTCGCAATGCCCGATTTTGGGTTAGGAATGGGCAGCGCTGCTGGCCTTTGGTCGACCAAGGGAATGATGCGTGCATACGAATTTTCGGACATGCACGTATTGTCTATGGTAGTGCCCCTTTATGGGGAAGCAGACTTGCCAGTGGCAGGGTTTTTGCCCAGTTATTGGGAGCTGATCGGGCGGTAACCGACACGGGCAGCAGCAACCACGGCCTGAGTGCGGTTTTGCACTTCAAAATGGCGCAAGATGGCCGCAACGTGGGTTTTGACGGTTTCTTCCGACACATGCAGATGTTCTGCGATTTCACGGTTGGACTGGCCGTCAAGCAGACAGCGCAACACGAGTTCCTGGCGCTGTGTCAAAGCAGGACGGTTGATGTGGTCGCCGGCATCCGGTGGGCTGGTCAGTTCACGGGGCAGGTAGATGTCGCCGTTGAACACCTTGCGCACGGCTCGCAACAATTCATCGCTAACGCAAGATTTGGTTACAAACCCTGCAGCACCTGCCTGCAATACCTGGCGCATGATCTGTGTATTGGCAGAACCGGAGAGCATGACAACGGGCAACTCCGGGTGGCGCTCGCCGAAAATATGGAGGGCTTCCAGCCCGTTCATGTCAGGCAGGTGGTAATCCAGCAGCACCAGATCTAGGTCGCCGTGCTTTTGTACCTGGATAAAAGCTTCCTCACAGGTCCCA
>CANFIH010000199.1 GCA_947446855.1 Burkholderiales bacterium
ATGCAGCTGGTGCACCGCCTGCGCACCGAGCTCAAGGTCAACACCACCTGTGGCGCCTCGAATGTGAGTTTCGGCCTGCCGGAGCGCAATGGCGTGAACTCCGCCTTCCTGACCATGGCGATTGCCGCCGGCATGACCTCGGCCATCACCAACCCGCTGCATGCCGAAGTGGTCAAAGCCATCATGGGCGCCGACGTGATGATGGGCCACGACCCCGACTGCATGCGCTGGATCCGCAAATTCCGCGCCGACCCCGTCATGGGTGCCGACGGCGAAATGGGCCGTGGCCGCCGCGAGGGCGGCAGCCGCCGCCGCCGCGAGTAAGCTGTCAGCCGTCCCGCCCTCCGGCGGGCAACCCTGCACCACGCCACAAAGGGCCGGGTGCAGGGCGTGATTGAAATATTGGAGTGATGTGTGAGCCCAAAAGACCCTCTGGTCGTATTTACCCCTTCCGGCCGGCGCGGCCGTTTTCCCGTTGGCACGCCGGTGCTACAGGCAGCGCGCTCGCTGGGCGTGGACATTGATTCGGTCTGCGGCGGCCGTGGCATCTGCGGGCGCTGCCAGGTGCTGGTGTCGGAGGGCGAATTCCCCAAGCACGGATTGACCTCCAAGCTCGACCACCTCAGCCCCTTCGGCAAGGTGGAAGAAGAGTATTGCGTCACCCAGCCGCTGGTCGAAGGCCGGCGCCTGTCCTGCTCGGCCCAGGTGCTGGGCGATGTGGTGATCGATGTGCCGTCGAGCAGCCAGGTACACAAGCAGGTGGTGCGTAAGGAGGCCGAGGCGCATGACGTGGAACTCGACCCGCTGATTCGCCTGCACTATGTCGAGGTGCAGCAACCCGATATGCACGACCCCAGCGGCGACCTGCGCCGTCTGGAAGACGCGCTCGAATTTGAATGGCGCCTGACCGAGCTGGCCTGCGACGTCATCGTGCTGCAGCAGCTGCAAAAAGCCCTGCGCGCCGGCGACTGGAAGGTCACCGTGGCGGTGCATGCCGGCAAGCAGATCGTGGCCGTGTGGCCTGGCTTCAAGGAAACCGTGTATGGCCTGGCGGTGGACATCGGCTCCACCACCATTGCCGCGCACCTGTGCAACCTGGCCTCCGGCGAGGTGGTGGCCTCGGCCGGCCTGATGAACCCGCAGATCCGCTTTGGCGAAGACCTGATGAGCCGGGTGTCCTATGTGATGATGAACCCGGGCGGCGAAAAGGAAATGACGACGGCCGTGCGCGAGGCCTTGAACACCCTGGCCCATGAGGTGGCAGCCCAGGCCGGCATCACGCCGCAGGACATTCTGGAAGCCACCTTTGTCGGCAATCCCATCATGCACCACCTGCTGCTCGGCATAGACCCGACCGAGCTGGGTGGCGCACCGTTTGCGCTGGCCACCGACCGCGCCATCACGCTGTGGGCGGTGGAGATCGACTTTGCCATCCACCGCAATGCCCGCATTTATGTGCTGCCCTGTATCGCCGGCCACGTCGGTGCCGACACGGCCGGCGTGCTGCTGGCCGAGCGCCCCGACCTGACAGACAAGATGACGCTCGTCGTCGACGTGGGCACGAATGCCGAAATCGTGCTGGGCAACAACCAGCGCATGCTGGCCTGCTCCAGCCCCACCGGACCGGCCTTTGAAGGCGCACAGATCAGCTGCGGCCAGCGCGCCGCGCCCGGTGCCATCGAGCGCGTGCGCATCAACCCCGAAACTCTGGAGCCACGCTTCAAGGTGATCGGCTCCGACCTGTGGTCCGACGAGCCCGGTTTTGCTGAAGCCGTGGCCGGCTCAGGTGTCACCGGTGTCTGCGGCTCCGGCATCATCGAGGCCCTGGCCGAGATGTACCTGGCCGGCATCATCCGCCATGACGGCACGATTGACGGCGCGCTTGCCGCGCGCAACCCGCGCATCCAGGAAGACGGCCGCACCTTCTCCTATGAGTTGTTCAAGGCGACCGCCGAAGCCAGGCCCTTGAAGATCATGCAGAACGATGTGCGCGCCATCCAGCTCGGCAAGGCCGCGCTCTATGCCGGCGTGCGCCTGCTGATGGAGCGCCTGAACATCCAGAGCGTGGAACGCATCCGCCTGGCCGGAGCGTTCGGCAGCCATATTGATGTGAAATACGCCATGGTGCTGGGCATGATCCCCGACTGCAAACTGGAGCACGTGTCCTCGGCCGGCAATGCGGCCGGCACGGGTGCACGCATCGCGCTTTTGAACCAACGTGCGCGCAAAGACATCGAGGCGCTGGTGCGACGCGTGGAAAAAATCGAAACGGCCGTGGAGCCGCGTTTCCAGGAATTCTTTGTCGAAGCCATGGCCATTCCGCACCTGACCGCACCGTTTGACGAGCTGCGCAAGGAAGTGAATCTGCCCGTGCGTACCATGTCCAGCACCGACACTAATCAGCGCGGCCGCAGACCTTCGCGGCGTGACCCCAAGCCGGTGCAAACAGACCCCATCCAGTAAGTGCGTTAGTCGTTATTAACAGGAGCAGAAGTATGAAGAGATCCGTAGCAGCAATCCTCAGCGCCGTCGCCGCCCTGACGGCCCAAACCGCAATGGCCGATGACGCCAGCTGCAAGACCGTGCGTTTCGCCGATGTGGGCTGGAGCGACATAGCAGCCACCACCGGCATGGCATCCGTCGTGCTGGAAGGCCTGGGCTACAAGCCCACGGTCACCATCGCTTCCATACCGATCGCTTTTGCCGGCATGAAGAAGAAGCAGATCGACGTCTTCCTGGGTTACTGGAACCCCTCCATGACGCCGCAGATCGAGCCCTTTGTGAAGGACGGCAGCATCAAGGTGCTGGACACTCCCAATCTGGTGGGAGCCAAGTACACCCTGGCCGTGCCCACCTACCTGTTTGACAAGGGCCTGAAGACCTTTGCCGACATCGCCAAGTTCGAAAAAGAACTGGGCGGCAAGATCTACGGCATTGAGCCCGGCAACGACGGTAATGCGCTGATCGCCGGCATGATCAAGGACAACAAGTTTGGCCTCAAAAGCTTCAAGATGGTCGAGTCGTCGGAAGCCGGCATGCTGATCGAAGCCCAGCGCGCCGCCAAGGACCAGAAGGCCATCGTTTTCCTGGGCTGGGAGCCGCATCCCATGAACGTGCAGATGAAGATGAGCTACCTGTCCGGCGGCGACGACATCTTCGGACCCAACCTGGGCGAGGCCAAGGTCTACACCGCCATTCCTCCCTCCTATGAGAAGAAGTGCCCCAACGTCTACGGCTTCCTGAAGAACCTGCAGTTCACCACCGACATCGAAAATCAGGTCATGGGCCCCATTCTCAAGAAGGTCAAGCCCAATACCGCCGCCAAGGACTTCCTGAAGAAGAACCCCGGCACGGTGGACAAGTGGCTGGCCGGTGTGACCACGCTGGACGGCAAGCCAGGTGCGGATGCGGTGAAGGCGGCACTGGCGAAGTAATTCCACTTCTAAATCAAGCGTGCACTTTGTCGGGCCGGCTGGCCGTGCGTTCGCACTGTCTGCGCCAGCCCTTCGCGTTCACGCATGATGTAGAAGCGGAAAACGCGGCAGCCCCTCACACGGGGTCTGCTGCCACCACTCCGACTTAGCCTGGCTGGGTCGGAGTTGTTTTTTGAGTCGCCTGATGGCGACTCAGCGCAAGGAAAGTTATGAGCGAAGTCACCATCTCCAGTTTCGTGAACGGCCTGCATGTGCATGGCAGCGGCGAACGCTTTGAATCCATCAACCCGGCCACCGGCCAGGCCTTTGCCGCCGTGTATGACGCGTCGCAGTCAGATGTGGACGCGGCAGTCGCCGCCGCGCAGGCTGGTTTCCTGGTCTGGTCCGCGATGACCGCCACCGAGCGCGGCCGCATCCTGCGCCGCGCCGTGGACCTATTGCGCAGCCGCAACGATGAACTCGCCGCGCTGGAAGTGCAGGACTGCGGCAAACCGCTGCAGGAAGCGCTGGTGGTGGACGTGGCCAGCGGTGCCGATTGCATCGAATACTTTGCCGGCGCCGCCGCCACCCTGACCGGGCAGCAATACCCGCTGAAGAACGCCTTTGCCTACACGCGCAAGGAGCCGCTGGGCGTATGCGTGGGCATAGGCGCCTGGAACTATCCGATCCAGATTGCCTGCTGGAAATCCGCGCCCGCGCTCGCCGCTGGCAACGCCATGATTTTCAAACCCTCCGAGCTGACACCGGCCACCGCCGTGAAGCTGGCCGAGATTTATCTGGAGGCCGGCGTGCCCCCCGGTGTCTTCAATGTGCTGCAGGGCCGCGGCGCCACCGGCGCCATGCTGGCGGCGCACCCAGGTGTGGCCAAGGTGTCCGTCACCGGCTCGGTGCCCACCGGCAAGAAGGTGATGCAGACGGCCGCCGGCACCTTGAAGCGCGTGACCATGGAACTGGGCGGCAAGTCGCCGCTGGTGATTTTTGACGACGCCGATCTGGAGCAGGCCGTGGCCGCTGCCATGATGGGCAACTTCTACACCCAGGGCGAGGTCTGCACCAACTGCACCCGCGTCTTCGTGCAGCGCGGCTTGGCCGACAAGTTCCTGGCGCGCCTGAAGGAGCGCACGCTGCTGCTGCGCGTGGGTGACCCGATGAACCCGGAAACGGAAGTCGGAGCACTGATTTCCCAGGCCCACACCGCCAAGGTGCTGGACTACATTGCCAGCGGACTGCGCGAAGGCGCCACGCTGGTAACCGGCGGCAAGCTGGCGCAGGTGGCGGGCCAGTCTGGCAACTTTGTCGAGCCCACCATCTTTGCCGACTGCACGGATGACATGCGCATCGTGCGCGAAGAGATCTTCGGTCCGGTGCTGTCCATGCTGGTCTTCGACACGGAAGAAGAAGCCATAGCGCGCGCCAACCATTCCCGCTTCGGTCTGGCTGCCGGTGTCTTCACCACCAATCTACAAAAGGGCCACCGCGTGGCAGCAAAGCTCAAGGCCGGTATTTGCTGGATCAACAACTACAACATCACGCCCATCGAGATGCCGTTTGGCGGTGTGGGCGAGTCCGGCATCGGCTCCGAGAACAGCATGGCCGCGCTGGACCACTACACGCAGTTGAAGACGGTGTATGTGGAAATGGGCGAGGTGGCGACGGGTTACCGTTAATCCGGTTTTCAGTCACTTCGGGAAACTGACTGCCATGACACGCGGGACGAAACCAAGTCACTTCGGGACACAGGCCGACGTGGCACTCTGCGCCGTCCGTGTCCCCCGGCCTGCGGCCTCCTCCTTTACCTACCGGCGCAGAGCGCCACGCCGTCCTGTGTCTGCAAGCATGGTTTGCACGCAAAGGACCTGCAATCGTCTTTCAGCCTGCTTGTTTGGTTTGCACGGAACTGAATGCATGGGGTCCCGGGTCATTGCGCGCAAACCTTGCAGGCTGCCGCTGACAGTGGGGTGGATGGTTCCGGGAGGTAAAGGAGGAGCCCGCGCAGCGGGCGGGGGACACGGACGGAACCATCTACCCCGCTGGCAGCGGCGTGCACAAGCCTCTGCATGCTCATGTACCCCAATGACCTTGGCATACAAAGACTTCTCCAAGAGTCCGGGCAGCAGAGCGCTCTGCTCCGTGTCCCCCGCCCGCTGCGCGGGCTCCTCCTATACCTGCGCAGATCGCTCTGCCGCCCAGACTCCTGCTGCCGATAGCTGAACTCCAAGCAAACACTGTCTCTTACCAAAAAAAATCCATGCAAACAGAATACGACTACATCATCATCGGCGCCGGCTCGGCCGGCAGCGTGCTGGCCTACCGCCTGGGCGAAGACCTCAACACCAAGATTCTGGTGATTGAGGCCGGCCCCATGGACCACAACCTCTTCATCCACATGCCCAGCGGCTTTGCCTACCCCATGGCCAACCCGCGCTACACGTGGATGTATGAGTCCGAGCCCGAGCCCCATCTGGACAACCGCCGTGTGCACTGCCCGCGCGGCAAGACCATTGGCGGATCGAGCAGCATCAACGGCATGGTCTATATCCGCGGCAACGCGCAGGACTACAACGGTTGGGCCGACAAGCACGGCCTGCCGGAATGGACCTATGCGCACTGCCTGCCCTACTTCAAAAAGGCCGAGACGCGCGAGGTCGGCGGCGACGATTACCGCGGCGCTGACGGCCCGCTGCATGTGCACACTGGCGACTGCACCAACCCGCTGTACAACGCCTTCATTGAGGCCGGACAACAGGCGGGCTATCCGTATACAGCGGACATGAACGGCTACCAGCAAGAGGGCTTCGGCCCCATGGACATGACGACCTACAAGGGCCGGCGCTGGAGTACCGCCATGGGCTATCTGCGTCCGGCTCTCAAGCGCGGCAATGTCATGCTGCAACCCAACACGCTGGCCACGCGGCTGCTGTTTGAAGGTAAAGAAAAGCCGCGCGCCATCGGTATCCAAGTGGAACAGAACGGCAAGCCCGTCACCTTCCGCGCCAAACGCGAAGTGATTCTGAGCGGTGGCGCCATCAACTCGCCGCAGTTGCTGCAGCTCTCCGGCATAGGCAACCCCGCGCATCTGCAGCCGCTGGGCATTGAGATGGTCGCCACCCTGCCGGGCGTGGGCGAGAACCTGCAGGACCACATGGAAACCTATGTGCAATACGCGTGCAAGCAACCCATCACGCTCTATGCCGCCACCAAGCCGCTGAAGATGGCGGCCATCGGCGCCGAATGGGTGTTGTTCGGTACCGGACTGGGCGGCACCAACCACTTTGAATCGGGTGGCTTTATCCGCAGCGCGGCCGGCGTCAAACACCCCGACCTGCAATACCACTTCCTGCCCATGGCGGTGCGCTACGACGGCAATTCGCCGGTCGAAGGCCACGGCTTTCAGGCCCATGTGGGCCCCATGCGCTCGACCAGCCGCGGCCATGTGCGCATCCGCACCAAGAGCGCGCTGGACGCGCCCACCATCCTGTTCAATTACATGAGCACCGAGCAGGACAAAAAAGAGTTCCGCGCCGCCATCCGCCTGACGCGCGAGGTGTTTGCGCAAAAGGCCTTTGACGCCTTCCGGGGCGAAGAGATTTCACCCGGCAAGGACGTGCAGACGGATGCACAGATCGACGCCCACATCCGCGCCAGCGCCGAGACCGCCTACCACCCCAGCTGCACCTGTGCCATGGGCACCGGTGACATGGCGGTGGTGGACGCGCAGGGCCGCGTGCATGGCGTGCAGGGCCTGCGCGTGGTGGACGCGTCCATCATGCCGCTGATCGTCAGCGGCAACCTGAACGTGCCCACCATCATGATGGCCGAGAAGATTGCCGATGCCATCAAAGGCCAAGCCCTGCCACCGTCACCTGCCCCGGCCTGGGTGCATCCGCACTGGGAAACACAGCAGCGTTAACTTGCGTGAGTTGAACACCGGCACTCCAATTCAGTGCGATGGCATTACTGCGCGGCGCTGTTGCGCATCACCAGCGCCAGCGCGGCCAGGTCGCCCAGGCGCTCGCCCAGGCCGGCCGGCACGATCTCCAGCCCGTTGGTGAGCGCCGGCAGCTTGCCCTGCATAAAGGCTTGCAGGCGCGGCAGCAGGTAGTCCTGGTTGTGCCAGAACACGCTGCCGCCCAGAGAGATGCGCTGCAGGTCAAACAGCGCCGTGACATTGAACAG
>CANFIH010000200.1 GCA_947446855.1 Burkholderiales bacterium
GACGTGTGTCGACGAGTGAACCAGGCAGGAAGGCGCGGATGCCATTGACCAGAACGGTCAGGCCGCCCTTGACCTTGCCGGAGGTGGTGCCGGTAACGAATTCGCCGGATTCCAGGGCCTTTTCCAGGCTCATCCAGGAAGCCAGACGCTTGGCCTTGTCGCGCGACAGGATGGTGTCGCCGTAACCGTTTTCGACGGAGTCGATGGCAACAGATACGAAGTCGCCTACTTGGACTTCGAGCTCGCCCTTGTCGCTCTTGAATTCTTCGATTGGCACGTAGGCTTCGGACTTGAGGCCGGCGTTGACAACGACGAAGCTGTGCTCGATGCGGACGACTTCAGCGGTGATGACTTCACCGGTGCGCATTTCCGAACGTTGCAATGATTCTTCAAATAGGGCTGCGAAAGATTCTGACATGTGTTTTGTAGCAAGTGCCACGGGGTTAAGTTATCGAACCCCAGGGCTGGTGCGCTGTCGCGCGAAAAGAGCTCTGGGGACCAAAATTGCAAAGCGGTGAGGCCTTGCTTCTATCCAACCTCTCAGGATGACCTGAAGGGTTGTTTGCCTTGCCACCAGTCCAGCACGATTTCAACGGAGGCTTGCACCGTCAAATCCGAGTTGTCCAGAAGCTTGGCATCGACTGCGGGCTTCAAGGGCGCAACGCTGCGGGAGGTGTCCCTTGCGTCACGCGCCTCTAGGTCTGCGCGAAGACTGTCGAGTGTAGCGGGAATCCCCTTTGAAATCAACTGCTTGTAGCGGCGTTCTGCCCTGCAGGCGGCGCTGGCGGTGAGGAATACCTTGAGCGGGGCTGCGGGGAAGATCACAGTGCCCATATCGCGCCCGTCGGCCACCAGACCGGGCAGCTTGCGAAAACTGCGCTGAAAGTCCACCAGTGCTTCGCGCACCATGGGAAAGGCCGAGACGCGGGAGGCATCCATGCCAGCTTCTTCAGTGCGGATGGCGTCGCTCACGTCTTCGGAGTTGAGCAGAATACGGCTGCCTTCAAAGCGAATGGGCAGACTCCGCACGATGTCGGCAATCTGCTGCTGGTTGGCAACGTTCAATTCCACGCCGGCGCGTGTGGCTGCCAGGCCGGTGATGCGGTAGAGCGAGCCGGAGTCCAGAAAGTGGTAGCCCAATTTTTCGGCCAAGGCGGCTGCCAGGGTTCCCTTGCCCGACGCTGTGGGGCCATCCATGCACAGCACGGGAATGTGTGATGTGGCTGCTTCAGCGATCGAAAACAGGGTTTCAAAATAATCCGGGAATGTCTTGGCGACACATTTCGGGTCTTCAATCCGCACGGGAATGCCGGCCGGATTGAAAGCGGCCAGCGAGAAACACATGGCAACGCGGTGGTCGTCGTAGGTGTGAATCGTGCCGGCTTTCCAGTCGGAAACATCCGCAGGTGGTGTCACCTGGATAAAGTCGGCACCTTCCACCACGCTGGCGCCAAGTTTGCGCAACTCGTTGGCCATGGCGGCTATGCGATCGGTTTCCTTGACGCGCCAGCTGGCGATATTGCGCAGCGTGGTGGTGCCATCGGCATACAGTGCCATCGCGGCAAGCGTCATGGCTGCATCTGGAATGTGGTTGCAGTCCAGTTCAATGGCTTTGAGTGGCCAGGTGCCCCGGCGGATGTGCAACCAGTTGGGGCCGCTTTCGATGTGCGCGCCCATCATGCGGGCTGCATCCACGAAGCGGATGTCGCCCTGGATGGAGTCTGCACCGACACCCTGGACCCGGATGCCATTGCTGCCTGCGATGCCGCTGGCTATCGCGCCCAGGGCGATGAAGTAGCTGGCGCTGGATGCGTCCGCTTCTACGTGCAGCACGCCGGGCGACTGCAGCTTGCAGCCAGCGGGAATGGTGAAACGCTGCCAGCCATCGCGCTGCACGTGCACGCCAAAACGCGCCAGCAGATTGAGGGTGATTTCGATATAGGGGCGGGATATCAGTTCGCCCACCACTTCAATCACGATGTCTTTTCCGGCCACCAGAGGCAGAGCCATTAAAAGAGCAGTCAAGAACTGGCTTGAGACATCGCCACGCACCTGGATGGCTTGCCCCAGATTCAAGGCCGGTGCGCCGATGCGCAGCGGTGGAAAGCCGTCGTTGCCCAGATAGTCAATGCGGCAGCCGAGTTGGCGCAGGGCTGTCACCAAATCGCCGATCGGGCGTTCGTGCATGCGCGCAATGCCACCCAACTCAAAGTCGCCCCCCAAAACAGCCAGAGCTGCAGTCAACGGACGCATGGCGGTGCCGGCATTGCCGAGAAATAACTTGGCCTGTTGTGCGCCCAACTTGCCACCCAGTCCGGTGATTTGCACGGTGGCACCTTCCTGGGTGATCGCGCAGCCCAGGGTTTTCAGTGCGACCAGCATGACGCGGGTGTCGTCGCTGTCGAGTAGATCGTGGATCGTGGTGACACCCTCACACAGGGCTGCCAGCAGCAAAACACGATTGGAAATGCTTTTGGAGCCGGGCAGGGTGACCGTGCCGGCCGCACCGCGCAGGGCGGGTAGATCGAGAAATTCGGTGGAAAACATCAGCTTTTATTCTTGGAGCTCATGCTCCAGTTGGCCCGCGTCCGGCTGGCTTGTTCGATCAGGCCCTCCAGCGCTTGGGCATTGCCGCTGGAAATCATGATTTCCAGGGCCTGCAGGTTGCGTTGAAAAATTTGGCTTTGCGCCAGCAGCTCTTCGCGGTTGGATAACAGGATGTCACGCCAGACATTCGGGTCGCTGGCAGCGATGCGGGTGAAGTCCCTGAAGCCGGGACCAGCCAATGAGAGATAGTCCCGACCCTGCGGCTGGCCGGAGATGGCGTTCATCAGTGCAAAGGCGATCAGGTGTGGCAAGTGGCTGACAGCGGCATAGGCGGCATCGTGTTCTTCCGGGCTCATGGTCAGGACCTTGCAGCCCAGCCGGGTCCAGAGTTCCGTGGCTTTTTGCAACTGGGGTGCCAGCGTGCGTTCAATCGGGGTGAGGATGACCTGACGTCCGGTGTACAGCTCGGCATCGGAGTTTTCAACGCCGGCGACTTCCTTGCCGGCAATCGGATGCGCCGGCACAAACAGGCCGACATGTTCGCGCAAGGCGCGACGTGCGGCGTCTATGACGTCGCGTTTGGTGGAGCCCACATCCATGATCAGCATGTCTGGCGTTACCAGATGCTTGATGGCCTTGAAACTGGCCTCCGTTGCCGAGACCGGCACAGCGATCAGAACGATGTCTGCCCCTGACACCGCCAGCAGAGCGGAGGGCGCCTCGACATCGATGATGCCCATCTGACGGGCCCGTTCGGTGGTACTGGGCGATTTGCTGTAACCGACGATGCGTTTGACCAGCCCCGCTTTTTTCATGGCCATGGCGAACGAACCGCCCATCAGGCCGCATCCGATCAATCCGAGCTGTTCAAACATGCGGGTTCCAGTGCAAGAGGCAGTTAGTCGGCCAGGGGGTAGGTGCCCAGGACTTTGTAGAAGGCGCAAATGCCGCGCAAATCCTGCAGTGCTGCGGCCACATGGGGCTCGGACGGGTGGCCTTGCAGGTCGATGTAGAAGAAATACTCCCACTGGCCGGAGCGCGCCGGGCGCGATTCAAAGCGCGTCATCGAAACACCGTGTAGCTTGAGTGGCACCAGCATGTCGTGGACCGCGCCAGGGCGGTTGGGCACCGAGACCACCAGGCTGGTGCAGTCCTTGCCGGAAGCCTGTGGCGCCGGCATGACGGCTGGCAGACAGACCATGACAAAGCGCGTGCGGTTGAAGGCCTCGTCCTGAATGGCCTGGGCGGCGATGTGCAGGCCGAATTCGGCACCGGCACGTTCGCTGGCGATGGCGGCCCATTCCGGATGCAGGGCAGCCAGGCGTGCACCTTCGGCGTTGCTGGAGACGGCACGGCGTTCTGCATGGGGCAGATGGGTCGTGAGCCATTGTTGGCATTGGGCCAGAGCCTGCGGATGGGCCAGCACGACTTCAATGCCTTCCAGCGAGCCCTGCGTGCGCAACAGATGGTGACGCACCAGCAGGCTGATTTCACCGACGATGTGCAGCGGGGAATTGAGCAGCAGGTCCAGCGAGCGGGTGACTACACCTTCGGTGCTGTTTTCCACCGGTATGACGCCGAACTCGGCAGCGCCTGATGTGGCGGCGTGGAAGACCTCGTCAAAATTGGCGCAGGGCACATGCTGGATGCTGGAGCCGAAAAAGCGTAGGGCAGCTTCTTCGCTGTAGGTGCCCTTGGGACCCAGATACGCCACCCGCTGCGGTGCTTCGAGGGCGCGGCAGGCGGACATGATTTCGCGCCAAATCAGCGCCAGGCTGGAATCCTTGATCGGGCCCTGGTTGGCCTTTTGCAGGCCGTGGATGACCTGGGCTTCACGCTCGGGCCGGAACACGGGGGAGCCGTCATGGCGCTTGAGTTCGCCGACCTCGTTGGCCAGGGCCGCGCGCCGGTTCAGGGCGATCAGGAGTTCCTGATCCACTGCGTCGATCTGGACGCGCAATTCGGAAAGTGTTTTGGCCATGGGTGCTTTATCCGTGGGACCGTTCGAATGCTTGCATGTAGCCAGTCAGGGCTTGCACCCCGGCCAGCGGCATGGCGTTGTAAATGCTGGCGCGCATGCCGCCTACCGATTTGTGGCCCTTGAGCTGCAATAAACCCGCCTCTTTGGCACCGGTCAGAAATGCGTCGTTGAGCGACTCATTGCGCAGGAAGAAGGGCACATTCATGCGTGAGCGGCAGTCGCTGCGCACCGGGTTGAAATACAGATTTGACTCGTCAATCGCGCGGTACAGCAGTTCGGCCTTGGCGATATTGGCAGATTCCATGGCTGCAATGCCGCCTTGGCGCTTGAGCCACTGAAAAACCAGTCCTGCCATGTAGATGGAGTAGGTGGGAGGTGTGTTGTACATCGACTCGTTTTTGGCAACGGTCTGGTAGTTGAACGCGCTGGGGCAGATTTCCAGGGCATGGCCCAGTAAGTCTTCGCGCACCACTACCAGGGTCAGACCGGCCGGACCCAGGTTCTTTTGCGCCCCGCCGAAGGCCAAACCTACACGGCTCCAATCGACGGGGCGGGAGGCCACGTGCGAAGAAAAGTCGATCACCAGTTCGGCCTTGGAGCCCAGCGCCTTCAGGTCTGGCAGGCTGTGGTACTCCACGCCGTTGATGGTTTCGTTGGAGCAGATGTGCACATAGCTGGCGTTGTCATTCAACTGCCAGGTGGCGGCAGCCGGAATATGCGTAAAACCGTCTGACTTGGAATTGGCCGCCAAATCGGCCTGGCAATACTTGCCGGCTTCAGCGTAAGATTTTTCGCTCCAGCTACCGGTGACCACAAAGTCTGCCGCACCCCGACCCCCGGCGTCTGCTTTGAGCGCGCTGATATTCATAGGCACGATGGCGTTTTCGGCCAAACCACCGCCCTGCATGAACAGGATGCGGTAGTTGGCGGGAACGGCCAGCAGTTCGCGCAAATCGGCTTCGGTTTGCGCGTAGATGGACAGAAATTCCTTGCCGCGGTGGCTCATTTCCATCACGCCCATGCCGCAACGCTTGCCGCTGGCATCGGGCCAGTCCAGCATTTCGTCAGCGGCCTGGGCCAGCACTTCCTCCGGCATTGCCGCCGGACCGGCGGAGAAGTTAAAGGGGCGGTTCATCGCGCTGGGCATCAAACGGTCTCGTCTCCCAGTGCTTCGTCGCCAGCGGGCTCGTCGGCTTCAACGGCTTGGGCGTCGTTTTCAACAATGCGCTGCAGGCCGCTGAGCTTGGAGCCCTCGTCCAGACCGATCAGGGTCACGCCTTGCGTGGCGCGGCCGAGTTCGCGGATTTCAGAAACCCGTGTGCGTACCAGAACGCCCTTGTCGGTGATCAGCATGATTTCGTCATCCACATGGACCAGCGTGGCGGCCACGACCTTGCCGTTGCGTTCGGATTGCTGGATGGCAATCATGCCCTTGGTGCCACGTCCGTGGCGGGTGTATTCGGTGATGCTGGTGCGCTTGCCGTAGCCGTTTTCGGTGGCGGTCAGCACGCTTTGCGCTTCGTCCTCAGCCACCAGCATGGCGATCACGCTTTGCGTCTCGTCCAGCATCATGCCGCGCACGCCGCGCGCGTTGCGGCCCATGGGTCGCACATCGTTTTCGTCAAAGCGCACAGCCTTGCCGCCATCCGAGAACAACATCACATCGTGCTTGCCGTCGGTGAGCGCGGCGCCAATCAGGAAGTCGCCCTCGTCCAGGTCCACGGCGATGATGCCGGCCTTGCGCGGGTTGGAGAATTCGTTTAACGCGGTCTTTTTGACCGTGCCCATGCTGGTGCCCATGAATACATACTGGTCGGCCGGGAAGCTGCGCTTCTCGCCGGTCAGCGGCAGCACGACGGTGATTTTTTCGCCTTCCTGCAGCGGGAACATGTTGACGATGGGGCGGCCGCGTGAACCCCGCGAACCCTGGGGCACTTCCCAGACCTTGAGCCAATACAGCCGGCCGCGGTTGGAGAAGCACAGAATGTAGTCGTGGGTATTGGCCACAAACAGCTGGTCGACCCAGTCGTCTTCCTTGGTGGCCGTGGCCTGCTTGCCGCGTCCCCCGCGCTTTTGCGCGCGGTATTCACCCAGCGGTTGGCTCTTGATGTAGCCGCTATGGCTCATGGTCACCACCATGTCGGTGGGGGTGATCAGGTCTTCGGTGGACAGGTCAAAGGAGGAATGCTCCACCAGGCTGCGGCGTGCGCCCAGCTTGGTTTGTCCGAACTCGTGCTTCACGTGGCCCAGTTCGTCGCCAATGATGGTGGAAACGCGCTCCGGCTTGGCTAGGATGTCCAACAGGTCTTCAATCTCGGCCATCACCTCTTTGTATTCGGCAACGATCTTGTCCTGCTCCAGGCCGGTCAGGCGCTGCAGGCGCATTTGCAGGATTTCCTGCGCTTGCGTGTCGGACAGGCGGTACAGGCCGTCGGCGCCCATGCCAAAATTCTTTTCCAGACCATCGGGACGGTAGTCGTCGGCGTTGATCACGCCGCCGTCGGCGCGCGTGCGGGTCAACATCTCGCGCACCAGGCTGCTGTCCCAGGGGCGATTCATCAACTCAATCTTGGCAACCGGCGGCGTGGGTGACTCGCGGATGATGCGGATAAAGTCGTCGATATTGGCCAGCGCAACGGCCAGACCTTCGAGCACATGGCCGCGCTCGCGCGCCTTGCGCAGGTTAAACACGGTGCGGCGTGTCACCACTTCACGGCGGTGGCTCAGGAATACCTCGATCAGGTCCTTCAGGTTGCACAGCTTGGGCTGGCCGTTTACCAGGGCCACCATGTTGATGCCGAAGGTGTCCTGCAACTGGGTCTGCTTGTACAGATTGTTCAACACCACCTCGGGCACTTCGCCGCGCTTGAGCTCGATCACCAGGCGCATGCCCGATTTGTCGGACTCGTCCTGGATGTGGCTGATGTCTTCGATCTTCTTTTCGTGCACCAATTCGGCCAAGCGCTCTTGCAAGGTCTTTTTGTTCACCTGGTAGGGCAGCTCGTCGACGATGATGGCTTGGCGCTGACCA
>CANFIH010000201.1 GCA_947446855.1 Burkholderiales bacterium
ATCCATCTGGCCTTTGTCCAAATACATTCTGTTCAGGTCGGTAATTTCCAACTCGCCGCGCGCACTGGGCTTAACTTGCTTGGCCAACTCCACCACCTGGCTGTCATAGAAGTACAGGCCTGTGACGGCATAGCGGCTCTTGGGTTTGGCGGGCTTTTCTTCCAGGCTGATGGCTTTACCTTCGGCATCGAACTCCACCACGCCATAACGTTCGGGGTCGTTCACCGCGTAGGCGAACACCGTGGCACCCGTGGTTTGCCGACTGGCGTTTTGCAGCAGCGTGGCAAAGTCGTGGCCATAGAAGATGTTGTCGCCCAGCACCAGCGCACTGGGTGCGCCGTTCAGGAATTTCTCGCCAATCAAAAAGGCTTGTGCCAGTCCGTCGGGTGAGGGTTGCACCGCGTATTCAATGCGTATGCCCCACTGGCTGCCGTTGCCCAGCAGTTGCTCGAAACGAGGTGTGTCCTGCGGCGTGGAGATAACCAGGATTTCGCGGATACCGGCCAACAACAAGGTGGTCAACGGGTAGTAAATCATGGGCTTGTCGTAAATCGGCAGCAATTGCTTGCTGACCACTTGCGTTGCGGGATAGAGGCGGGTGCCGGAACCCCCGGCCAGGATGATGCCTTTGCGGGGTATGGCCGTGACTTTGGGTGGAGTCGTCATAGTTATTGTTTCCCTGTGATTTCCGTGAGCATGCGTGCCACGCCACATTTCACATTCGTGCCAGTGAGACATTCGCTTCGTCGTTGGCGCCGTATTGCTCTCTGGACTTGTCCAGATCGATGACGCGCTCGTCTTTGCCGATCAACCAGACCAACACAAAAATGCATCTGATAAAAACAGTTTCCCAGATGATTGAAACTATCAACTGTCACAACTTCTTAAAAAGAGTCGCGACCATAAGACCGATGTCGCCCCAAAGAGTTTGGCGATAAATTCCTGAGCGCTTAAATCCAATGGCTCTGGGGACAAGACTGCGGCCTCTTGCGCTGCTAAATTCTGCCAAGGTTGCCCTGCTGTCATCCGTCATATGCGGCTTCAGGCGCTCCAACGCAACGATGTGTTGGTCATTGAGTTCCTTGAAGCGACCTTTCCAAAGCATTTTTATCCGCGCGCACCGCGCGCCGAAATCGACATTGGAACCTACGAGATTTCCCCCATGCTGGCGATAACTTACCGTGGGTATGGGATCGTAAAAGACACGTCCACCGCACCCCATGACAACGAGATAAGACCACCAGTCGTGGGTGATAACGTCGACATCAGAACCCGCTAGGCGCAGTAACTCACGGGCGGCATTATTAAATACCATAGTGTTTCCACCACCGATGTTCTGCATCAACGCATTGGCAAAGCTGGGGGGTTTTCTAAAGTACGGCGACAATCCAATTTCCTTGCCCGCACAATCAACCAACCGTGTCCTGGAACAGTAAATAGCAGGAGTACCACGCGGAACGGTGCGCAACCATTCAATAGATCTCTGCAACTTGTCTGCCTCCCAAATGTCGTCCTGATCAGAATAGGCGTAGTAATCTGCCTCGACTTCTGCCTTGCATACCAATGACAAAAAGTTGGTCACGAAACCCTGCGCCGGTCCTGGTTGCAATGAGAGCCTTTCTGCCCCCCATTTCTCCATGTACTGGTTTAGGATGACCTGCGTATCGTCTTTGGATCCGTCGTCCGAAACCCAAAGTACCCAATTGCTGTGACTTTGCGCAGCGAAGGAGTCCAGTTGATCGGCCAGAAACCGCTGCCCAAAGTAAGTACACATAAGAATGGCAACTTTGGGGGCATCCTGAATCGGATGGACGGTACTTTTGGTTGTTTCAGGAGTGGTGCTTTCACGCTTAGGAAAGAATGCAATGCCGCCGTCCGAAAATCCACCATCGAACTTGGCCACTGCCGCCCTTAAAACCTGTTCTGACTGTCGATGCACGCGAGACCTCCGCCATTGCTCTTACGATCCCCGTCTATCGCCACTACTAAAAAGTTGGTCAATCTTGCAGGGTTGGGTAAGGGGAGCTTAGCCCCCCCTAGAGACTACAAACTACGCCCGAAATTTTGAGTTATTTTTTTGCATTGTAATTGACGCGCTGCCGCAACAATTACAACACGAACACCAATTCGTTCAAGTTTGACACAAGTCAGTGGAAGATGCACTAATTCACAATCGATCGATCAACCAGATTTAGGTCGTAGGCAGCGGAGATATCTGCCAGCTAAGTTGAGATATCGTGCGGAACAAGAGATGCAGATTGTTGGATCTTTGACGGGCGAATCAACTGCTGAGATCGTTCGTTTAGCATTCCTTTAGTGTGGCCCAGACAAACACTTTTACGATTTCTTTCAATGACTTACACCATCACGGCGCAGCACTTTCAGTGCTGTCAGGACCACAATCTTGAGATCAAACCATACTGACTGGCGATGCTTGTATTCAAGATCCAACGCTACTTTTTGAGGAATCGGCAACTCATCTCGCCCATTCACCTGCGCCCAGCCAGTGAGGCCTGGTACTAACAAATGAACGCCTGCCTGTGTGCGCAGTGCAATCAAGTCGGATTGGTTGAACAGCGCTGGCCTGGGTCCGACGATGCTCATGTCGCCCCGGATGATGCTCCAAAGCTGAGGCAGTTCGTCAAGGCTGCTTTTGCGCAAAAAGCCGCCAATGGGGGTGAGGTACTGCTCAGGGCGGGTCAGCAAATGTGTAGCCACTGCGGGTGTGTTTATGCGCATGCTGCGAAACTTGGGCATCTTGAAAATCTGGTTGTTGCGCCCTACCCGGTCGGACCAGTACAAAGCTGGCCCATTGGACGTGATGCGTACGGCCAACGCCACTAGCAGGATGGGGACAAGCAGTACCATCCCGGCACATACGGATAGCAGAAGGTCGATGGTTCTTTTCATTGTTTTTTTGTGGCTTCGTAGGCCCGAACTAGCTCCAGGCTCACGGTGTTTGGAGGCGTCCACTTCAAGATTGTCTTTGCCTTGGAGATATCGAGCTGCAAATTGTCACAGAGTCTATGCATCGCGGCACCTTGCCCAAGAATGCTGCCAACCCACATCAAAACTCGCACCGGCACGGGCAGCAGCCGCGCAGGGACGTGGGCAGCTTGCGCAATGGCACGGACCAACTCTGTGGTGGACATGTCTTGCCCATCACTCACCAGAAAGGTCTGGTTGGCAGCATGCGGATGCGTCACACAGGTGGCCAAAAAATCCACCAAATTTCCCAGTCCAACCAAGCTTCTGCTGTTGTGAATTTCGCCCAGGGGGAGTGGCCAAGCGCGGGCGACCAAGCGCATGAGGGATGCGAAATTGGCCTTAACCCCGGGCCCATACACCAGTGGCGAACGAACAATGACCACTTCAAGACCTGTCTCATGGGCGATCTGCAACAGGCCCTTTTCGGCTTCCCACTTGCTGCGCCCATAGGCGTCCTGTGGGTTGGGTACGTCGGACTCTTTAAAAGGCTGACCCGGTGCTGTGCTTTCACCGTTGGCCTTAACCGAGCTCAAAAACACCATTCGCTTGATACCGGCCTTGGCCGCTTGTCGGGCAAGGTGCAGTGTGGCGTCCACATTGGCTTTGCGAAACTCCATCTCGGGGGCTGCCGACGTGTCGTGCATGACATGCACGCGTGCAGCCAGATGGACCACCACGTCAATTCCATCCAGGGCACAAGACCAGTCCGTCTGCCGGTCCAATGCTGCGACAGTGACGATGTGGTTGGCGTGCAGCCCCGTCACAGGCGTACGCACTGCCGCGTGGACTTCGCAACCTTGCTGCTGCAGGTGGGCACACAGTGCCCGCCCGACAAAACCGTTGGCTCCGGTGACAAGTATCTTGACTGGCATTGCTTCAGTCGAGAGCCGTTGGGGTCACAAGCAGCCCTTGCGCCAAAGGCCAAAAAAAGTGGCTGACGTAAAAAATCGAAGCATGCTGCCAAGATGCCAGCGCATGTAACGCAGGCTTTTGTGGCTGCTGTGTTGCGCATCGTGTGTGACATGGGCGGCAGGACATAGCATGGCATTCCATCCCTGTAGGCGTAAGCGACCGCAAAAGTCCACGTCCTCGTAATACAAGAAATAGCGCTCATCAAAACCATGGATTTGGCGGTAAATGGCATGCGGCAATAGCATGAACATGCCCCCCACCCAGTCAGGCTGGTAGGCAGTGCCTTCGGAGACGTACTCAGCCGCATGCTTGCCGGTGAAAAGGCGCCGCAATATCGCCAGGGGCGTTGGGAAAGGCCTGGCGCTGTCCTCCTGAACACCGTCCATCCCTACCACCAAGGGCGCCGCTAGGCCTATGTGCGGGGCCGCAAGGGCTTGCAGGAGCGCAGGAAACGGATTCATATCCAAGCGAATGTCCGGGTTGAGCACGCAAAAGTAGGCACCTTTGGCATGCGAAAACGCTTGATTGTGGTTGGCGCCAAAACCCAGGGGAATTTCGTTGCGTAGCAATTGCACTGGGAAAGTGATGTAACTCAGATCGGGGGCCAGTTCGTCGCGCAAATTAAGGGTGAGGATGAGTTCGATACGCTCGCTCCCGCAATGCTTGCTGATGTCTGTCAAAAGCTTTTGCACCAAGGCCATCTGTCCGTGACTCACCACCGACAGCGATATTTTGACTTCAGGTGGCATGGGCTATTTCAGTCTGACTGCCAACAAGTTGTAAAGCACATAGCGGCGCAAGAATTTAGCTGCTGAATAGGCAGCGAATCCGAGAAACTGAAACCGTGTGATGTAGCTCTGCACAAGCAGACGGCGGTAGTTGCCCAGATCGCCACGCTCCATAAGCCACCATTGCGAACTCAGACCCGCTTGTCCGTAAGGGCGCTTGTAAATGGCAGCCAGCGGCATCGCAAGTCTGTGTACCAAACTGCCTGCGCAAACGATATTTAGCCACAGCATGTGGTCTTCCATATAGCGTTGACGCTCTTCGAAGCGCTGCGGAATTTCGCGCTTGAGCATGACCGATGGGGTTACAAATCGGTTGGACAACAAGAGCGCCCATTTTGTAATTCGTTTGGCCCTCAGCCCGTTCCCGGGCATGCGCAAAGTCCAGGCTGGCATGTCTGGGGTGGGCAAGATCTTATGCGAGTGACCACACAACACAACGTCAGGGTGAGATTGCATGTAATCCAACTGAAGTCGGATTTTTTCAGGGTGCCAGGCATCGTCCGAATCGAGCAAAGCAATGTAGGGCTGCGTTGCTGTCGCCCAGCCCGCGTTGCGCGCGCTGGCCGCCCCCATGTTTTGATCCAATAGCAAAATCCGAATCCAGCCGGGTGCATATTGCGCGGCAATTTTTTGCATCATCGCAGGCGTATCGTCCCCACTGCAGTCGTCTATGAGAATGACCTCCGCCGGCACGCTTGATTGCGCAGAAACAGAAAGCACCGCACGCTCCAGCGTAGCGGTGCAGCGATAGCAGGGAATGATGACGGAGACGGGGGCAATATTTTTCATGCTTGTCGATACCCTTGTATGACCGCCTGCACACGGCGCCAATCCCGCAACAAAAGGCGCTTTAGAAACATTCTTGTAAGCATCATGAAAATAGGTACCAACGGATATTTGGCATATTTTCGCAAAAAACGAATGGCGGATTGTGTGAAATACAAATCCAATTGCGGACTGCCCTTTCCAAGGCTGCTCGACTCTCGATGCCAGACTTTTGCATTTTGTGCGACACCGATCGTCCAGCCCGCAGCCCGCAGCCGGAACGACAAGTCAGTGTCTTCCCAGTACATGAAGTAGGACTTTTCGTCGAACAGCCCAATTGCCTCTAGCGCCTTGCAGCGCAGCAGTGCGGAAGCACCGGAGACAAAGTCAAGTCGCCCGGGACCGCTTAAGTGGCGCGAGCTTCCCCACCACAATTGCACCTTGCCACCGCCCCAGAGTTGCACTTGGCCAGGGTGGTCAGGCTCATACAAGACGGAGCCAACTGCGCCCAACGAAGGGAATTGTTCAGCCTGACGCACCAGGGTGCTCAAGGCGTCCGGATCAGCAAGCGCATCGCTGTTGATCAGCCAGATATATTCCGCGCCAAGCGCCAGGGCGCGGCGCATGCCGATATTGCAACCACCCCCGAAACCCAGGTTGCGACCACTGGGAATGAGATCAACATCGGGTAATGCCTGCCTGATCTTTTCAACAGAACCATCGGTCGAACCATTGTCGACCACAAGAAGACTGAAATTCTTGTAATTCTGCTTCTGCAGTGACCGCACACATTCAATGGTGTCCAACCATCCATTCCAGTTCAATACTACGATGCAAACCTGCATCATGTCGCCGCCCTAGCGCGGGGCTTCAACCGCAAAGCCTGATATTCAATCAGATGCCAAGAAAAATAGGCCAGGACAAATGTAATCACTACGGACAGGAAGAACAACAGACCAAAACTTAGTCCTGCGTCTCGACTCCAGTAAATCAATACTTGCTGAACCGGAAAGGCATATATATAAATCCCATAAGACAAATCTCCCAGTCTGTCTGTCAGTCGGGCACCAAAATTCGTTCTCTGGGCCAAAACCACCGACATCGCAGCACAAAGGAGCATCGCCATACGCTCGGTCCCGCGTGACCCTAGTAATGAAAAAATAAGCGCCGCAGCAATGATAGAGCCAATCAACCAATATCTGTCTTGGAAATGTCCCCTTGGAGAAGCAGTGCTGTATCCGTAAAGTGCCCCCCACCAAAAGATCGCAATCATTTCAAAATGCGGGGAAAATCGATCGCCGACAATAATGGGCGCATACGTTGCCAAGAGCGCTGCGGCAATCAAGGTTAACGCTGGTCCAACCAACCGCCAACGCTGCCAGATACTACCTACCACCGCAACCATGAGGTAGCAAAGGTACTCGACTGGAAGTGTCCAGAGTGATCCGTTGACAGCATAAGGATATGGGTTTTTCTCGAATACACCGGGCAAAATGTTACGGGGAAACAGCATGGCGGTAGTAAGGTACCGCCATGTATCGTTTGAACGAAAATATTCGGGCAGTGAAACCGTTGTCAAAATTGGACCCAGCACAAATATAGTAATTAAAACTATCACCCAAAGTGCTGGAAAAATACGCAGCGATCGGCGTTGAAAGAATCTTCTTAAATTCGGGTCGCGAGCCCAACTCAACCACACCAGCATTCCGCTCAAAAAAAAGAATACGGTTACGCCAGCCCCACCAAACGAATTCCAACCAAAGAAGGAGGGTTCGGCCAAACCCAGAAGCGCATATTGGTGGCTATAGAGCACGAACAATGCGGCTGTGAGGCGAAGAAAATCGAGCGAATTCTTTGAACTAACATTCATACATACGACCGCGATTAACAAACAATTTGCATATTTTTTCTTCAAAAATTAACACCAATTTTCGCTCAAATAATCAGCGAACGGAAAACCAATCGAAAACCTCTTAAAAAAAGAAAATATGGTCGCGCAAATGTCATTGGCAGAATAATAAGTGGCACCAAGAACATATAGCAACGCCAGTTACCA
>CANFIH010000202.1 GCA_947446855.1 Burkholderiales bacterium
CACCCGCGCAGTTGATTGAGCCCAAAGACTTGCCGCCGGAAATTGGCGTTTCCCGGTCTGATGCAGCACAGCCTAAATCGGGCATTGCTCCGATGCCACAAAGCGTGGAAGTGGTTGCACCTGCCCAAGTGGCGCCATTGCCTTACTTCCCTGAAGCGGTCCCGGTGGGTCAGTCCTCATTCGATACCTTGCAGGAGTGGGAGCACGGCTTGGAAGGCGAAGCTATCGCGCTCTTGGGCTCCGGACGCCTGGACGTGTGGGACGTGCTGACCAAGCGCTTCGAGTCGCGCCTGATTCTGGCCGCATTGGCCAGCACCAAGGGGCGACGTATCGAGGCGGCACACAAGTTGGGTATTGGCCGAAATACCATCACACGGAAGATTCAGGAGCTGGGGCTGGAGTAGGGGGCTTGCCACCAGCGCCCCTGCCAAAACGGGAGGCCTTTATTTCAACAGGCGAGCGGATTGCCCTTGTGCCGAGAGAATGGCAACGGCTTTCTTGTCGAAGGAAACAAATACCTCGCCACCCAACCAGTTGCCCTCAAAGGCTATGACGCCATCGGCGAAATCACCGCCCAATTCCAGTACCGAAAGCCCCGCCTCTACGGCGGGTCTGTTTACTTCCACATTTGCAGCAGCAAGCAGCGCCCGGATCGCAACTGCGACATCGGCCGCTTGCAAGCCGTAGACCCGCAGCAGCACCCACACAAATTCACATAGGCAAGGCAAAGTTACCGCGATCAACGTGGCATCCGTGAGAACAGCCGCAGCAATACGCGCTTGAACGGCGTCGTCTTGCATCACTGCACGTACCAAAACGTTGGTATCTACAACGACCTTCATTCTTTGCCAGACCAAGCCTGTGCTGTCGCCTCGCTGATTTCTTCGAGGGTGGCAATCTTCTTGGATCGACCCGCCAGCAACCCGACAAAGTCGGCCACCGTCCCGTTTGCCCGGGCCGCCTTGAGCACGCCTTGCCCATTGGGCAGCAAATCCAGCTCAATCTTTTCACCCGGTCGGATGCCAAGGTGCTGCAGAACCTCTTTTCTAAAGGTCACCTGCCCCCGCGAAGTTACGGTCAATAGGGTCATAGGGCGCTCACAATTCTTTAATACGTTTGCAGAGTAATGCAAAACCGCCTTATTGTCTAATGCCGCTTGTAAACGTTGCCAAATAATCGGCCTTGCCAAGCCACTCCGTCGAGATCAACCGCCTGTGCGCCTCCGGTAACGCGTGGTAGGGCAGATAGGGCAGCAAGTGGTGTGCCGCATGAAAGCGCTGCCCCACTGGGCAAAGCAGTTCACCCCACAACCAGTAGGTGCTAAACGTGGTGGAGTCGCGTAGTTGGGCCTTGGCATCCATCGCCTGCCCCTGGCTCGTATACCGGTGGGCATGCAAAGTTCTCCAGCCATTGAGCAAGTTGGCAAGTGTCATGCAAGCCAGCAGCAGCGCTGCAAAGTGCCACGATAAAGCGCCGATAGTGCTGGTCACTAGCAAAACCCAAACCCATACGGATGCCAATACTTCGTAAGCTCGGTCAACTGATGTGAGGCGCTGGAATGTGCCGGGTCGGTATGCGTTGTTCATGGACATAAAGGTCATGCGTTCACGCAGATAGGCATGCACGCGGGGTCTAAACCATGCCAGAGGCACCACGATCAAAGCCCGCACCAACATCGCCACCGGCACCAGGGCTGAGCCCAAGAGGAAACGACCACGCAATTGTGGGTAGGTGGCAAAAGGCAGGTACTCCGGGTCTGCTGGCGTGCCGTAACTGCGAACGGAATGGTGGTCTATGTGTGACTTAAGCATGTAGCTTGGCAGCAATATCGGAATGCCGCACACCACATTCCACACCAGCGCAAAGCGTGGCATTACGCCAGCTTTGAAGTGGCAAATTTCGTGGGTAAACAAGGCCATGCGGTACAGGGCCAAACTGCCTATGGTCAAAGCAACCGGAAGCCAAGGCAGACTTTGGCGGCCCAGATACATTGAGGCCCAAAAGACCGCAGCGCACAGCAGCAGGTCGGTCCAGTAGGTCCATGCGTCATGTCCTCGCAAATCCCGCATGGTGCGGTGCACGCTGGTAGCTTCTGACGTGCCATTGCCATTGTTAGGGGCTGCCATGCTCACAAGTCCTGCTGCATGATGGTGTACACCGGTTTCAAACCGATGCGTTGCCAGAGCCGCGCCTGGGCCGGCTTGCAACTACCTTGCACCTTGCTGGCACCTTGTTCCTTCATCCAGGCCTTGATGCCATCCCAATGCAACCTGTTGGCCATCACCCAACGTCCCCCAATGCTGTAGATGTGTGCCACCGTGAAGTTTGGGTATTTCTGGAATTGAAGGGCCATCGCTGCGTGCACCATGTCGTCAGCATCAACGCCGATCATTAGAAACCCCTGCTGCGCTTGCAGTAATTGAAGCAGATGCTCCACACCTATTTCGCCCTCACTGTCGGCCAGGCCCTTTGCGAGTAAGGGGGCACATTGGGGCCAATAGTTTGAAATCTGATCAAGGGAAACGAGTTTTGGAGATATATTGATCATATTAATGACTAAATATTGATTATTTTATAAATAATAGACAAATAATTTATAAATTAGGGTTTCTACTGTGTGGATTGTGCGGGGGGGGGTGACACTGTCAATGTTAATTTCGAAAGCTTTGAATTTTCCTCATAGCAAATATTTAATTTTTAAAAATTGTCTGAACGGTTATATGTATTTAATTTATGCAAAATAAAATTCAACAACCTTTTTTTTATTTTTTAAAAATTGGCTTTCTCGCGGTTTCGGGTTCTTTTATTATTCTTTTTTTTCAAATTACAATAATTAATGATAAAGGATTTTTGGAATATTTTTTAAGTATAAAAAGAATGCAATTATTTTCTTATTACTTTAATTTGCATATTTTTCTCTCAATAATTTTGGCGCCGTTGGTGGAAACCTATATTATGATAAGGCTTCTGAAGTTACGTAAATATGTCAATTTAAGTAATATGCAATTGTGTTTTATAAGTGCCATATTTTGGGGGGCTTTGCATGCTATAAAAGGTTACTCCGCTATTCTGCCCGTAGTCTGGCTGTTCTTCTGGCTGTCAAAATCAACGATTGACTGGGGTGGTGAAAAGTCAGTATCATTTTTATTGCCTTGGTCAATTCATGGAATTTATAATTCACTTATATTTGTTATTTTTGATATTAAATATTAAATTTTTTGAATGCATTTTTGGGTTGTGCATTTGAGTTTAATTCAAACCCATTTTTAAGGATGTAATCATGAGGATAATTTCTAAAAGTAATTGTATTGATATTTTTGGTAAAGGAGGGAGCGATGGCGGTTGGGGAACAGGCTTTAGCTTCAGTGCTGCCGGAGAGGCGTACAACAATTGTAGTCAGGAGGTTGCGAAAGCAAATCCTGAAACAAATTCCGCCGATGCATCTTTGATGGGTAATGCAATCTGCGTGGGTGTAGGGGTAGTTGCGGGCTTAGGTGGTGGTGGATGGCACTCTGACGGCGGTAATGGCGCGAATATGGGAGGCGGCCATACAGGTGATAACTCATCCCCACAAGGGCATTACAGTGCTGATAGAAGCGGTGGGGACGGTAGTGGGGGAGGTGGGGACTGAATCTATTGCGTTTTTATAGCAATTATGAAAATCAATGAATTTAAGTGGAGAAATCTTGTTAACCACGGATCAATTTGATTTGTGGTTAACAGTTTGCATATTGATAATATGTGGGTAATATAATTACTTGGTGAATTTTTCCTGTGCAATCAAATTTTTATATTAGAATAATTACGCTGACTGTGTCTGTATTTGTTTTTGTAGTAATTTTTGCATCTTTAATATTTATTGATGTTCCACGTATTGTAAAAACAACAGGTTACACTACAGGGACCGAGCCAGTATCAAAAATTGTATCCCAGCTGCCTGGTGTATTGGATGTGTTGCTGGTTGCGGATAATAATCATGTATTTAAAGGTGAAGTGGTTGGTGAGGTGACTTCTGAGAGGTTTTTGCATGGCACAAATCTGGATACAGAGCAAGCACTTATTACAGAAGGAAAATTATCTCTGGATGCGCAGGAGTTAAAAAATATCGATATCTCTGGTCATAGCGCAATTGTATCCCTGCAATTGAAAGTTAGAGCTGATGGATTTCAGTTGGATAATATTAAACGGGAGCTGCTGATGGCTCATCAGAGGCAAGTTGACTTGGAGCGGCAATTTGTACGGCAGCAGTCTTTGGTGGATCAGGGTTTTGTTTCCAGTGAGGCAGTAGAACAAAAGCGTAATGAAATTTTGGTGCAAAAAATTTCTATCAGTTCATTGGAGCGCGGCCAGCAACAGTTGGAGGCTGACGTGCAGTTGCAGCAGCAGGAACTAATACTTAGCAACTCCCGCTCGCAAACTCAACGGTCCATTATTCGCCGCGAGATGGCAACCTATCGGCAAGAACTGAATGAGCATCTAGCCAAGCGGATTCAATTGGTAGCACCTATTGACGGAGTGGTGACGCAAATATCAGCATCTGTGGGGCAAACGGTTCGCCCCGAGTTGCCAGTGATGACGATTGTTCCTTCAGGAGGGGCGGCCGAGGTGCTGCTCTTGGTGCCGTCCCGCTCAATTGGTTTTGTGCGTCTGGGGCAGAAAGTATCGGTTCGCTACCAAGCCTACCCGTATGAGCACTATGGGCGGCATTGGGGCGTGGTGAAAGAAATCGCACAGGCCGCACTGCCGCCGCAAGAGGTAGTGCAACAAATCAAAGTCGATGAGCCGGTATACACGGTGCGGGTGTCCTTGCCCAGCAATTATCTGGAATACCAGGGCAAGCATCTGTCCCTGACCCCGGGCATGCTGGTCGAGGCGGATGTGGAGTTGGACAGGCTCAAAATTTACCAATGGCTGCTAGAGCCCTTGTACCGCCTAGGGGCCAGGGTATGAGCACAGCTTCGTTGCCAGGTGCATCCTTTGTGCGGGATGCTGGTTTGGGTTCGCGGCTGTTTGCGCGCAAGTCTATGCCGCTATTCCTGCAGATGGAGTCCTCCGAATGCGGTCTGGCTTGCTTGGCAATGGTGGCCGGGCACTTTGGGCAGGGGTTGCGCATGGAAGACTTGCGGGCCAAGTTTGATGTGTCTGTGCGCGGCACATCGCTAGCCGACTTGGCCACCATGGGAGATCAGATTGGCTTGAACGCACGTTGCGTGGAGCTCGCCGCAGATGAGTTGGGACAACTCCGCTTGCCGGCAGTATTGCATTGGGAGGGCAACCATTGGGTGGTGCTCAAAAAAATAAGCCCAAAAGGCTTGCAACTCAACGACCCGGCCCAGGGAGAACGCTGGGTGGGATGGAACGAAGCCAAAGCGCGGTTCAGCGGGTTTGCTGCGGACTTTGTGCCCCGTGCCAAGCTGGAGCGCACGCCACCGCAACCCAAGCTGCAGTTCATGACGCTTTTGCGGAGTTTTCCTGGGCTGGGCTCTGCGGTGCTGCAGTTGATGGGCATGTCCATTGTGCTGGAAATCATTGCCTTGCTCACGCCGTATTACACCCAAATGGTGATGGACCATGTGCTGGTGAATGGGGATTTGGATTTACTCAATCTGCTGGCGCTGGGGACGGCGTTTTTATTGGTCTTTCAAACCCTGTTCACCGCATTACGTGGTTGGTCTGGGGTGGTGCTGTCGCAGAGCGTGGGCTACCAGTTGTATGCCCATGTGATTCGCCATCTATTCCGCCTGCACATGACGTTTTTTGTGCGGCGGCAGGTGGGTGATTTGGTGTCAAGGTTCGACTCCTTGGGGCAGATGGCGCATTCGCTCACTCGAACCAGTATTGAAGTCACGCTGGACGCGCTGATCAGCGTGGGCACAGTCGTCATGATGTTTTTGTATAGCCCAACATTGGCGGCGATTGGCCTCACTACTTTCGCGCTGATGTTGCTGGTCAAAGTGGTGGTGTTCTCATCGTCACGACAGGTAGTGTCTGAACGCACCTTTTTGAATGCGCGGTGCCAGTCGCATTTGATCGAGAGTTTGCGTGGTATGCATGCCATCAAGATGGGGCAGGCGGAGTTGTTACGTGCCCAGCAGTGGACCACGCAGACCCGGCAGGTAATGGACAAAGACCTTGCCACCGAGCGCATCAATCTGGGTAGCACCCTGGCCGTGACGGTGACCACGGGCATTGCACAAATTGCGGTGGTGTACTTTGCCGCCCAAATGATTTTGGCCAACCAGCTGACCGTGGGCATGCTGTTTGCTTTCATGGCGTACCAGGGCAATTTTGCGGGGCGTGCATCCGCTTTTGCGGACCGGGTGCTGTGGCTAAGGACCATGAGCGTGCACTTTGGGCGGGTGAGCGACATTGTGTTTGCCGTGCCGGAGCCGACACCGCCAACCCATGCGAGCGATGCCCGGCCATTTGCCAGTAGCGCCAAGGCCGAGGGCCTGGGCTACCGATACTCTGCAGCAGACCCTTTGGTTTTTGGCAAATTGAGCATTGAAGTGCAGCCAAGCGAAATGGTGGCATTGGTGGGGCCATCGGGTTGCGGCAAGACCACATTACTTTGTGTGCTGGGCGGCATATTTCTGCCAGCCGAAGGCACGCTGTTTTACGATGGCATGCAGGTAAAACCAGAAAACGCGACAGCATTGCGGCGGCGCGTGGCGTTTGTGTTTCAAAACGACGAATTGTTCGAAGGTTCTATCGAGGAAAACATCACCTTCTTTGCCTCTCAGCCTGACCGCGAGCAGGTCAAGCGATGCGCAGAACTGGCCTGCATTGCTGCTGACATCGGCGTATTTCCGCAGGGCTACCGCACGCGGTTGGCTGAACAAGGCGCTGGAATATCGGGCGGCCAGCGTCAGCGGATATTGATTGCACGTGCGCTTTATCTCAAGCCGTCATTGTTGGTGTTGGACGAAGCGACCAGCCACTTGGACGTTGCCACGGAAAAACAAGTTTTGCAGAACTTGCGGAGTACCGGAATCACGATTGTGATGAGTGCCCACCGGCCGGATGCCATTGCAATGGCCGACCGAATTTACTCCGTGCAAACTAAGACTTGGTTACAGCGATAAGGCGACAGGCTCATAGCGGTTTAGCTGATCTCCACGACCACCGGAGCATGGTCGCTGGGGCGCTCATTTTTGCGCGGCGTCTTGTCGATCACGCAGGACTTGACCAGCGGCTTGAGTGCCTGGCTCACCAGAATGTGGTCGATGCGCAGGCCGCGATTGCGCCTGAAGCCCGCATCGCGGTAATCCCACCAGCTATAGCTTTTGGGCGGTTGCTTAAACATGCGGTGGCTGTCTGTCAGGCCCAGCGCAATCAGGGCGTTGAGGTGGTAGCGCTCCTCGTCGGTGCAGTGAATCTGGTCGCGCATGCCTTCCGGGTCCCAGACATCCAGGTCGTCAAAGGTGATGTTGTAGTCGCCCATCAGCAGCAGATGCGGGTGGGATACCA
>CANFIH010000203.1 GCA_947446855.1 Burkholderiales bacterium
AAATGCGCCTATAGGCCAACTGCGCTGGGATGGCGAGCATTGGTATTGGATTGCCGACCAGGACCTCACGGTGCGCAACATGGTGCTCGTGATGGACTTTCAATTGATGATGTTGTTGCAGGTGACGTTTGACAAGGGTCAAAGGCACTGGTTTTGGCTTGATGCAGACAGCAAGCCCTCCCATTGGATTGCCCTGCGTCGAGCCATTGTGTCCACTACACAAATTTCCCACGACGAAGTCAACCCTGCGCCGCGCGACGCCCAAGCGGACGTGTGACGGGCCAATAGAACTGGTTTTCAGCGTTGTCCTTTGTGGTTCTAGATGCCGCGTTCAAGGTCTTTACGCGGCTTACATCAGTGGTAGCTCTTGAGTGTAGAAAATGAGCCCCCATGTCAGTGCAGGTTTTACTGGCGTATCTGTTTTTTTTGAAATGATTGGACTTACACAATGAAGGCTCGGTTCTTTGGCGCCCTGCGCGCCGTCCTTACGGTGGCAACCATTTCCGCTGTGGTTTCGGTTGCCGTTTTGCCCCCTGCGGCGCAAGCGCAGGTGCGCGCATTGCCAGATTTCACGGACCTGGTAGAACAGGTTGGCCCGTCTGTGGTCAATATTAGAACCTCGGAGAAAGTCTCGGTTCAACCGAACCAGGGTGGGCCAAACGAAGATGAAATGTTGGACTTTTTCCGTAGATTTGGCTTGCCGATCCCCAATGTCCCAAAGCAGGGTCCCCGAAGAAATCAACCCCAGCAACCGCAAGAGGAAGATCACCCCAAGGGTGTGGGCTCAGGATTCATTTTGTCGACGGACGGTTTGATCATGACCAATGCGCATGTGGTCGATGGGGCTGACGAAGTGCTCGTAACTCTGACGGACAAGCGCGAGTTCAAGGCCAAAATTATTGGTGCCGACAAGCGTTCCGACGTGGCATTGGTAAAAATTGAAGCCACTGGCTTGCCTGCCGTGAAAGTTGGAGACGTGAGCAAACTGCGAGTGGGTGAATGGGTTATGGCGATCGGTTCTCCATTCGGTCTGGAAAATTCGGTCACCGCAGGCATTGTCAGCGCCAAGATGCGCGATACCGGGGAGTACCTGCCGTTCATTCAGACGGACGTTGCCATCAATCCAGGAAACTCGGGTGGCCCTCTGATCAATATGCGCGGTGAGGTGGTGGGCATCAATAGCCAGATTTATTCGCGTTCAGGCGGCTATATGGGCATCTCGTTTTCCATCCCCATGGACGAGGCTGTTCGCGTCAGCGATCAACTCAGGTCCAGTGGACGTGTGTCACGCGGGCGCATGGGTGTGCAGATTGATCAGGTCAGCAAAGACGTGGCGGAATCGATTGGCTTGGGCAAACCGATCGGCGCATTGGTGCGGAGCGTCGAAGCGGGGTCGCCAGCGGAAAAAGGTGGCCTGGAAGCGGGCGACATCATTACCAAGTTTGACGGCAAGACCATTGAGAAGTCCAGTGATTTGCCTCGCATTGTTGGTGCTACCAAGCCTGGTACCAAGAGTTCTGTCAGCGTATTCCGCCGTGGCGCGACAAAGGAACTTAGCGTGGTGATTGCAGAGATAGAAGCGGACAAGCCGATCGCCAAATCACCCAGCAAGGAAGAGAAACCCAAGGCATCCAGTGCGGGGCAGGTATTCGGACTGGTCGTCGCTGATTTGACCGAAGCGCAGAAGAAAGAGTTGGGCATGAAAGGTGGTGTGCGCGTGGACGCTGCGACTGACGCCGCTGCACGTGCGGGATTGAGAGAGGGCGATTTGATCCTGCAAGTTGGCAATGTGGAGGTCGGGTCCGTCAAGGAATTTGAGGCTGTAATGGCCAAGTTTGACAAGTCCAAACCATTGAGCGTGCTGTTTCGGCGAGGGGAATGGACGCAATTTGCGATCCTGAAGGTGTCAAAATAGGTCCAGACTGGCTGCGACAACCCCATTCCACACCTGGGTGTGGGGTTGTTTTTTATGGACGAGGTGATTTTTCAAGTGCTCCGCGCTGGTTCTTTGTATGTCGGCAAGCGCTAACTTGCCGGAGGGGTTAGTCTGATTTGGTTAGAATAGAGACTCTGTCCAGGTCAAATTAGCTATAACGCGTAGTCAAAAGTCCATGATATGGGATGCTTCTGTGGATCCCACAGGCGATCCACAGTTCGCCCACATGTTGTCCTTTGGTCTTGTCTTCATTTTGTTAATAAGTTGTGTATAAGTTTTCTGTTGTGGACTCGCAACTCTCCTTTTGTTCAAATTTTTTGGCTGTGAAACTGGCAGTTTTTGCCTACAATGAAGTTCCAACTTTCGCAGTTGCCAAAAGATTGTTGGTTCAGGGCGCGTCCATACTGGTCGCGCCCTTTTTTCTTGCTTGACCGTTTTAATTCAATCACTTGAAGCTCTCCCTTGATGAATCACATCAGAAATTTTTCTATCATTGCCCACATTGATCATGGCAAATCCACTCTCGCTGACCGCTTGATTCAACGCTGCGGAGGGTTGGAAGCACGTGAAATGGAAGCGCAGGTTTTGGACTCGATGGACATTGAAAAAGAGCGCGGGATAACCATCAAGGCACAAACCGCATCGCTTAAATACAAGGCAGTTGATGGACAGGTCTACAACCTCAATCTAATCGACACGCCAGGGCATGTCGACTTCTCATACGAAGTCAGTCGTTCGTTGTCTGCATGCGAAGGTGCGTTGCTTGTAGTGGATGCCAGCCAAGGTGTTGAAGCGCAAACTGTTGCCAACTGTTACACCGCTTTGGACTTGGGCGTGGAAGTAGTGCCTGTGCTGAACAAAATTGATTTGCCAAATGCAGATCTGGAAAACGCGCGCAGTGAAATTGAAGATGTCATCGGCATCGATGCAACGGATGCCATCCCGTGTTCCGCAAAGACCGGCATCGGCATAGACGAAATTTTAGAAGCCATCATTGCGCGTATCCCGGCACCGAAAGGGAATCCGGATGGTCCGTTACGCGCCATGATCATCGACAGTTGGTTTGACAGCTATGTCGGCGTGGTGATGTTGGTGCGCGTGGTGGACGGTCGACTAGTAAAAGGTGAGCGCATCAAGATGATGGCCTCTGGCGCGATGTACAACGCTGACAACTTGGGCGTGTTCACACCTGCCAATGAGCCGCGCCAGTCCCTGGAGGCGGGCGAGGTTGGTTACATCATCGCCGGTATCAAGGAACTGCAGGCAGCCAAGGTAGGCGACACCGTCACTTTGATCAAGTTGGGAACGGGTGGCGCGGCCTTCACGGCGACCGAGGCGCTACCAGGGTTCAAGGAAATTCAACCCCAGGTTTTTGCTGGCTTGTATCCGACGGAAGCCAGTGAATATGACTCGCTGCGCGATGCACTGGAAAAGCTCAAGCTGAATGACGCATCCTTGCATTACGAACCCGAAGTGTCGCAGGCACTGGGGTTTGGTTTTCGTTGCGGCTTTCTGGGCTTGCTGCATATGGAAATTGTGCAAGAGCGGTTGGAGCGAGAGTTTGATCAGGACCTGATCACCACGGCCCCAAGCGTGGTCTATCAGGTGATGAAGAACGACGGCGAAGTGATCACGGTCGAGAATCCCTCCAAGATGCCGGAGGTCGGTAAGACAGCTGAAATTCGCGAACCCATCGTCACTGTGCACCTGTATATGCCGCAGGAATACGTTGGCGTTGTGATGACGCTTGCCAATCAGAAGCGCGGCGTTCAGATGAACATGGCCTACAAGGGGCGGCAGGTCGTGCTGACTTACGAGATGCCGCTTGCCGAGATCGTGCTTGATTTCTTTGACAAGCTTAAGAGCGTGAGCCGGGGTTATGCCTCCATGGACTATGAGTTCAAGGAGTACCGGGCGGCAGACGTGGTCAAGGTGGACATCCTGCTCAACTCTGAAAAAGTGGATGCACTGTCCATCATGTTGCACCGATCGCAATCGGCCTATCGTGGTCGTGCGGTGGTCGCAAAAATGCGCGAGATCATCTCGCGTCAGATGTTCGACGTCGCCATCCAGGCCGCCATCGGTGCCAACATCATTGCCCGTGAGACAATCAAGGCGCTGCGAAAGAACGTGCTTGCCAAGTGTTATGGCGGCGATATTTCACGCAAGAAGAAGCTCCTTGAAAAACAAAAAGCAGGCAAGAAACGCATGAAGCAAATCGGTTCGGTTGAAGTTCCCCAGGAAGCCTTCCTGGCCATTTTGCAGGTGGAAGATTGATGCAAGCCCTGACCTCTGTGATTCTGGGCGCTTTCGTGGCCTATGCGGCGTCCTGGTACCTTGGCTATGTCGACGGCAACTTCGCTTTGCTGCTGTTTTTGGCATCCGTGGTCACCGGCGTTTACTGGTTGGCAGAGCGCTTTTATTTTCTACCGCAACGTGTGGCTGCCGTGGCCGCACTTGAGGCAAATGACGCCAAGCGTCGCGCAGACCTCGCCACGATGGGCATAGCCCAGGTGGACGGTGATATCGCAGAAGCCAAAGTCAAACTGTTTATGCAACCGTGGTGGTTGGACTGGACTGCCGGCCTTTTCCCCGTGATCATTACGGTTTTCCTATTGCGCTCCTTCCTTTTTGAACCATTCAAGATCCCTTCGGGTTCCATGATTCCCACGCTTTTGGTGGGCGACCTGATTCTGGTGAATAAGTTCACGTACGGAATTCGGCTGCCGGTGATCAATCTCAAGATTACCGAGGGCAACAAGCCGCAGCGCGGCGACGTCATGGTTTTCCGTTACCCGCCCAAACCTAGTCTTGACTACATCAAGCGCGTGGTCGGTGTGCCCGGTGATACCGTGGCTTATCTGAACAAACGGTTGACCATCAATGGTCAAGTGCAACCTACTACTGCGGTGCCGGAGTTTTTTGATGAAGATGCCATGCGTTACTTCAAGCAGTATGAAGAGGTGCTGGGTGAGAAGACGCACCGATTGCTTAACGATGACGGACGGCCTGCTTTTGTGCCTGGTGCCGACAAATTTGAAGGCCATGAGGGCTGCAGCTACACCATTGAAGGCGTGACCTGCAAAGTGCCTGAGGGCCAATACTTCATGATGGGCGACAATCGCGATAATTCCATGGATTCCCGCTATTGGGGATTTGTGCCAGAGCGCAACATCGTGGGCAAAGCGATATTTGTGTGGATGAACTTTAGCAATCCCAAGCGGATTGGATTCTTCAATTGAAATCGACAGGGGAAATACACATGTCTGTTCAACGCAAGTCCCGCCAGCGCGGCATCTCGTTCATTGGGCTGGTGTTTGTCGCGTCAATACTCGCCATGGCAGGTGTGGTGGCAGCTCAAGTCTTCCCTACTGCAATTGAGTTTTTTGCGGTGCAAAAGGCGGTCCAGAAGGCCGCAAATGAAGGCCAAACGCCCGCAGAAATTCGCTCTATTTTTGACAAGGCAAGCCAAATTGATGACATCAAGTCGATGGCAAGCAAAGACCTTGACATCAGCAAGCAGGGCGACAAGGTTGTCGTGTCCTTCTCCTACGAGCGTGAAATTCATTTGGTAGGCCCAGCATTTCTGACCTTGAAGTACGAAGGTCGATCCAAATAAGTGGCCGATAGTCTTCAGGAGTTGCAACGACGCTTGCAACATGAATTTGCCGACCCATCGCTGCTCAAGCGAGCGCTGACACACCGCAGTTTTTCGATCGACCATTACGAACGTCTGGAGTTTCTGGGCGATTCGGTATTGGGCCTGGCTATTTCCGGCTTGCTGTATGCCCGATTGGATACCTTGCCCGAGGGCGACTTGTCGCGTGTGCGTGCCAATCTGGTCAAGCAGGATACCTTGCATCAACTCGCGGTTGGCTTGGGGCTTCCAGAACTTCTGCGCCTGGGTGAGGGCGAGGTCCGCTCGGGCGGACAAAAGCGCCCGTCCATCCTGGCGGATGCGCTGGAAGCGCTGATCGGCGCGGTCTATCTGGATGCGGGCTTTACCAAAGCGCAAGAGTTGGTTCATCGGCTCTTTGACGATGTCGCCATCAACCCGCAGATGGATGCCATTGGCAAGGATGCCAAAACTGCCTTGCAAGAATGGTTGCAGGGGCGCAGGATGAAGGTGCCGACCTATAAAGTGGTTGCAACCTTGGGCGCAGCGCACAAACAGACCTTTGACGTGGAATGCGAAATCCCCGAACTGCGTCTGGCAGAACGTGGCATTGGCGGTTCGCGCCGTGCCGGAGAGCAGGCTGCAGCCACAGCCATGTTGCAAACCCTTAAAACCAAACACCCAACATGACCACTGCCCCTAAAAAGCCCCCCCAAGCCGTATTCAAGAATGCAACCAAGGCTGAGAAGCAAGCCGCCAAGCCGCAAAAAAAGCCTGGTTTCACGGCGCCTGTTGCAAAGCCCCCTGCAGTGACCGCGAAGGCTGCGAAAAAGCCGCAGGAACGTCCTGTTGAGGTCAGCGGAGAGGCGCAACCTGATCTTGATGCCATGCTGCAGGGCTTGCTCAAGAGCACGCCACGCCTGACAGAACCCGGCACGCAAGCAGAAGGCCAGCGTTGCGGCCTGGTGGCTATTGTGGGCAAACCCAATGTGGGCAAGTCCACGCTGTTGAACGCCCTGGTGGGGCAGAAAATCAGCATTACTTCGCGCAAGGCACAGACCACGCGCCACCGCATTACGGGTATGCACACCCAGGGCGCTACGCAGTTTGTATTTGTGGACACGCCGGGCTTTCAGACGATTCACGGCAACGCGCTGAACAAGTCGCTCAACAAGACCGTGCAAGGCGCGGTATCCGATGTGGATCTGATTCTGCTGGTGGTGGAGGCCGGCAGTTTCACTCCAGCAGACGCGCGCGTGCTAGCGCTCCTGGGCAAAGACATTCCGACCATTTTGATTGCCAACAAGCTGGACAACGTGCACCGGCGCGGTGACATCGCGCCCTGGCTGCAGGAGATGCAGCAAAAGCACGCCTTTGCAGAGTTCGTGCCCATGTCGGCCAAGAATGCCAAAGACGTGGAGCGTTTGTTGGGCGTCTGCGAACGTTTCTTGCCGGAGCAGGCCTGGTGGTACGGTGAAGATGAATTAACCGACCGCAGTGAGAAATTCCTGGCCAGCGAGTTGGTGCGCGAAAAGTTGTTTCGCCTGACCGGCGACGAGTTGCCCTACACCTCGACCGTGGTGATCGACAAGTTTGAAGAAGAGCCACCGGCGCGCAAAGGCCAGAAGCGTCTGCTGCGTATCGCCGCCACCATCGTGGTTGAGCGCGATGGCCACAAGGCGATGGTGATTGGCGACAAGGGCGAGCGCATCAAGCGCATCGGCATGGAAACCCGTGTCGAACTGGAAA
>CANFIH010000204.1 GCA_947446855.1 Burkholderiales bacterium
CGCGACAAGATCAGGCTAGGCAGGAGCTTTGCGCGCAAGCATGCCATTGGGGGCGCTCAGCGACCACGAAAGGGGTACCGATGAGGGCTTAACTTAATGGCATTGGGGGCGGGGGGGGATGGGGGAGTTAAAAAAAGGAAGTCAAAAACCCAATCAAGACTGTACAAGCCGCTTCGAACTGGCAATCGACATCAATATCCCCAGCGCCAACCCCGCTGTCACCATGGCCGTGCCGCCGTAGCTGATGAAAGGCAGCGGCACCCCCACCACCGGCAAGATGCCGCTGACCATGCCCATGTTCACATAGGCATAGGTAAAAAAGATCATGGTCATGCTGCCGGCCAACAGGCGCGCAAACAGCGTGGGCGCATCCAGCGCAATCGCCAGCCCGCGCAGGATCAGGAAGATGAAGGCGGCAATCAGGCACAGGTTGCCCAACAGGCCGAACTCCTCGGAAAACGAGGCAAAGATAAAGTCGGTCGTGCGCTCGGGGATGAACTCCAGGTGGGTTTGCGTACCCTGCATAAAGCCCAGCCCGAACACACCACCCGAGCCAATCGCAATCATGCCCTGGATGATGTGAAAGCCCTTGCCCAGCGGATCGCGCGAGGGGTCCAGCAAAGTGCAGATACGTTGCTGCTGGTAGTCATGCAGCACCGGCCAGCGCATGCCGTCGGCGCACAGCGTGGGCTCGAACGCCACGATCAGAACTACGCCGATCAGACCCAGCACCACAGGCGGCACGATCAGTTTCCAGCTCATACCGGCAAAAAAGATCACCGCCATGCCGGCCGCCAGAATCAGCAACGCGGTCCCCAGATCGGGCTGCTTGATGATCAGCGCCACCGGCACCGCCAGCAGCCCGGTGGCCACAGCAAAGTCCAGTGGGCGCAACTGGCCTTCGCGCTTCTGGAACCACCAGGCCAACATCAGCGGCATGGCGATTTTGAGCACCTCACTGGGCTGTATGGTCACACCTACATTCAGCCAGCGCTTGGCACCTTTCTTGGTGACGCCAAACACCGCCACCGCAACCAGCAGAGCCACACCCAAGGTGTAGAGCGGCACGGCCAGTGTCATCAGGCGCTGCGGCGGAATCTGCGCCACCACGAACATGATGCCGGCGGCAATCAACATGTTGCGGGCATGGTCTTCGAAACGCGTGCCATGGTCCCAGCCGGAGGAATACATGGTGAGCAGGCCGGCACAGGCCAGCAAAAACACGGCAAACGCCAATGGACCGTCAAAGCCGGCGAACCAGGGCGCCAGGCGCTGACGCAGGGACGGTTGAGAAAATCGATAGGCCATAGGCCACAATTATCCTGCCAAGCCCCTCTTGCCCTTTTTTTGCCACAAGCTGCCCCGCCATGACCACCACCCATCTTTTGTATCTGCACGGCTTTCGCTCCTCACCGCAATCGGCCAAGGCGCGCTTGATGGCGCAGCACATGGCGGCGCTGCAGCCGGGCGTGGTATGGCATTGCCCGCAGCTGCCGCCCTCGCCCCGGGAAGCCATGGCTGCGCTGACCCGGGCCACGCAGGACTGGCCCGCCCACAGCATGGCCGTGGTCGGCTCCTCCCTGGGCGGCTTTTACGCCACCCGCGTGGCCGAGCAGCGTGGCTGCCGGGCGGTGCTGCTCAACCCGGCCGTCAACCCGGCGCGGGATCTGGAGAAATACATAGGCGAGCAAACCCAGTTCCACGCGCCTGAAGAGCACTTCTACTTCAAGCCGGAGTACGTGCAAGAACTGCGCGACCTGGCCTGTGGCGACCTGCGCCAGCCGCAAAACTACCTGGCCGTGATCGCCCAAGGCGACGAGGTGCTGGACTGGCGAGAAATGCACAGCCGCTACCAAAACGCCAAGGTACTGCTGCTGGAAGGCGGCGACCACGCCCTCAGCGACTTTGCCGACCACCTGCCCGCCGTGATGGCACACCTGGGCTATTGAGAGACAACGCGCGCGCGCAGTAGCGAAAGGCTATGTGCAGCACTGCAGACAGTTGCGCGCCCACCCTCGCAGGGGCGAGGGGGTATGCCGGGCGCCGATTGGTGCGTACCCGCTTATGAGGCGCCCGGCATAGCCCCTCGCCCCGAAGCGCCAACCATGACAGCAACAGCAACCAAAGTAACCCCGCCCCAAATACAGAGACAATCCCCCCATGTATTTATTGTTTGAAGAAGCCGGAAAATTCATGGCCGGTCGGGTGCTGTCGGAGGCGGACGCCTCTGCACAGGTGGAGTTGGACAGCGGCAAGCGCGTCAAGGTCAAGACCGGCAACATGCTGATCAAGTTCGAAAAGCCGGCGCCTGCCGCCTTTGTGCAGGCTGCACAGGCCTGCGCCGCCGGCATCGAGCTGGAAATGGCCTGGGAGTTCGCGCCCGAAGAAGAGTTCGGCTTTGCCGACCTGGCGCGTGACTATTTTTCGGACAACGCCACGCAAGAGCAACAGTCCGGCATGCTGTTCAAGCTGTTTGAAGCCCCGCACTACTTCCGCCGCGCCGGCAAAGGCCGCTTCAAGCGGGCCCCGGCCGAGATCATTGCCCAGGCCCTGGCCGCCATCGAGAAGAAGCGCCTGATGGCCGAACAGATCGGCGTCTGGGCCCAGGAGCTCGGCGCGGGCAGCTGCCCCGATGCCATCCAGGAACAGCTTTACAAAATCCTGTTCAAGCCCGACAAAAACGCGCCCGAATACAAGGCCGTGGTCGAAGCCTCGCGCGCCACCCACACCGCACCGCTGGAACTGCTGCAAAAGGCCGGCGCCATCCGCTCGCCCTATCTGTTCCACTGGAAGCGCTTCCTGCTGGAAAACTTCCCCAAGGGCACCGGCTTTCCCGCCATCACGGCCCCGCCGATTGTGGACACCCTGCCTTTGTCGGCGGCGCAGGCCTTCTCGATCGACGATTCGCAGACCACCGAAATCGACGATGCCCTGTCGGTACAGGGCCTGGGCAGTGGCACGGTGACGCTGGGCATCCACATTGCCGCGCCCGGTCTGGCCATCCAGCCCGGCAGCCCGGTCGATGTGTTGGGGCGTGCCCGCCTGTCCACCGTCTACATGCCGGGCTACAAGGTCACCATGCTGCCCGACGATGTGGTGCAAACCTACACCCTGCAAGCCGGACGTGACTGCCCGGCCGTGTCGCTCTACGTCACCCTGGACGAGGCGACGCTGGAAATCAAGGCCAGCGAGACCAAGCTCGAGCGGGTGCCCATCGTCCACAACCTGCGCCACGACCAGCTTGACGCCGTGGTCACCGAGCCCTGGCTGCAGGACCCTGACTTCAACCATGCGTCAGAACCGGAAGCATTGACCGGCCTGCGCGTGCAACTGGCGTTTTTGCACCGCCTGGCCAAAAACCTGAAAGCCAAGCGCGAAGTGGTACGCGGCAAGCCCGAGACCTTTAACCGCCCGGACTACAACTTCCGCCTGGTGCGCAGCGACCCGTCTCTGGCCGGCACCGAGCCCACCGGCGACGAAGTGGTGGAAATCAGCACCCGGATGCGCGGTGCGCCGCTGGACCTGATCGTGGCCGAGGCCATGATCCTGGCCAACAGCACCTGGGGCAGCTGGATGGCGGAGATGGGCGTGCCCGGCATTTACCGCAGCCAGGCCTCGCTGGCGCCCGGCGTCAAGGTGCGCATGGGCACGCGCGCCCTGCCCCACGCCGGCATTGGCGTGCCGAGCTACGCCTGGAGCACCTCGCCGCTGCGCCGCTATACCGATCTGGTCAACCAGTGGCAAATCATTGCCTGCGCCCGCCACGGCAAGACGGCGGCGCTGGTGGCGCCCTTCAAACCCAAGGACGCGGATCTGTTTTCCATCATCTCCTCGTTCGATGCGGCCTACGGCGCCTACAACGGCTACCAGAACGGAATGGAACGCTTCTGGACCCTGCGCTACCTGCAGCAGAACACCATTTCCGAGGTGGTGGCCAGCCTGTTCAAGGAAAACCTGGTGCGCGCCGACGACATTCCGCTGGTGCTGCCGGTCATGGGGGCGCAAGGCCTGCCGCGCGCCGCCAAGGTGCGCGTCAAGCTGGGCGAGATCGACCTCATCACGCTGGACGTCAACGGCACCGTGCTGGAACGCCTGGACGCACCGCTGCCCGATGCGGGCGCCCCGGCGCAAGAGGAACAGGAAGACGATGACGACGAAGTGGCTGGGCCGATTGCCATTGCCGTGGACATGGGCGAACCCGAGGCAGCGACTGGCGATAATCCCGCCTAAGTGAACTTGTTCCAAAAATACAGCACATTGCAGTTTGCCCTGGGTGCATCCATTGCGGTGCATGCGGTGCTGCTTTCGGTGCGCTTTGTGGACCCGCAAGCCTTCAACCGGGTGTTTGAGGACACGCCTCTGGAAGTCATTCTGGTCAATGCCCGCACCTTTGAGAAGAATGACAAGGCCAAGGCCATAGCCCAGGCCACCCTGATGGGAGGCGGCGACAGCCAACAGGGCCGGGCCACCAGCCCGCTGCCGCCTTCGGCATTTGCCGACACCGGCCAAACCCTGGAGGTGGCGCATGCCAGCAAATTGCAAAACCTGCAGGAGCAGCAAAACCAGTTGCTGGACACGGTGCGCAAACAAATCGCCAGCCTGCCGCCCTCCGACCCGCAGGACCTGAGCAACAAGGCCGAACAGATCCAGCGTGAAGAAAAGCGCCTGCAATTGGCCAAACTCCTGGCCGAAATTGAGCGACGCATCAACAGCGAGAATTCGCGCCCCAAGAAGCGCTACATCAGCCCCTCCACGCGCGAAGAGGTCTACGCCGTGTACTACGACAGCCTGCGCCACGCGATTGAAAACCGGGGCACAGAGAACTTCCCCACCGCCAATGGCAAAAAACTCTATGGCGACCTGACCATGATCGTGACCGTCAATTCGGATGGCCGCGTGCTCAACACCGAGGTAGTGGCCGGCTCCGGCAATGCCGTGCTGGACCACCGCGCCGCCGCCATCGCCCGCTCAGCCGGACCCTTTGGGCCGTTTACCCCGGCCATGCGCAAGCAGGCCGACCAGATTCTGGTGGTGTCGCGCTTTCGCTTTACCCGCGATGAGACCCTGCAAGCCCGCGTGAGTGCCGCGCCATGAGGGCGGTATGGCGTTGGGCCTTGCTGTGCGCACTGGCGCTGCTGTGCCTTGAGCTGTACTTCATCGGACGCATTGCGCTTATGGCGGCAGTGGCTCCGCAGTCCACGGCCTTCCAGCGCTCCGAGGCCTGGCGGGTGGCGCATGACAAGGGCGCATTGCCTTGGGCTCAGCAATGGGTGGACTACAGCCAGATTTCCGACAACCTCAAACGCGCGGTCATCGCCTCTGAGGACGATGGCTTCAGCAGCCACGACGGCGTGGACTGGGATGCGCTGGAAAAAGCCTGGAGCAAAAACGCCAAGGCCGAACAACGTGCCGAACTGCGGGGCACCAGCAAACCACCCAAAGTGGTAGGCGGCTCCACCATCACCCAGCAACTGGCCAAGAACCTGTTTCTGTCCGGTGAACGCACCCTGTTGCGCAAGGGCCAGGAATTTGTACTCACCATGGCACTGGAGACCTGCTTAAGCAAGCGGCGCATTCTGGAGATTTACCTCAACAGCGTGGAATGGGGCGAAGGCGTGTTTGGTGCCGAAGCGGCGGCCCAGCATTACTTCCGCAAACCCGCGACAAAGCTCAGTGCATTTGAGGCGGCGCGCCTGGTGGTGATGCTGCCGCGCCCCAAGTATTTTGAGAAGCTGCCCAACTCGGCATACCTCAGCGGGCGCGCCGGCGTGATTGCCGGCCGCATCGCCGACGCCAAGCTGCCTTGAGGCAAGGCCCTCTGTATCATCCCCGTCATGCTGGCTAAGTTGATGGCTTTGTTTTTGCTGGGCCTGATCCGGGTGCTTACCGGTTCCCAGGCGCGTTGGCACGGCTGCCCGCCCAAGGCGGAACAACGCATCTACTTTGCCAACCACCAAAGCCACGCCGATCTGGTGATGATCTGGGCGGCACTACCCAAAGAATTGCGCCACACCACGCGCGCCATTGCAGCGCGCGATTACTGGACCAAGAGCCCGTTCAAACGGTGGTTGACGACGGAAGTGTTCAACGTCATTTACGTCTCGCGCGAACGCACGGCCGATGAAGACCCGCTGGAGCCGCTGCTCGAAGCCCTGGCCAAGGGCGACTCCATCATTCTCTTTCCCGAGGGCACGCGTGGCCACGCCGGTGAACCCTCGGCCTTCAAGGCCGGCTTGTACAACCTGGCGCTCAAATGTCCGCATGCCGTGCTGGTGCCCGCCTGGATCAACAATGTGCAGCATGTGCTGCCCAAGGGCGAGGTGGTACCGGTACCGGTGCTGTGCTCGGTGACCTTTGGCACGCCCATGCAGTTGCAGCCGGATGAAGACCGCCGCGTGTTTCTGGACCGCGCCCGCCATGCCGTCATCGCGCTGCGCGATGTGTAGGCCCAAAGACCGCCCATGTATTTTTATCTGAAGAACCTGACGCCCACGCAGCAAATCGGCGCGCTGTTCATCCTGGTGTTCGGGCTGCTGCTGCTGGCCAGCGTGAGTGCCTTTGCTTTTTCCATCCAGGAGTTCCACGACGATGCCCGGGCCGAACAGCGCCGTGCCAATCTGGAAAGCATCAACGGCATCATCCGCACCAGTTGGATCATGGTGCTGGTGTTCTGGCTGGGCTGGATGGTGGGCAACCGGGTCGCGCTCACGCTCTTCGGCTTGGTGTCGTTCTTTTCCCTGCGCGAATTTTTGACACTCTCGCCCACGCGCCGTGGCGACCACCGCAGCCTGGTGCTGGCCTTCTTTGTAGTGCTGCCACTGCAATACTGGCTGGTCTGGGCCGAGCACTTTGACATGTTTGCGGTGTTCATCCCGGTATTTGTGTTTCTGGCGCTGCCGGTGGTGAGCGCGCTCACCAACGAGCCGCAGCACTTTCTGGAACGCAATGCCAAGCTGCAGTGGGGCATCATGGTCTGCATTTACGGCATGAGCCACGTGCCGGCGCTGCTGATGCTGCACTTCCCGGGCTACGACCACCGCAACGCCTTTATGGTGTTTTTTCTGGTGATGGTGGTGCAGGTCTGCATGGTGACCCAGCACCTGAGCGGGCGCTGGCTGAAAAGCAAAGCCGTAGCCCCCGCCATCAGCGCCAGCTTTCACTGGAGCAGCTGGGGCATCGGCATGGTCACCGCCAGCGTGTTTGGTGCGGCGTTGGCCGGCATCACGCCCTGGGTGCCCGGCACCGCGTTTGCCTTTGCCTTTATCGCCTGCCTGGC
>CANFIH010000205.1 GCA_947446855.1 Burkholderiales bacterium
CGTTTCTCAGCCCCCGCTACGCGAAGTTTCAGGCCCTGTATCCCGCACTCAAGGCCTTGCAATAAGAACGACCCAGAGCATTCCGCTACAAAAAAACCTCCACCCAAAAGGACATCACAATGACCAGTTATTTCAACGCCATCGCCCCCATCGCCTTTGAAGGCGCGGACTCCAAGAACCCGCTGGCCTTCAAGTGGTACGACAAGAACCGCGTGGTGGCCGGCAAGACCATGGCCGAGCACCTGCGCTTTGCCGTGTGCTACTGGCACAGCTTCTGCTGGAACGGCTCCGACCCGTTTGGCGGCGACAGCTTCGAGCGCCCCTGGCAGCACATGGCCGACCCCATGGCCGCAGCCAAGGCCAAGGCCGATGTGGCCTTTGAATTCTTTGCCAAGCTGGGCGCTCCGTACTACTGCTTCCACGACCGCGATGTCGCCCCCGAAGGCAACACCCCGCGCGCGAGCGTGGCCAACTTCAAGACCATGGTGGATGTGCTCGCCAAGAAGCAACAGGACACCGGCATGAAGCTCTTGTGGGGCACGGCCAATCTGTTCAGCCACCGCCGCTTTATGTCGGGCGCGTCCACCAACCCCAACCCCGAAATCTTTGCCCTGGCTGCGCTGCAGGTGAAAGAAGCCATGGACGCCACGCTCCAACTCGGTGGCGAAAACTATGTGCTGTGGGGCGGCCGCGAAGGCTACGAGACATTGCTCAACACCCGCATGGGCCAGGAGCTGGACCAGATGGGCCGCTTCCTGAATATGGTAGTGGAGTACAAGCACAAGATCGGCTTCAAGGGCACCATCCTGATCGAACCCAAGCCGCGCGAGCCCAGCAAGCACCAGTACGACTTTGATACCGCCACGGTGTTCGGCTTTTTGCAAAAGCACGGCCTGGAAAAGGAAATCAAGGTCAACATCGAAGCCAACCACGCCACCCTGGCCGGCCACAGCTTCGAGCATGAAATCGCCACCGCGATTGATCTGGGCATCTTCGGCTCCATCGACATGAACCGCGGCGACATGCAGTGCCAGTGGGACACCGACCAGTTCCCCAACAACATTCCTGAAACCGCGCTGATCATGTATTTGATCCTGCAGGCCGGCGGCTTCACCACCGGCGGTGTCAACTTCGACAGCAAGGTGCGCCGCCAGTCGATTGACCCGGAGGATATGTTCCTGGGCCACATCGGCGCCATGGACGTGAGCGCCCGCGCGCTGGTGATTGCCGACAAGATGATTCAGGACGGCCGCTTCGCCCAGGTCACCGCCGACCGCTATGCCGGCTGGAACACCGACTTCGGCCGTGACGTGATGGCCGGCAAGCTGGGCCTGGACGCTGTGGCTGCCCGGGTGCTGGAACACAATACCGACACCCGCCCGGTGTCCGGTCGCCAGGAAGGCATTGAGAACTTGCTCAATTCGTTTATCTAAAAATAACCGTTGCGCTTTTGTGGGACGTCGTTGGAAATACCTGGAAGGTTTGAAATGAAAAAAGTAGTCTGGGGCGTGCTCAGCACCGCCAAGATCGGTTGGGAAAAGGTCATGCCCGCCATGCTCAAAAGCGAGTATTGCGAGATCCGTGCGATTGCCTCGCGCAAGCTCGAGAAAGGGCAGAAGCTGGCTGACCAGTTCGGCATTCCCAAGGCCTACGGCAGCTACGAAGAGCTGCTGGCCGATCCGGAGATCGAGGCCATCTACAACCCGCTGCCCAACCACGAACACGTGCCCATGACGCTGGCCGCAGCCCGTGCGGGCAAGCATGTGCTGTGCGAAAAGCCGGTGGCTCTCACCGCCAAAGAGGCCGAGCAGCTGCGCGAAGTGGCTGACAAAGTGCACATCATGGAAGCCTTCATGGTGCGCTTCCACCCGCAGTGGCTGATGGTGCGCGACCGCGTGCGTGCCGGCGCGTTGGGCGAAGTGCGCTCCATCCACAGCTACTTCTCGTACTTCAACAACGATGCCGGCAATATCCGCAACATGGCCGACATCGGCGGCGGCGCGTTGTATGACATTGGCTGCTACCCCATCGTCACCGCGCGCTTTTTGTTCGGCTGCGAGCCGCTGCGCGCGATTGCGCTGGTGGACCGCGACCCCGAGTTCAAGACCGACCGCCTGGTCAGCGGCCTGCTGGACTTCGGCATGGGCCGCCGGTTGGACTTCACGGTCTCCACCCAATCCGTGCCCTACCAGCGCGTGCAGGTGTGTGGCACGCAAAAGCGCATCGAAATCCAGATCCCGTTCAATGCCCCCTTGGGTGGCGCCACCGATGTGCTGACCGATGACGGCAGCCGTCTCGACCTGGGCTCCACCTGCACCGAGACCATTCCCGCCTGCGATATGTACACGCTGGAAATTGATGCCTTCTCGCAGGTGGTGCGCGGCGCGATACCCTTGCCCTATGGCGTGGAAGACGCCATCCTGAACATGCGCGTGATTGACGCGCTGTTTGCCTCAGAGAAGACCGGCGCATGGGTCAACGTTTAGCATAGGGATGACACGCCGCAAGGCGACTTGAAGGCAGCATGAACAAACGACTTTCTCTGTGTGCAGTAGCCGTGTTCGCGCTGCAGCTTGCCAGCGCGGCCGATGCGCCCGCTGCCAAGGCCACCCCGGCCATTCCGCATTTCATCGAAGAGACCGACGCCGCCGGCCTGCAAAGCCGCTTTGAAGGCCAGGACGAATTCATGGTGGGCGGCGGTGTGGCCGTGTTCGACTGCGATGGTGACGGTCTGCCGGAAATCTATGTCACCGGCGGCGTCAACAAGGCCAAGTTCTACCGCAACCAGAGCACACGCGGCGGACCTATCAAGCTCAAGGAAGAGCGAAGCGGCCTGGAACTGACCAATGCCACCGGCGCCTATCCCATCGACATTGACGGTGACGGCAACCCCGATCTGGTGGTGCTGCGCGTGGGCGAGGTGGAGGTGTTCCGCGGCTTGGGTCAATGCAAGTTCGAGCGCGCCAACGACAAGTGGAACATCCCCGCCAACAACGACTGGCACACCGCTTTCTCCGCCACCTGGGAAAAGGGCAATCAACTGCCCACCCTGGCCTTTGGCACCTATTACGACCGCAGCCGCCCCGACTTCCCCTGGGGCACTTGCACACCGGCCTGGCTGCTGCGCCCGGATGCCAGCGGCAATCAGTACGCCGCGCCCGAATGGCTCAAACCCAGCTACTGTGCCCTCAGCATGTTGTTCTCCGACTGGAACCGCTCCGGTCAGGCCTCGCTGCGCGTGGCCAATGACCGCGAGTACTACAAGGGCGGGCAGGAGCAGCTCTGGAAGTTGCCGCCCGGTGAGGCCGCCACGCTCTACAGCGAAGCGGATGGCTGGAAGCGCCTGCAGATCTGGGGCATGGGCATTGCCAGCCACGATATTGACGGCGATGGTTACCCCGAGGTGTTCATCACCAGCATGGCCGACAACAAATTCCAGAAGCTGGAGTCAGGTCCGGACAAACCGGTCTACATCGATCAGGCCTACAAGCGTGGTATCACGGCGCACCGGCCCTATGTGGGGGGCGATATCCATCCCAGTACGGCCTGGCATGCGCAGTTTGCTGATGTGAACAACGACGGCCTGAGTGATCTGTTCATCGTCAAGGGCAATGTCTCCAACATGCCCGACTTCGCCATCCTGGATCCCAACGATCTGTTGCTGGGCGAGGCCGATGGCCACTTCACCGAGGTGGGGCAGCAAGCCGGCGTGGCCAGTTTCAAGCGCGGGCGCGGTGGCATGCTGGCGGATCTGAATGGTGACGGCCTCTTGGACATGGTGGTGGTCAACCGCCAGGACAAGGCGCAGCTCTGGCGCAACCTGGGTGCGGGAACCAAGGACCAGCCGGCGCCCCTGGGCCACTGGCTGCAGTTGCGCTTGCACCAAACCGGCGGCAACCGCGATGCGGTGGGTGCCTGGGTCGAAGTGGATCTGGGCGGACGCATCATCCGTGAAGAGCTCACCATTGGCGGGGGCCACGCCAGCGGACAGCTTGGCTGGATGCACTTCGGCCTGGGTGAGGCCCGGGACGTGAAGCTGCGCGTGCAATGGCCGCAGGGCGACTGGAGCGCCTGGCAGGCCGTGGCGGCGGATCAGTTTGTGAGCGTTGACAAAGAGGCGGGTGTGCACACCTGGAAAGCACCATGATGCGTAAAGCAGAGAAGTCCATCCCGCGCTGGCATGCCCTCCTGTCTGCCTGGGTTGCAGCCTGTGGTCTGGGGCTGGCCGCGCCGGCCCCGGCGCAACCCGGCCCGGCAGTCGCGGCACTGCCTGCCACCGCCTACAGCTCGGGCGTGGTGTATGACTGGATGTATCTGGACCTGCAGCTGATCCAGCAAACCCCGGGTTTCAGCCCGCCGGTGGCCGCGCGCGCCCTGGGTTATCTGGGCCTGACCCTGTACGAAGCCGTGGTGCCCGGCATGCCTGGCTACCAGAGCCTGGCCGGTCAGTTGAATGAACTCAGCTCGTTGCCCTGGGCCCAGCCGGATGAGCCGCTGCACTGGCCCACCGTGGCGAATGCGGCCCTGGCCACCATGACCTACATGATGTTCCACACCACCACGCCGGAGAACAAGGCGCGCATGCTGGCGCTGGAGCGCGCCATGCCGCTCAAATATCCGCAGGACTTTGACCCCGATACCCTCACGCCGGACATCAGCAACCGCTCCGAGACTTTCGGCAAACTCATGGCCATGGCCATCATGACCTGGGCCCGCACCGACGGCGGCCACGAGGCCTGGGGCCCGCTGCGGCGGGACCAGGCCAACTACGTGCCGCCCAGCGGCAGCGGCAAGTGGTCGGCCACGCCGCCGGCCTTTGCGCCGGCGCTGCTGCCCTACTGGGGATCGAACCGGCCGATGGTGCTTAAAGCAGCGTCTGACTGCGCGGCGCCACCCCCGCCGGCGTATTCGGAGGAGAGTCATTCGGCCTTCTACAAGCAAGGGCAGGAGGTCTACCAGATCAGCACGGCCGCCACCCAGGAGCAGCGCCAGTTCGCCCTGTACTGGGCCGACGACGCGGGCAAGACACCCACACCGGCCGGCCACTGGGCCTATATTGCGAACGACCTCCTCAAGGCCCACAAGGCCAACCTGGCCACGGCCGCCGAAACCTTTGCGCGCCTGAACCTGGCCATGTCGGACGCCTTTGTGGCGGGCTGGTACACCAAGTACACGCTCAATGTGATCCGCCCGGTGACCTATGTGCAGCTCGGCATCGACAGCAACTGGGTGCCCAGCCTGATGCCCACACCGCCGTTTCCGGACTATCCCTCGGGTCACTCGGTGCAGTCGGCTGCAGCCTCCAAGGTGCTGGACCAGCTGTTTGGTGCGAGCACCGCCTTTGTGGACAACACCCACAACGACCGCGGCTGGGGTCCGCGGTCCTTCAAGAGTTTCAAGGCCGCAGCCGACGAGGCCGCAGTGTCACGCCTGTACGCCGGCATCCACTACCGGTTTTCGATAGAGGGTGGCAAGCCGCAGGGCCAGTGCGTGGCCGACAGGGTGCTGGCACTGAAGTTCAAGCCCTGACGCTTGCGACGGTACGTGGCGATTGCAGGATAGAGTCGCAGCCTGGGTCTGCGGACGGTCACGGGTATTTATGCACACACTGGAATCACTGAGGTCGGGCGCTTTGGCCGGACACAAGCGCGTCAAACTGGCCTGTGGTTTGACGGAACTGCCGGCCGACATTTATCAGCTGGCCGATGATCTGGAAATCCTCGATCTGTCGGGCAACGCGCTGTCCTCGCTGCCGGACGATTTGCCGCGCTTGCACAAGCTGCGCATCCTGTTTTGCTCGGACAACCGGTTCACCGAGCTGCCGCCGGTGCTGGGCCGCTGCCCGCAACTCCGCATGGTCGGGTTCAAGGCCAACCGCATTGCCAAGGTCTCCGCCCAGTCGCTGCCGCCCCGTTTGCGCTGGCTGACCCTGACCGACAACTGCATCACCGAACTTCCCGCAGCAATCGGCCAGTGCGCGGAGCTGCAAAAGCTGATGCTGGCGGGCAACCGCCTTACGGCCTTGCCCGACGCGCTGGCGGCTTGTCACCGGCTGGAACTCATCCGCTTGTCGGCCAATGCGCTCACGCACTTGCCGGACTGGTTGTTTGCGCTGCCGCGTCTGTCCTGGCTGGCCTTTGCGGGCAACCCCTTGTGTGCGGCCCTGGAGGCATCGACGTTGGCCGACAGCCGGGCCGCATTGCCGGCCATTGCCTGGTCTTCGCTGCAGCTGCAGGAGATGCTGGGGGAGGGCGCCTCCGGCGTGATCCACCGGGCGCAGCATGCGGCAGAGGCTGGCGCGCAGCCGGTGGCGGTCAAGCTCTTCAAAGGCGCCATGACCAGCGATGGCTTGCCGCTGTCGGAGATGGCCGCCTGCCTGCGGGCCGGGCAGCACGCCAACCTGATCCCCTTGCGCGGCCGGGTCAGCGACCATCCCGACGGTGCGCTGGGTTTGGTCATGGCTTTGGTCGGCCCGGAGTTCCGCAATCTGGCGCAGCCGCCCAGCCTGGAGTCCTGCACCCGCGATGTGTACGACGCGGATTGCCGCTTTACGCTGGTGGCTGCGCTGCACATGGCGGCGGGCATGGCCGCCACGGCCCGGCATTTGCACGCGCAAGGAATCATGCATGGCGATTTGTATGCCCACAACATGCTGCATGCCCGTGTGGGGGACGCCATGCTGGGAGACTTCGGCGCGGCCTCTCTTTATCCGGCGGACCATGCAGCCAGCAGCACCAGGTTTCAAAGAGTGGAAGCCCGAGCCTTTGGCTGCCTGCTGGAGGAGTTGCTGGAACGCATCGAGGCAAGCGGCGGGGCTGACGTGGTGATCAACAGCCTGCAGCAACTCAAAAACCGCTGCCTCAGCCACAACCCGGCAGAGCGCCCGCTGTTCGATGAAATGGAAGAGCGCCTGGCCGACGCACTGCGGGCCGTTGCCCCGGCGCCGGTCAGCGTCTGACTCAGCGCATCACCAGCGCCAGCGCGGCCAGGTCGCCCACGCGCTCGCCCAGGCCGGCGGGCACGATCTCCAGCCCGTTGGTGAGCGCCGGCAGCTTGCCCTGCATAAAGGCTTGCAGGCGCGGCAGCAGGTAGTCCTGGTTGTGCCAGAACACGCTGCCGCCCAGAGAGATGCGCTGCAGGTCAAACAGCGCCGTGACATTGAACAG
>CANFIH010000206.1 GCA_947446855.1 Burkholderiales bacterium
AGTAACCCGTGCCCACTTCCTGCTGGTGCGACACGAAGCTGTAACCACGTTCGCGGGCTGCGAATTCGGGCTCTTGCACCTTTTCCACGTACGCGGACATGCCACGCTTCACGTAGTCTTGTGCCAGGTCGAACATGTGGTACCACATGTTGTGAATACCGGCCAACGTGATGAACTGGTACTTGTAGCCCATGGCGCCGAGTTCCTTCTGGAACTTGGCAATGGTGGCGTCGTCCAGGTTCTTCTTCCAGTTGAAAGAAGGCGAGCAGTTGTAGGCCAACATCTTGCCGGGGTGCTTGGCGTGCACGGCATCGGCAAACTTCTTGGCGAATGCCAAGTCAGGCGTACCGGTTTCGCACCACACCAGGTCGGCGTACTCAGCATAGGCCACAGCGCGGGAAATCGCCTGGTCCATACCCTTTTGGGTCTTGTAGAAGCCTTCAGCAGTGCGCTCACCAGTCAGGAAAGGCTTGTCGTTGGCATCGTAGTCGCTGGTCAACAGATCGGCGGCTTCGGCATCGGTACGGGCAATCACCAGTGTAGGCACGCCGTACACGTCGGCAGCCATACGGGCAGCGATCAGCTTTTGGCAGGCTTCGGTGGTGGGAACCAGCACCTTGCCACCCATGTGACCGCACTTCTTCACGGAAGCGAGTTGGTCTTCGAAGTGAACGCCACCGGCACCGGCGCGGATCATGGCCTTCATCAGTTCGTAGGCGTTCAGCACGCCACCGAAACCGGCTTCGGCATCAGCAACGATTGGAGCGTGGTAGTCGATGTAACCGGCGTCTCCTGGGCCAACGCCCTTGGACCACTGGATTTCATCCGCACGGGTGAAGGAGTTGTTGATGCGCTCAACCACCTTTGGCACCGAGTCCACGGGATACAGAGACTGGTCCGGGTACATGGCGGAATATTCGTTGTTGTCGGCAGCGACTTGCCAGCCCGACAGGTAAATGGCTTTGACACCAGCCTTGACCTGTTGCATGGCTTGGCCACCGGTCAGCGCGCCCAGGCAGTTCACATAGGCTTCGTTGTGGAGCAGGTCCCACAGCTTTTCTGCACCGCGGCGAGCCAGGGTGTGCTCGACCTGGAAGGAACCACGCAGACGGACCACATCGGCGGCGGTGTAACCGCGTTTGATGCCCTTCCAGCGGGGGTTGGTGGCCCAGTCTTTTTCCAGGGCGGCGATTTGTTGTTCGCGGCTGAGTTGTTCGTTCAGGGATTGAGGCATGTAAACACTCCTTAGTTGGTAAATGGATGGCTTGGATTTGCTAAGCAATTCCGGTGCCCACGACAGAATTCTAAGTCTTATATAAGACTTAGCTCGATCTTATGTCTTATATAAGATTGATTTTTTTATCAATCAAATCAACAACTTAAGATGTTCGTTTCGCAATGCAAAAATGCCAAACCGCTCTGTGAGATAAATTTTCCAAAACCCAGATTATCAAATTTCACATTGCAAAATGCTGCAACACAGCATAAAAACCGCAAATCAATCGTCATACAAACCCGCACCAGCTCAGAACGAATAAACCCGCATTGGTGCATGCACCAATGCGGGTTTATCGCGAAACAGGGGAGCGCCAAGCGCTTAGAAGGCGTCGGCGTAGTGGCGTAATTCCCAATCACTCACCTGCAAGCTATAGGCATCCCACTCGGCACGCTTCAAGCGAATGAACTCAGCACAAAATGCAGGTCCAACAGCCTGGCACAGCGCCGTATCAGCCTCAAGCGCTGTCACTGCTTCGTCCAAACTTCTGGGTAAACGTGCTGGCATGACGCCGCCAGCAGCCCTTCGTTCATACAGATCTTCATCACAAGGTGTGGGCGCAACCATTGCCAGGTCCATTCCGTCAAGACCGGCAGCCAGCGTGCCAGCAATCGCCGCATACACATTGCAGGACGGGTCTGGCAAGCGCCATTCAATGCGTCCGCCAACGGTGCGAACCACACACGTGCGGTTGTTGTCGCCATAGCTTTTCCACACCGGCGACCACGTGGTACCCGAAGCACTGTGGCTGCTGGCCAAGCGCCTATAGCTATTGACGGTGGGAGCGCACAAGGCACTTAAAGCATCCGCATGGTGCAGCAGGCCCGTCGCAAACTGGTGCCCCTGCTGGCTCAACCCCAGTGCGCCTTCGGCATCTGCAAAAATGGCCTTGCCCTGCTCGTCTGTAATGCTGAGGTGAAAGTGCAAACCACTTCCTGGCGCGGTAGCTAACGGCTTGGGCATGCAACTAAACACCATGCCGTGCTTTTCCGCAATCACATGCGCTGTCATCTTGAACAGCAGGTAGCGATCGGCAGCAGCCAAGGCGTCATCAAACTTGTAATTGATCTCGTACTGACCACAGGCATCTTCGTGGTCAATCTGCTGTATTTCAAAACCCAGCTGTATCAAGGTGCTGCGCATATCCTCGATAAACGCTCCATTGCGATGAATTGCCTTGAGGTCATAGGACGGCTTATCCAGTTGGTCCTGTCCATCGGCTACCTGCCATTGTCCGCCCTGCCCTTTTTTCAACAAAAAGAATTCCGGCTCAATGCCCACCCAAAGTGTCCAACCGCGGCTCTTCAACCGCTGCAATACAGAACGCAACATCTGGCGCGAACAGGTAGCCAACGCTTCACCACCGGCAAAGCCATCGCAGACTGCATGCGCGACGCCGGGCATAAACGGCAGAGCACGCAATGAATCCAGGTTGACGCGGCCGTAATACTCGCTGCGCGCACCATAACGTGGCAAGCCAGTGCCCCAGATACTGGGGCCAGCAAATCCCGCCCCCTGTTCTACCCACTCCTTCAAGTTATCCAAGGGGACCAGCTTGCCCTTGGCAACACCATGCATATCGCAAAACTGGGTCAAGACGGAATGAATGCCTTGTAATTTGAGGCGCTCGATGGTGGGTTGATAGGGATTCATAGGCACTCAGGCGAACACTTCATCAAGAATCTGTAACGCTTCCTCAAACACACTGTCTTCAATAGTGAGGGGGAAAAGGAAGCGAATCACATTGCCGTAGACGCCGCAAGTCAACAGCAACAAGCCTTTCTTCAGTGCCGCCTGCTGCATCACCTTGGTTAGGTCGGCATCGGGCGCTCCGGTCTGTGGATTGACAAACTCACAAGCCACCATCGCACCCAGGGCGCGGATGTCACCCATGCAATTGTTTTTGCTCTTGGCTAGTTCCAGGCGCGCTGTCAGCTGCGCACCCAAGGAGGCAGCGCGCTCGCACAGCTTCTCCTCCGCCATCACATCCAACACGGCGTGCGCTGCTGCCACCGCCAGCGGGTTGCCCGCATAGGTTCCTCCCAGGCCACCGGGGTTCGGTGCATCCATCACCTCGCTACGGCCGGATACGCCAGACAGCGTGGTGCCGCCGGCCATGCTCTTGGCCATGGTGATCAGGTCAGGCGAAACGCCATAGTGCTCCATGGCAAACATCTTGCCAGTGCGGGCAAAGCCGGTCTGCACTTCGTCCGCAATCATCAGAATTCCATGCTGATCACACAATTCACGCAGCCATTTCACGGCCTCGGCCTGGATCGGGTTAAAGCCACCCTCGCCCTGCACCGGCTCAAAAATGATGGCAGCCACACGTGCGGGCTCAATGTCACATTTAAAGAGCTGCTCCATGGCGTGCTTGGTCTCATCCAGGCTGGCGCAATGGCAGGGAAACGGCGCGTGGTAAATCTCAGGTGCGAACGGGCCAAAGCCTGCCTTATAGGGCTGCACCTTGCCGGTCAGTGCCACGGCAAACATGCTGCGGCCATGAAAGGCCCCGCCAAAGGCAATCACGCCGCTGCGCTTGGTGTAGGACCGTGCGATTTTGATAGCGTTCTCAACCGCCTCCGCACCGGTGCTGAAGAGTGCGGTTTTGGCCGGGCCGGCAATTGGCACGATGGCGTTGATACGCTCGGCCAGCGACACGTACTCTGCATAAGGCACGACCTGGTAGCAACTGTGGGTAAAGCGCTGCAACTGAGCGGCAATAGCCGCTTGCACCTTGGGATGCACATGCCCGGTGTTGAGGACCGCAATGCCGCCGGCGAAATCAATATAACGACGGCCTTCAATGTCCCAGAACTCGGCGTTCTTGGCGTGGTCAATGAAAAAGTCACCCATAACAGCAACACCGCGCGGGGTAGCAGCCAAACGGCGGGCATGCCATTCAGCATTGGTGCCAGAAGAGCTGGCGCTGGCGAGTGCGGAGGGTTTCAAAGCTGCGTTCATGTCGGGGTCTCCTTGGGGCGAATGCTGGAAAAGTGAAGTGTGAGGGGCAATAGGCTGCGGGTCAAACCGGAAGGCTATACCGGACTGTCAATGCGAATCCAAGTCGTCTTGGTTTCAGTGTATTTATCAAAAGCGTGCAGCGATTTGTCACGACCGACACCACTTTGCTTGAAGCCGCCAAAGGGCACTGTAATGTCATCTTCATCGTATTGATTGACGTGCACCGTACCGGCATGCAGGGCGCGCGCCACACCATGTGCCTTGTTGATGTCGCTGGTCCATACCCCGGCTTGCAAGCCGTAAACGCTGTCATTGGCCAGGCGCACGGCCTCGGCCGCGTCGCTAAAACTCAGCACCGACAAAACCGGGCCAAAGATCTCTTCACGGGAAATCCTCATCTCCGGCCTGACGCCGTCAAAAATGGTGGGCTGCACATAGCAGCCACCCGTTTCAGCCATCACCTGCTCGCCACCCGCAACCAGACTGGCACCTTCGGCCTTGCCGCTGGCGATATAGCCCAACACCGACTGCATCTGAATCTGGTCGACGATGGCGCCCATCACCGTGCCTGGCAGCGTCGGGTTGGCCGGTGCATAGCCGGGCACCAGAGCCAAGGCCTTTTCTAGAAAACGCTCCTTGATGCTATCCTGCACCAACAAGCGGGACGGCGCGTTGCAGCTCTCACCCTGGTTGAAAAAGATGCTGCCCACTGCGGCTTCCACCGCCTTGTCCAGATTCGGGCAATCGGCAAATACGATGTTGGGCGACTTGCCGCCCAGCTCGGTCCAGGCGCGCTTGAGGTTGCTTTGCCCCGCCATCACGTGGATCTGTTTGCCCACACGGGTGGAGCCGGTAAACGCGATGCAGTCCACATCCATATGCAGTGCCAGCGGAGAACCCGCCTCCGGCCCATAGCCTGTCACCACATTGAAAACACCCGCAGGAATACCGGCCTCCAGCGCGAGATCAGCAAGGCGCAAGGCGGTCAGCGGCGACTTCTCACTGGGCTTGAGCACCACAGAATTTCCGCTGGCCAAGGCTGGTGCAATCTTCCAGGCAGCCATGATCATGGGGTAATTCCAGGGCACGATCACCCCCACCACACCCACCGGCTCACGCGTGATCAACGCCAGCGCAGTCGAAGGCGTGGGCGCAATCTCGTCATAAACCTTGTCTACGGCCTCGCCGTACCAGCGGATGCAATTGGCCGCGCTATTCACGTCCACACCGCGGGCGCACTTCACCGGCTTGCCCATATCCAGCGTTTCGGTCATGGCCAACTCATCGCCGTGCGCTTGAATCAGATCGGCAAAACGGATCAGCACGCGCTTGCGCTGCGCTGGGGCAATGCCACACCATCGTTTGTCTTCAAAGGCAGAGCGTGCGGCGGCCACGGCCGCGTCAATATCGGCAGCACCGCAGCGTGCCACTTGCGTGAGTACGCGGCCGTCCACCGGCGAGATGCAATCAAAGAGTTGTCCGTCTTTGGCACCGATGCGCTTGCCACCGATTAGTGCGCGGCCGTCGAATTTCAAATCCTGGGGTGCGGTGCTGCTCATAAACTTATCTCTTTTCCGGTCCGACCTTGCAATGCAGTGGACACTTTGACAGATCAAAAAGTGGACCCATTGCGATCCACAAATGCAAACGGGGCCGCATTGCTGCGAGCCCCGTGACTGACTAGGTCAGACCTGAATCGGCTTAGAAGGAGAGCACGAAGGAGGTTGCCAGCGAATTCTTGGTCTGCTTCGGGGTGTTATCGACATCGGTGAAGTTATAGCCAGTCGACTGGTCGAGACGGTACTCCACCTTCCATTGGGTGTTGGCGTTGATCTGGTAGTTGGTACCCAAGGCCACTCGCGTGAGATTTGCACCTACGTTTGGATCAATGGGAATACCGCCGGAATCAAGCTCAGTTCCCAGGCCATAGCTCCCCGTTCCGTTATTGCCGTTGAATGCATAGGTGCCGCCACCATTTTTACGGTTTTCCACATAGTCGGCACGGGCCAACAAATTCAATCGCGGCATGATCTTGTAACCAACCATCGCAGATACACCGGTCCAAGCAGCATCATCGGCATTGGCGGCAGCATTGCGTTGCATACCGGTGCTCAGTTGACCATTGAAGGCCCAGTCACCATGTGTGTAGCCACCGTCAATCGCCACCACATCAAAATTGCGGTTCATGGAGCCATGGGCCAGTGAAATCCCGATGTATGAAAATTCGTCGATGAACCAGTCAGCCCGGGCGGCCAGTCCAACCGACTTGGTTCCCGAGTTGCCGGATGCTGGCAACAGGGCCGTACGGTCCGTGACGTCATTTACAGGGTCAATATTCCCAACCACCCACTTCAACGCATACATGCCGTTATTGAAGGTATGCGACATACCCAGTCCCGCATACGTCGTGGAGCCGGCCACATCAAACAGTGCATTGTGGGAAATCAGCTGGTTACCCAAGGTCGCATTGGCATTTGCAAAAAAGAACTCATAGCCCTGCCAGTCAGGAATCAGGCCGCCAATAATGCGGTTTTCCTTGTTGAGCGGAATGGAGATCGAAGCCTCGTGCACAGGATTTGACGTGGAACCCGGCAACAGGCGCAGAGTCCAATCCACACCCTCACCATCCTGTGATTCCTTGGTGATTTGGACCATGGCGTTTTCACCCAAGGCCGCTCCAGCAGACGCACTGAAATCGTGGCTCTTGCCCATGTCGTTGTACGCGAAGCCGGCCTCAATCGTTCCGTTGATCTTCAGGCCCTTGAAGCCAGACTTCTCCTGATCATCGGCAGCCAACTCCTGCTTCTGTTCAATCCGGTTCACCTGCTGCACCAGCGCTGCATTGTCAGTATGCCCGCTCAGGGCTTCGACTTTTTGCGTCAGCATTTGCAACTGAGCCTTCAGCGATTCGATTTCTTTCTTTA
>CANFIH010000207.1 GCA_947446855.1 Burkholderiales bacterium
CGTCACCGCGTTCGGCGCCGATGAGGTGCGCGATGAGGGCAGCCGTGCTGGCGCCCGGGCCTTTATCGACAAGCCGGTCAGCCAGTCACGCCTGTGGGATACCCTTGCCGAAGTGATCCATCCCCAGCAACGCGCCCTGGTTCCGGCCGATGCACAGAAGCAGACGCTGGGTTTTCCCGGCATGCGCGTGCTGCTGGTGGAAGACAACGAAATCAACCAGCAAATCGCCTGCGAGTTGTTGCAGGCGCTGGAGGTCGAGGTGGAGGTGGCCGAGAACGGTCAAATGGCGCTGGACCTGCTGGCCGCGGTGCCGGATCCGCTGCCCTGGTCGGTGGTGTTCATGGACTTGCAGATGCCGGTGCTTGACGGCCACCAGACCGCACTGGCGATCCGGCGTCAACCGCGCTTTGACCGCTTGCCCATCATTGCCATGACGGCCCACGCCATGCAAGACGAGGTGCGGCGTTGCCTGGCCGAGGGCATGAACCACCACCTGTCCAAGCCCATCGATCCCGCTGCGCTGGCTGAGAGTCTGCGCCGCTGGGGTGGCTACGAAGGCCGCCACCCGGTTGCCAGCGACAGGCTGGCGCAAGCGGTGTCGGCACACCCCATCACCATTGACGGCATGGACACGGAGCAGGGGCTGAAGAACTGCCTGGGCAACGTCAAGCTCTACCTCTCGCTGCTGGAAAAATTTCGCGCGGCCTTGCTGCGCACCGCCGGTCAGACCCGCGACGCCCTGGAACTGCAGGACTATGTGTCGGCCCAACGGGCCGTGCATACCCTCAAGGGCATTTGCCTTAACCTGGGTGCCGACGACTGCGGCGCACTCTGCATGGCGGCCGAACAGGCGCTCAAGCAGCACATGGCGGCGTCGGATTTCGCGCCCCAATTGCAGGCACTGGCGCATGTCAGTGCGCAGTTGGCACACCGGATCGACAAAGCCTTGGCCTTGCATGTGCCGGCACCGCCCGCTTTGCCCGCCCAGGAGTTTTCACTGGAGCAATGTGCCTGGGTCTGCCACCATCTGGACGCCCTGCTGCAGGCCAGTGATTCACATGCCGAGGTTTATGTGGAAGAACAGGGGCAACTGCTGCAGTCCGCCTTTGGCGAGAGCTACGGCACCTTGTTGCGTTGGGTGCAAGCGTTTGAATTTGAACAGGCACGCCGCAGTCTGGCCAGCATGATGCAGGCTGCCGGTGTGGAAATGAAATAGAAAGCCATGGATACATTTTTTCCGGTCAAGAACAGCGTCCTGGTGGTGGATGACGAAGTCACCAATCTGTCCCTGGTGGCGGGCTTGTTGCGCGACCATTACCAGGTCAAGGTGGCCAAGGATGCCGAGCGTGCCCTGGAGCTGGCCCACAACGAACAGCCGGATCTGATCCTGCTGGACGTCATGATGCCCATCACCGACGGCTACGAGGTGTGCCGCCGGCTCAAGGCCGACAGCGCGACCCAAAACATCCCGGTGATCTTTCTGACCAGCCAGACCGACACCGAAAACGAAGAGCTCGGCCTGAGCCTGGGGGCGGTGGACTACATCACCCGTCCGATCCGTCCCGGCATTCTGCTGTCGCGCGTGCGCGCCCATCTGTCGGAAGCCAACGCCGTGCGCGCCATGCGGGTCAACAACGAGTACCTGGAGTTCGAGGTCAGCAAACGCGCCAAGCAGCTCACCGCCATGCAGGACGTCACCATTCTGGCCATGGCCTCGCTGTCTGAAACGCGCGACACCGATACCGGCAACCACCTGCGTCGCACCCAAAACTATGTGCGGGTGCTGGCGCAGCACATGCAGTCCAAGCCCGGGTATTCGGATTACCTCACCGATGAGGTGGTCAACGTGCTGTACCGCTGTGCGCCCCTGCACGATATCGGCAAGGTGGGTATTCCGGACCGGATTTTGCTGAAGGCGGGACGCTATTCCGACGATGAATACGACGTGATGAAGCGCCACCCCACCCTGGGCCGTGACGCCTTGCAAAGTGCCCAGCGCGTCGCCGGCAGTGCCGCCAGTCAACTCGGCGGTCCGGCAGATTTCTTCGAAATTGCCAAGGAGCTGGTGCATTCGCACCACGAGAAGTGGGATGGCAGTGGCTATCCGCAAGGCTTGCGCGGCCAGCAAATACCTATCTCGGCGCGCTTGATGGCGATTGCGGATGTGTATGACGCCCTCATCAGCCCGCGTGTGTACAAGCCAGCCATGCTGCATGCCAAGGCGGTCCAAATTATTGTGGCCGGGCGGGGCAGCTTTTTCGCGCCCGAATTGGTGGATGCCTTTCTGGAGCTGCAACACGCGTTTCAGCATATTGCGCAACGCTATGCCGATTCCGCAGACGATCTGGCGGGCAAGGTGGACTTTGCCATCAGCGCCATTGGACCGATATCCAGCTAGGACCCGCAGGTTCATGAAACCCTGCAGGAATGCCTGAATGACCACCATGTCCAGCGCAGCGATCCCGCAGCGCGAAGGCCTGGGCACCAGACGCAATGCCGTGACCTTGCTGCTGGTCGCGTTGGTGTATGGCGGGCTCGGGCGTCTGGGTATCAGTTTTGCCATTGCGCCCGGCTATGCCAGTCCGATCTTTCCGGCAGCGGGTTTTGCGGTGGCGGCACTGCTGTGGTCGCGCTGCCCGGCCTGGCCCGCCATCTGGCTGGGCTCGTTTGCCCTGAACCTGAGCACCGCCGCGTGGGACAGCAGCTTTGGTCTGTCTTCCGTGCTGGTGGCTGCCGGCATTGCCAGCGGTGCCACGCTGCAGGGCCTGGTGGCGCGTTGGCTGTTGTTGCGCTATTCCGCTGGCAGCTGGAAAACGCTGCAGAACGAACGCGAAATCGTGCTCTGTCTGGCACTGGCCGGCCCGCTGGCCAGCGTCATTTCGGCCGCTTGTGGCGTGTCCGTGCTGCATGCGGCCGGCATAGTGGCGCCGGGCGACGCCCGGTACGCCCTGCTGAACTGGTGGCTGGGCGATGTGCTGGGCGTGTGGATCATGCTGCCCCTGAGCCTGGCCTTGCTGTATTGGCGTGAGCCCCTGTGGCGCAGCCGTTTGACAGCCCACACCCTGCCCATGCTGGTGGTGCTGGGCCTGGTGGGTGGGGCTTTTTATCTGGTGTCCAAATGGGAGCGGGCCCAGGAGCATCTGCAAATCGAAAAACACGGGCAGGCCATGCTCAGTGTGCTCCAGCAGCGCTTTGTGGCGCACCAGGAGGCGCTGGCGGCATTGCGCCGCCTGGTCGAAGTCACGCCAGAGATGACCTACTCGAAGTTCGAGTACTTCACCCGCATCACGCTCAAGGACAACCCCGACATTTTTGCCCTCAGCATCAACCACTTTGTCACCGGCAGCGGGCGGGCCGCATATGAGCGCGGCATGCCCGCCCTGGGCGGCAATTTTGAAATCCGGGAGCGCGACGCGCAAAGGCGCCTGGTCCGGGCGCTGGAGCGGCCGGAGTATGTGCCCGTGGGCTTCATCGCGCCCCAGGCCGGCAATGCGGCAGCCATCGGTTTTGACATCAATTCCGATCCGGTGCGCAGCGAGGCCATCGCACGCGCCCGCAGCACCGGCAGCCCGGCCATGACGGCGCCGGTGCAGCTGGTGCAGGAGAACAAAAAGCGGCCCGGCGTGCTGGTCCTGCACCCGGCCTATGCCATAGGCGGCGGGGCTGCCGCCGCAGTCCTGCCACGGCCGTTGCTGGGATTTGTGGTCGGCGTCATCAAGGTCGACGAGATGGTGGCCATTGCCGCCGGCGCGATCAAAAACCCGGGCATCAACCTGCGGCTGGAGGATGACACCCTGCCCGCCAATCCCTCCCTGTTGTTCCTGCGCGCCGGTACCGGCGCGTCCGGCCATGCCGAATACCTGTGGCAGGGCACGCTCGCCGTTGCCGGGCGCCACTGGCGCCTGAGCGCCTACCCGACCGATGCCTACCTGCAGCAGCAGCGGCACTGGCTGGCTTTGCTGATCGGCAGTGGCGGCCTGTTGCTGGCGACGCTGTTGCAGGTTTTGCTGCTGGGCAGCACCGGCAGGACGTCCCTGGTGCAAAGCATCGTGCGCCTGCAAACCCGCGAATTGCAGGACAAGAGTGGCGCGCTGGAGGATCGCAATGCACAGCTCGGCGCCCTGTTCACGCTCAGCCCGGACGGCTTTGTGGCCATGGATCAGGGCGGTGTCATCCGCTTCATCAACCCGGCGTTCCAAACCATGACCGGCATCCCGGTGGAGCAGCTGATCGGCCGCCCGGAGACCGAGCTGCATGCCGAACTGCGCCGCCGCTCGGAAATGCCGGGGCTCATGTCCGCCACCACGGTGACCTTTCGTAAATTCGGCGATGGTCTGGTGCCGTCCATCCTGAACCTCAAGGTGCCGCGCCATGGCGTGATCCAGATGGTGGGCATACAGAGTGAGGCCAGCAACGTCGCGCGCATCCTGTATTTTCGCGACGTCACGGCTGAGGCCGAGGTGGACCAGCTCAAAAGCGAATTCCTGTCCACTGCGGCGCATGAGCTGCGCACGCCCATGGCCAGTGTGTTCGGTTTTGCCGAGGTGCTGATGACACAGGAGTTCAGTGCCGAGGAGCGCCTGGAGTTGCTGGGCATCATCTACAAGCAGTCCAGCGTCATGGCAGACATCATCAACGAATTGCTCGATCTGGCGCGCATCGAGGCCCGCCGGGGCAAGGACTTTGTATTCGAGAGCCTGCAGGTTCAGGACCTGTTGCACGAAGTGCTGGCCTGCTACAAACTGCCACCGGGCCGGGACCTGCCGCACACCACGCTGCCATCGGAGCCCTGCTTCATCATCGCTGACCGCAGCAAGGCCAGCCAGGCCATCGTCAACGTGCTGTCCAACGCCTACAAGTACTCGCCGCAAGGCGGTGGGGTGGAGGTGGAGCTGCTGGTGTCCGATGGCGCACACCTGCCTGCATCCCTGGGTCTGCGCATCACCGACCATGGCATTGGCATGACGCCTGACCAGGCCGGCCGCGTCTTTGAGCGCTTTTACCGCGCCGACACCTCCGGAAAAATTCCCGGCACCGGCCTGGGCATGAGCATCGTCAAGGAAATTGTCGATCTGCATGGCGGGCGGGTGGAACTCAGCAGCCGCCCCGCGCTGGGAACCTCGGTGACGCTCTGGTTTCCTGCCGACAGCGTGCGCTAGGTCGTTTTTTTAGACGACCTTGGCGGCGGCTTGCGAATTCGCAAACGCTGCGCAATCCAGGCTCTGACACTGTGACGTGTGCCAATAGCTCACCGGTTGGGTGGGTGTAAAGCCATACCGATCAACACCATGGAGTCACATCATGAAAGCCAGCCAAATCACCAAACCAAGCGCTCCCCGGTCTGTCCGTTCCAGTGGACGCGCTGCCACCAGCGGGGTTCGTGGAGCAAACGGGGCAACGGCGCCCAAACACAATGGAGCCCGGCCCGCGGCGGTGACGCCCGCCAAGGAGCAAGCTGTCGTGATGGACCATGCGCCTGCCAAGCCCGTCAAAGCGAGGAAAGTGCCTATGGTGCGTGGCAGCTTTGCAGTCCCCAGAGCAGAGTACGCCCTGTTGAGCGAGATGAAGCTGCGCGCAGACCGGCTGGCCTCCCCGGCCAAAAAGAAAGCGCTGCTGCGCGCCGGTATCCAGGCGCTGGCAGCCTTACCAGATGCCGACTTTCTGGCGGCACTGCGCGCGCTTCCCAGGGTCAAGGCGGCACGCCCGGCCAAAGCCAAATAAGGCCATCGTTAGCAAGGTGCGTCATGGCCATCGGTCGGGGCGCTCCGGGCAATGGCGCTGTCCATGGCCTGATCCACATTGTCCAGAAACACGAACGCAAGGTGCTCTCGCACGGAGGCCGGCAGTTCATCCAGATCCTTGCGGTTGCGGGCAGGCAGCAGCACGCGCTGCACCCCCGCTGATGCAGCCGCCAGTACCTTCTCCTTGACGCCACCCACCGGCAACACCAGGCCGCGCAGGCTGATCTCTCCGGTCATGGCCACATGGCTGTCCACCGTGCGGTTCATGAACAGCGAAGCCAGTGCAATGAACATCGCAACACCGGCGCTTGGTCCGTCTTTGGGGATGGCCCCCGCGGGCACGTGCACATGCACGTCCGTTTTCTCAAACGCTGTGCCATCCAGTCCGAGTGCCATGGCGCGCGCCTTCACCAGCGTCAGCGCAGCCTGTGCCGACTCCTTCATCACCTCGCCCAGCTGGCCGGTGAGTATCAGCCTGCCGCTGCCCGGGGTGCGCGCCGCCTCAATAAACAGGATGTCTCCGCCCACGGGCGTCCACGCCAGCCCGGTAGCCACTCCGGGCAGCCCCGGGCGCAGGGCCACTTCGTCTTCAAACAGCGCCGGGCCCAGAATGTCGGGCAGCTCGTGCGCCGACACCTGCACCCGCGTGGCCTGGCCTTCTGCGACCCGCATGGCCGCGTGCCGGCACACGGCCGCAATCTGGCGCTCCAGACCCCGTACCCCCGCCTCGCGCGTGTAGTCGCGAATGATGCTGCGCAATGCCGCATCATCCAGCGTGAAATCCCCTTCCTGAAGCCCGCAGGCCTCGCGTTGGCGCGCCACCAGGTACTTGCGTGCGATGGCGAATTTTTCGTCCCGCGTGTAGCTGCTGATGTGCAACACCTCCATACGGTCACGCAGCGGCCCGGCCAGCGGATCCAGCATATTGGCGGTGGCGATGAACAAGACCTGCGACAGGTCAAAGGGCACGGCCAGGTAGTTGTCTCTAAAAGTCTTGTTCTGCTCCGGGTCCAGCAACTCCAGCAGGGCGGCCGACGGGTCGCCATGAAAGCCGCTGCTCATCTTGTCAATCTCGTCGAGCATCATCACGCAGTCGCGCGTGCCCACCCGCTTGATGGCCTGCATCACATTGCCCGGCAGCGCGCCCACATAGGTGCGGCGGTGCCCGCGCAGTTCGGCCTCGTCATGCACACCACCCAAGGACACGCGCACAAACTGGCGTCCCAGGCACTTGGCGATGGACTGGCCCAGCGAAGTCTTGCCCACGCCCGGCGGCCCGACCAGGCACA
>CANFIH010000208.1 GCA_947446855.1 Burkholderiales bacterium
GCCGGCTGGGGCGCCATCTTCGCAGTCCAGCGTCACGTCGAAGACGCAGGCGCCGAACTCCTCTGCCATATCGGCCTGCAGCTGCAGGCTCTTCTTCATCCGCGCTTCGACACCGCTGTAGTGGTCGCATACCGGCAAAAAACCGGCTGCACCCTGCGCGCCCAACAAGACCTGACGCGGATGAAGATGGGGCTTGATCGCCCCGGCATCACGCATACGTATTACAGCAGGTGCTTGACGCCGTCTTGCTCGCCCGTCAACTCAGCCAAAGTCTTGTCGATGCAAGTCTGGCTGAATGCGTCAATCGGCAGGCCTTCGACAATCTTGTATTCGCCGCCTTCGCAGGTGACGGGGAAGCCGAACATCACGTCCTTGGGGATACCGTACTGGCCATCCGAAGGAATACCCATGGTGACCCACTTGCCGTTGGTGCCCAGGGCCCAGTCGCGCATGTGATCGATGGCTGCGTTGGCAGCGGAGGCTGCGGACGACAGGCCACGCGCTTCAATGATGGCAGCACCGCGCTTGCCCACTGTCGGCAGGAAAGTGTTGGCGTTCCATTCCTGGTCGTTGATCATGGTCGCAACGCTCTCGCCATTGATGGTGGCGAAACGGTAGTCAGCGTACATGGTGGGCGAGTGGTTGCCCCAAACCGTCAACTTCTCGATGGCGGCCACCGGCTTGCCGGTCTTGGCAGCGATCTGGCTGGCGGCGCGGTTGTGGTCCAGGCGCAGCATGGCGGTGAAGTTCTTGCGTGGCAGATCGGGAGCGCTCTTCATAGCGATGTAAGCATTGGTGTTGGCAGGGTTACCAACCACCAGCACGCGCACATCACGGCTGGCCACGGCGTTCAGTGCCTTGCCTTGGGCTGTGAAGATGGCGCCGTTGACGGCCAACAATTCGGCACGCTCCATGCCCGGGCCACGGGGACGCGAACCGACCAGCAGGGCGTAGTCCGCGTCCTTGAAGGCGGTCATGGGATCGCTGTGTGCCGTCATTTCAACCAGCAGAGGGAATGCGCAATCGTCGAGTTCCATCATCACGCCCTTGAGCGCTTTTTGAGGACCCTCAACCGGCACTTCCAGCAATTGCAGGATGACGGGTTGGTCCTTGCCCAGCATTTCGCCCGATGCGATGCGGAACAGAAGTGCATATCCGATTTGGCCGGCGGCTCCGGTGACAGCGACGCGTACAGGCTTTTTGCTCATGGTGATACTCCAGGAAGGTTATGAAAACAGGCACTGTCCAGGAACCCAAGCAACACGGTTTGAGCCCTGCAGATTGCGCCAGAGTTTACCCTCGAAATTGGACGCCGGTCAACTTGTCTTATGTCTTATATAAGATATGATTCATCAAATATTCGAGACTGACTCGAGGCTTACTTCGCACCCCGTTTTTCGGGCCCATTTGATGAACACTGCATCCACTCCCATCAGCGAAAGCATGGGCCCGGCCGGCGCCGAGCCTGGCGGCAGCGCGATTGCGGCTTCCAACTCCACTCCCGCCTTCAGTCCGCTTTACCAGCAGATCAAGGTGCTGATATTGCAAAGCCTGCAGGCAGGCGAATGGAAGCCTAGCGCCGCCATACCCAGCGAGATGGATCTGGCCGCGCGCTTCAAAGTCAGCCAAGGCACGGTACGCAAAGCCATCGATGAATTGGCCGCTGAAAACTTGCTGGTGCGGCGCCAGGGCAAAGGCACTTTCGTCGCCACCCACGCCGAGCAGCAGGTGCAGTACCGTTTTCTGCGCCTGTACCCGGACAACGGTGACCTGCAAAGCGAGGGTCCGGCCCAGCGCCAGATCATCGATTGCAAACGCGTGCGTGCGTCGTCCGACATTGCCCGTGCACTGGCCATCCGCCAGGGCGAGGCCGTGCTGCAAGTGCGCCGCGTGCTGTCCTTCGCCGCCACGCCCACCATACTGGAAGACCTGTGGCTGCCCGGCGCACAGTTCAAGGGGCTAACGGCCGAACGCCTGCGCGCGCACCAAGGCCCGATGTATGCCCTGTTTGAAACTGAATTCGGCGCACGCATGGTGCGCGCCGACGAAAAAATCCGTGCCGTCCTGCCCGATGCCGAACAGCGAGCCCTGCTCGGCGTCAACGGCCAGACACCGCTACTGAGCGTGGAGCGCACGGCCTTCACCTACAACGACGCGCCGATGGAGTTGCGCCGCGGTCTTTATCGGACTGATACGCACTATTATCGAAACGCGTTGAATTAAGCCGCCCGCATGCAAGTCAAATGTCAGATTGATGCGGTGCAATAGAATTTTGCTTCTCCGCGTAATAATTACATTGCAGTTACATCACAGAAAAGAAAGCAGTTCATGACCGACCTTGTATCGTCCGCCCGAGCCAAAAGGCCCGAATTCCGCAACATCAACGCGTTCTCGGACCTGCCCTCCTACAAGCTGCCGCCCGCTGGCATCGTCTCCATCCTGCACCGTGTCAGTGGCGCCATCCTCTTCGTTCTGATGCCCTTCATCATCTGGATGTTTGACACTTCAGTGTCTTCGGAGTTTTCTTTCGCACGCTTCACGCACCTGTTCAGTGCCGGCATCGGTTTCGTACCGGGCTGGTTATTCAAGCTGGTAGCGCTGGCCATCATGTGGTCTTACCTGCACCATTTCATCGCAGGCATGCGCCATTTGTGGATGGACCTGAGCCATGATGCGGTCACCAAGGAATTCGGCCGCTCTTCGGCGCTGGTCACATTGACACTGGGCACCCTGCTCACAGTGGCGTTGGGCGCCAAGTTGTTCGGTCTGTACTGAACCCATCCCCCCGGAACTCAAGGAATCAAGCAAATGGCAGTTAACTACGGCACCAAGCGCCTCGCAACCGGCGCACACTACGGTCTGCGCGACTGGCTGGCCCAGCGCGTCACCGCCTGTCTGATGGCACTCTTCACGATCATTTTGCTGGCACAAGTACTCTTGTCCAAAGGCCCGATCGGTTACGACAAATGGGCCGGCATCTTCTCCAGCCAATGGATGAAGTTCCTGACCTTTGTGGTCATCATTTCCCTGCTCTACCACGCCTGGATCGGTATCCGTGACATCTGGATGGACTACATCAAGCCCGTCTCTGTACGCCTGTCCCTGCAGGTCTTCTCCATCGTCTGGCTGGTCGGTTGTGCCGGCTGGGCCATTCAGGTCCTGTGGCGCCTTTGATCGCACAGCAGCTACCGCACCCACATACTTAGGCACACACAAACATGGCTTACCAAGTTACCAAACGCAAATTTGACGTCGTTATCGTCGGCGCCGGCGGCTCCGGCATGCGCGCTTCGCTTCAACTGGCCCGCGCCGGTCTGAACGTTGCCGTTCTGTCCAAGGTCTTCCCCACCCGTTCGCACACCGTGGCGGCACAGGGCGGCATCGGTGCCAGCCTGGGCAACATGAACGACGACAACTGGCACTACCACTTCTACGACACCGTCAAAGGTGGCGATTGGCTGGGCGACCAGGACGCCATTGAATTCATGTGCCGCGAAGCACCCAAGGTCGTGTACGACCTGGAGCACATGGGCATGCCTTTCGACCGTAACCCGGACGGCACGATTTACCAACGCCCGTTCGGCGGCCACACCGCCAACTACGGCGAGAAGGCTGTGGAGCGTGCCTGCGCCGCTGCTGACCGTACCGGCCACGCCATGCTGCACACGCTGTACCAGCAAAACGTGGCCGCCAAGACCAGCTTCTTCGTCGAGTGGATGGCGCTGGACCTGATCCGTGACGCCGAAGGCGACGTGGTCGGTGTCACCGCCCTGGAAATGGAAACCGGCGACGTGCACGTGCTGCAAGCCAAAACCACATTGCTGGCTACCGGTGGTGCCGGTCGCATTTTTGCCGCCTCCACCAACGCCTTCATCAATACTGGCGACGGCCTGGGCATGGCGGCACGCGCCGGCCTGCCACTGCAGGATATGGAATTCTGGCAATTCCACCCCACCGGCGTGGCCGGCGCTGGCGTGCTGCTGACCGAAGGCTGCCGTGGCGAAGGCGCCATTCTGCTCAACAGCAACGGTGAACGATTCATGGAGCGCTATGCGCCCACCCTGAAAGACCTGGCACCGCGTGACTTCGTGTCGCGTTCCATGGACCAGGAAATCAAGGAAGGGCGTGGCTGCGGCCCCAACAAGGACCACGTGCTCCTGAAGCTCGACCACCTCGGTGCCGAGACCATCATGAAGCGCCTGCCCTCGGTGTTCGAAATCGGCCACAACTTTGCCAACGTCGACATCACCAAGGAACCGATTCCCGTGGTACCCACCATCCATTACCAGATGGGTGGTATTCCTACCAACATCAACGGCCAAGTGGTGACACGCAAGGGCGACGTCGCCAACGCAGTGGTCAACGGTCTGTACGCAGTGGGTGAATGCTCCTGCGTGTCGGTGCACGGCGCCAACCGCCTGGGCACCAACTCGCTGTTGGACTTGCTGGTGTTTGGACGTGCGGCCGGCAACCACATTGTGGAGTTCAACAACAAGAACAAGGAACACAAAGAGCTGCCCAAGGACGCGACGGACCTCACCCTGAGCCGCCTGGCTCGCCTGGACAATGCCACCAGCGGCGAGTACGCACAGGATGTGGCCAACGATTTGCGCGCTGCCATGCAGCAGCATGCCGGCGTGTTCCGCACCCAAAAGGTGATGGACGAAGGCGTGGTCAAGATCGCTGAACTGCGTGAACGCGTGAAGAATATCGGCCTGAAGGACAAGTCCAAGGTGTTCAACACCGCGCGCATCGAAGCCCTGGAAGTGGACAACCTGATCGAAGCCGCACAGGCCACCATCGTGTCCGCCGCTGCCCGCCATGAGAGCCGTGGTGCCCACACCGTGGACGACTACGCTGACTCCGCCGAGTTCCCGAACGGACGCAACGACAAGGAATGGCACAAGCACACCCTGTGGCACAGCGCTGACAACAGCCTGTCCTACAAGTCCGTCCAGATGAAGCCTTTGACCGTGGACTCCGTGCCACTCAAAGTCCGTACCTTCTAAAGCGATCCCTAGCGACATCTACCGCGAGATACAGAACATGACCCTACGCACTTTCTCCATCTACCGCTACGATCCGGATAAGGACGCCAAGCCCTATATGCAAACCATCGAGGTCGAACTCGACGGTCACGAGCGCATGCTGCTGGACGCCCTGATGAAGCTCAAGGCAGTTGACCCCACCATCTCCTTCCGCCGCTCCTGCCGCGAAGGTGTGTGTGGTTCGGACGCCATGAACATCAACGGCAAAAACGGTCTGGCTTGCCTGACCAACATGCTGACGCTGCCCGGCACCATCGTCTTGAAGCCCCTGCCCGGCCTGCCCGTGATTCGCGACCTGATCGTGGACATGACGCAGTTCTTCAAGCAGTACAACTCGATCAAGCCCTACCTGATCAACGACACCGTACCGCCCGAAAAAGAGCGTCTGCAAAGCCCGGAAGAGCGCGAAGAGCTCAATGGCTTGTACGAATGCATTCTGTGCGCCAGCTGCTCCACCTCTTGCCCCAGCTTCTGGTGGAACCCCGACAAGTTTGTCGGCCCCGCCGGACTGTTGCAGGCCTACCGCTTCCTGGCTGACAGCCGCGACCAGGCCACGGCCGAGCGTCTGGACAACCTGGAAGACCCGTACCGCCTGTTCCGCTGCCACACCATCATGAATTGTGTTGAAGTTTGCCCCAAGGGTTTGAACCCCACCCGGGCAATCGGCAAGATCAAGGAAATGATGGTTTTGCGCACGGTCTAAGCGTGAGCAAGCCCTTGTGATGGATGAACTGATTGATGAACGGGTATTGAGCAAGCTGCGCTGGCGCTGCCGTCGCGGTCTGCTGGAAAACGACCTGTTCATCGAACGGTTTTTTAACCGGTTTAGCAGCACATTGAATGTTCGCCAGGCGCAAGCGCTGGGGGCGTTGATGGACTTGAGCGATAACGACCTGCTGGACGTTCAGTTGGCACGAAAATCGCTCTCCCAGGTAGACGCGCAACTCGATACCGAAGATGTGCGTGAAGTTTTAAAAATGTTGAGAGAACCTCTCTGAAAGGCGAAAGATGAAACTAGCTGATAACAAAGCCACCATGTCGTTCAGTAACGGCAGCCCCAGCGTTGATATGCCGATCTATCAGGGCACCGTAGGCCCGGATGTCATCGACATCCGCAAGCTGTACGCACAGACCGGCATGTTCACCTATGACCCGGGTTTTCTGTCGACGGCCTCCTGCCAGTCAGCCATCACCTACATCGATGGCGACAAGGGCGAATTGCTGTACCGCGGCTACCCGATCGAGCAGTTGGCCGTGAACTGCGACTTCATGGAAACCTGCCATCTGCTGCTGTACGGAAACCTGCCCAACGCTGCCGGCAAGGCCGACTTCACCAAGCGTGTGTCCAACCACACCATGGTCAATGAGCAGATGCAATTTTTCCTGCGTGGCTTCCGCCGCGATGCCCACCCCATGGCGATTCTGACCGGCCTGGTCGGCGCCCTGTCGGCCTTCTACCATGACAGCACGGACATCAACAATCCGGAACACCGCGAAATCTCGGCCATCCGCCTGATTGCCAAGCTGCCCACCCTGGTGGCCATGGCTTACAAGTACAGCGCGGGTCAGCCCTACATGTACCCCAAGAACAACCTGAGCTACGCCGGCAACTTCATGCACATGATGTTTGCCACGCCTTGCGAAGAGTATGTGGTCAACCCCGTGATCGAACGTGCGCTGGACCGCATCTTCATCCTGCACGCCGACCACGAGCAGAACGCCTCCACCTCCACGGTGCGCCTGTGCGGCTCTTCCGGCACCAACCCGTTTGCAGCGATTGCAGCCGGTGTCGCCTGCCTCTGGGGCCCAGCCCACGGGGGCGCCAACGAAGCCTGCCTGAACATGCTGGAAGACATCCAGAAAATGGGCGGCCTGTCCAAGGTTGGCGAATTCATGAACCAGGTGAAGGACAAGAACTCCGGCGTCAAGCTGATGGGTTTTGGTCACCGCGTGTACAAGAACTACGACCCGCGTGCCA